>NZ_LWHG01000021.1:600000-900000 GCF_001625445.1 Haladaptatus sp. R4 | reverse complement strand
TCGCCGAACCCGACCCCCTCCCCGAATCGGAGTACGGGTCCGTCAGCGAGGAGGACCTCGTCGACCCCTACGAAAAACACGCCTTCGACCTCGTGGACGCCGACTTCGACGGCCTCTCGGTCGTCTACGACGCCATGCACGGCAGCGGTCGAGGCATCACCGACCGACTCCTCGAAGACGCCGGTGCGAGTGTCGAACGACTCAACTGCGATCAGGACCCGGAATTCGGCGGCACACCGCCCGAACCGAGCGAGGAAAACCTCCAAGACCTCATCGAAGCGGTCGAGGACGGCGACGCGGACCTCGGTATCGCCAACGACGGCGACGCCGACAGAATTGCCATCGTGACGCCCGAACGCGGCTATCTGGACGAAAACCTCGTCTTCGCCGCGCTGTACGAGTATCTGCTCGAAGACGAGTCGGGTCCCGCGGTGCGCTCCGTCTCGACCACCTTCCTCATCGACCGTATCGCCGAGGAACACGGCGAGGAAGTCCACGAGACGCCGGTCGGATTCAAGTGGCTCGCGGAGTCGATGGGCGAACACGACGCGCTCATCGGCGGCGAGGAGAGCGGCGGATTCACCATCCGCGGCCACGTCCGCGAGAAGGACGGCGTCCTCATGGCGCTCCTGGCCGCGGCCGTCGCCCACGAACGACCGTTCGACGACCGCGTGGACGACCTCCTCGCCGAATTCGGCGAGATTCACCAGGGCAAGGTCAGTCTCGATTGTCCCGACGACGAAAAGGAGCGCGTCCTCGACGACCTCGAAACCGAACTCCCCGACGAAGTCGCGGGTAAGGACGTGGCCGACATGGTGACGAAGGACGGCTTCAAAATCCTGCTCGACGACGGTTCGTGGTTGCTCGTCCGGCCGAGCGGCACCGAACCGAAGATGCGAATCTACGCCGAGGGGGAAAGCGAGGACGCGGTGGCCGACCTGCTCGACGCGGGGAAGGAACTGGTCGCACCGTTGATCTGAATCCATCGCTTCGATTTTTTAGCCGAACGTAAGCATGCCGCGTGGATTGAAGTAGTAGACGGCGGCGAGCACCACGCCCAACGCTGCGGTGAGGAGACCGAGCAGGTCACCGACCGACCCGGTAAATCCGCTTGCGAAGACGTAGTACACCATCACCGCCGCGAACGCGACCCAGATGAGCGTGAGACGGCGTCGTTTCGTCTCGTCCATGTCCGGCCGTTGGCGAACTCGCCATATCAGTCTTCGCTTTCGAGCGTTCCCCACAACCGCTTTTCCTCGCTTTCCTTCCCATCCGTCATCCGTTCCTCGATGTCGAACCCCAACGACTCGTAAAACGGTCGCACGTTCGGATCACAGTCCGCGGTCAGCGTTCCGCATCGCTCGGCCGCGAACGCCACCAGTTCGCCGCCGATGCCCTGTCCCCGCCGCGCCCGTCGCACCGCGATTGCATCGATGTGCGTGCCGTCCTCTCCCGGTTCCAGCACCGCCGCTCCGAGCACCCTGTCTTCCTCGACGGCTACCAACACGTCCCCCGAATCGATTCTCCGCTCGACCGCTTTCGCATCGACTTCCAGCATCGCACCGTTCACGATTCGCATCACTGACAGGCGGTCCGCCGCGGTCGCGAGTCGAACCGTCATCCGCCTTTTATCAGTCGCAGTATCTTCACGTGTTCCGCCTCAACGGGTTGGTCCTCCGGCACCGGCCGTCCGTCCACCATCACCGACACCTCGTGCGGACTCAACCCCACGGCCGACACCAAATCGGCGTACACCTCGTCTTCCACGTCGAACTCGTGGCTTTCCTCGCCGACCACTTCGACCGTCACGTTCATTGGATCCTCCTTGCGTTTCTCACGCCTTCAGCGTGTCGAAGCCGACGATATGCCGTTCAGAGGACGACCGCTCCGCTCGATTGAAACCCATTTCGCGTCCTCCATCGGAGGCGGTTCGTCGCGGACCTGCTGACGAAAACCGGTCCGATAAAATGTGAGATGTTTACAACGAGACCCGTTCGTTTCGAGGACGCGAAAACACCAATATTGCCGTCGATAGGGGCTCCGACATCAATATTTCGTCCGCAGTCCGCTCATAAAGGGTGGCTGAGACGTGTCAGTCTGGACTACCAACCTTTATAAACCTTAAATACGTCATTTAAGTCGCGCTATGACCGACCCAAAGGAAACCATCAACATTGAAAACGTGGTCGCCTCGACGGGCATCGGGCAGGAACTCGACCTTCAAAGTGTCGCCATGGACTTGGAGGGCGCGGATTACGATCCAGAGCAGTTCCCCGGTCTCGTTTACCGTACGCAGAACCCGAAGTCTGCCGCACTCATCTTCCGCTCCGGTAAAATCGTCTGCACCGGTGCAAAGAGCACTGCCGACGTCCACGAGAGTCTCGAAATCGTCTTCGACAAGCTCCGAGAGCTGAACATTCAGGTGAACGACGACCCCGAAATCGTCGTCCAGAACATCGTTACGAGCGCGGACCTCGGACGCAACCTCAACCTCAACGCCATCGCCATCGGTCTCGGTCTGGAGAACATCGAGTACGAACCCGAGCAGTTCCCCGGCCTCGTTTACCGTCTCGACGAACCCGAAGTCGTTGCCCTGCTGTTCGGCTCCGGCAAACTCGTCATCACCGGCGGCAAGAAGCCCGAAGATGCGGAACAGGCAGTCGATAAAATCGTCTCGCGGCTCGAAGAACTCGGTCTGCTGGAATAATCTCTTTCGATTTTCCCTTTCCCGCCTTTCTCGGAGTGACATCGTCGGACTCCCCGACGAGAAAACATTTATCCTCACCTGATTAACTTGACAGTATGTCCCTCCCCCGCCGTCTGGAACAGGTCGGCATCGTCGTCGGGAGCGTTATCATGCTTCCACTTCCATTCATCGCGCTTCTCGATTTGTTCATCGTTAGCCCCCACTGGGTCGGGACTCTCCTCGTCTGCATCCCCGGTCTTGTCGTTGGCGTACTCGTCGCCTTCGATCTGCTCCCGGTCTCCTACGGACAGGTCTGGCTGTTCTCGCTCGCCAGCTCCGTGGCGATCGGTGTTCTGTGGGCTGGCCTCGAAATCAGTCTCACGCCCGCCAACAGACCGGCCGCGTTGACAACGTGGGCTATCGCCGTAGCCATCGGCGCGTTCGCCGCGTGGGCGAAACCACGCGTCCGGTTCCGACGGAGCGGGGCGTAGATGGGTGAATTCGCCGACGAGATGGGGAAATTCGCTGACCTCTTCTGGTATTACGTCGGTGCTGGTGCGGTGTTTACCCCACTACTCTTCATCGGACCCGGAGGTGGATACGATCGTTTGCTGTCCGACTTGCCGTTCGCAGCGGCGATTCTGACGACGGGTCTCTGTCTGTACTACCGTCCCGCAGCACCGAAACGCGTCGCGCTGTTCGGCCTTCTGACTCTCCTTGGATCGGGATTGATCGGATCGCTCACGGGAACGGAGGACGCCTACGCACTCATCCCCCTACTCACGACGTGGATGGTCGGCACGCTGTTTGCGTTCCTCGTCGTGCGATTTAAGCTCGACAGAAAACTCCGTGCGGCGGTTCCTCACCGCTCGTAGCGAACGAAGTCGAATTCGTCGCGCTCGTCGCGCTCGACTTCTCGCCACTCCTCCGGGTCCCACTCGGGGAAGTACGTGTCCCCCTCGTAGGATTCGTGAATCTCCGTGAGGATCATCTCGTCCGCGTGCGGGAGGAACTGCTCGTACACCGCCGCGCCGCCGGTGATGTAGGCGACGTCGTCCAGTTCCTCGATTTCCGCCATCGCTTCCTCCACGCCGTGGACGAGGACGACTTCCTCCGGAAGGTCCGGGTTCGACCGACTCAACACGACGTTCGTTCGGCCCGGGAGCGGGCCATCCATCTGTGCCGCGATGCTCTCGTAGGTCGTCCGACCCATGACGACGGGGTGGCCCATCGTCGTCTCCTTGAAGTGCCGCATATCCTCCGAATAATGCCACGGCATGCCGCCGTCGTTGCCGATGACGCCGTTTTCCGCAATCGCGGCGATGAGGACCAGACGGGTCATTCCGCCACGCTGAATTTCAGACCGGGATGAGCGTCGTACTCCCGGAGCGTGATGTCCTCGTAGCTCAACTCGTCGATGGAATCCGCCGCGATGTCGATTTCCGGCTTCGATTTGGGTTCGCGCGAGAGTTGGGTCAGCAGGCCCGGAACGTGGTCGAGGCGTTCGGTCTCCTCGGCGGGTGCTTCCGATTCCAACCACTCGCGGACTTCCTCGTACCCCGATTTCTCGTCCACGTCGGCGATGCGCAATTGCAGGTCCGAAAGGTTGTCGCGGTACCACTCGCCGCGTTCTCCTTCGCCGCAGTAGACGTGTGCATCTACGACTGTGTGGGAGAATTTGCCCACCTCGAAACCGGTCTGTTTAGCGAGCACGGTCGCCATCAGGGCGTAAGCCGCGATATTGAACGGAATGCCGAGTGCCACGTCGCCCGAACGCTGGGTGAGGTGCAGGTTCAGGGTACCGTCGCCCTGAACGTTGATGACGAAGGTGTAGTGACACGGCGGAAGCAGCGAGACGGCCGCATTCGCGGGGTGCCAAGCCGAAACGACGAACCGGCGCGAGTTCGGATTCTCGTTGAGACCGTCGATGACGTACTGAATCTGGTCGAAGGTCCCGTCCTCGTTCATCCAGCGGTTGCCGTCCTCGGGCCACGATTCGCCCGGTAGACCCTCCTCGGGAACCGGAAAGCGCCGCCAGAACCGACCGTAGGCCGTGTCGAGGTGGCCTTCTTCGTTCGACCACTCGTTCCAGATTCCGGTCTCTTTGCGGAGGTTTCGGATGTGCTCTTCTCCTGACAGATACCAGAGGAGTTCGTGGAGCATCGAATTCCACCGAGCACCGTCCATCGCCTTGGTGGTCAACAGCGGAAAGCCGTCGCGCAGGTCCACCTCGTAGTGCTGGCTGAACGTGGAAATCGTGTCTACGCCGGTTCGATTGGGCTTGTAGGTTCCGTCCCCGAGAACGTCCTCGACGAGTCCGAGGTACTGCTTCATGGGTGGGTGTCCCCCCTACGGTATCTTAAGTGCTGATAAAATAGCTTTGACCGGTCGGATTTTTAGCCATCCGATTTCGTATTCGCGCAACCGCTGTTACCCAGACAACACGACGATGTACCGCGTCAGCGACCGATGCACGCGCCGCTCGAACTCCCCTTCGACGGTCCATCCCGCCGTCCGCGCTTCGTCCGCCCACGAGCGGTCGCCGACGACGACGGTACGGGATGCAACCCGCTTGGCTTCCGCGAGCGCGCCAGCCACGAGGTCGTCGAGGTCGAGGTTCGCTATCTTCGACTGCCTGCCGTAGGGTGCGTCGAACACCACGCCGTCAATGGAATCGTCGGCGAACGGCAGATGTGTCGCGTCGCCGCGAACCGTGGCGGCGTCCGCGTCCGGTGCGTAGTGGTCGAGGTTCTCCGCCGCCCCACGGGCCATCTTCCACTGTGCATCGGCACCCAACGGTCGCGCGCCGACGAGCGCGGCCTCGATGAGGGTGCCACCCGTCCCGCACATCGGATCGAGAACCGTCGTTTCCTCCTTCGCCCCGACGATGTTCACCAGCGCGCGCGCAAGGAGGGGGTGCATGCTCCCCGGTTGGAAGAACGGTCTGTCGGTCGGTTTCCGAGTACCGTAGTCGCGCACGCTCTCGACTGCGGTCCACCCGAGCACACAACTGTCGTCGGAGAACGTCGCCCGCAGTTCGTGGTCGGGGCCGTCCAAGTCCACTGCGAATCCACGGTCCACGAGTATTTGCCCCAATTCGCGCTCGACCTCCTGTGTGCTGATGTCCTCCGTGTCACGGACCGTCCGCGCACGTACCGCGACCGTTCCTTCTCGGTCGATGGGTGCAGCAGAAAGCAACGCCCGCGCGCTCGCCACGTCGGCGTCCGTCGTCCCCACCAGTTCGTTCGCCCGATGGGTGTACGCGAGGTTTCGAACGCGCTCGGTGATCGTCGCCGCCCGCGCGAGGCCGGGCGCGACGAGTTCCACCTCGGTCGCCGCACTCGCCGCTTCACACGCCGCGAATTCGTCGTCTTGTCCGCCGAGTTCCAGTACGTACACGATTGCGATTTCCTCCGGAGCCGTCCGGTTTCGTTCGAGGGGAACAGTGCCGTCGTCTTGGGGATTGCGAATCGCGTGTCGAAACACCCCGTTTGTCTGCGCTGATTTGGTACCGTTTTCGAGACTGCGACCCCACCGCTTGTTCGACGGAATTTATGCGATTGCCGCGACCGCCTTCGACGCCGATTTTGAGACCCCAACTGCTAGGGTCCATGACAGCAACCGCATGTGGACGGGTGGCCGGAACCGCACGGCCACCGCCCTCGACGTCCCCTTACCTCCCCGGGCACGCGGACACCTGCACCGACCGCTGGTGCAGTGTCCGCATCGCGCGTCCCGAAAGCGGTTGTGTCACCACTCTCGAACGGCGGTTTCGAAAAAATCTGAAGTCGATTACTCCTCTTCTTCTTCGCCGAGGAGTCGCTCGACCATCGTTTCAGGGTCGAACTGCTCGATGTCGTCGTAGCCCTGGCCGGTTCCGAGGAACAGGATGGGCTTGCCCGTGACGTGGGAGATCGAGATCGCCGCGCCGCCCTTCGAGTCGGCGTCGGCTTTCGTCAGGATCGAGCCGTCAACCTCGGCGGCGTCGTCGAACTCCTTCGCGCGCTGGACCGCGTCCTGTCCGGCCACGGCCTCGTCCACGAAGAGGGTCATGTCGGGGTCCACGACGCGTCCGATCTTCGCCAACTGGTCCATCAACCCTTCGCTGGTGTGCAGGCGACCCGCGGTGTCGCCCAGCACGATGTCGATGTCGTGGGCGTCGGCGTACTCCACCGCGTCGTAGATGACGGCGGCAGGGTCGCCACCCTGCTCGTGCGCGATGAGTTTCTTGTCGAGCGCGTTCGCGTGCTCCTGAATCTGCTGGTTCGCACCGGCACGGTAGGTGTCACCGTTCGCCATCACCGAGGAGTAGCCGCGCTCCTCGAAGTAGCGGGCGAGTTTGGCGATGCTCGTCGTCTTCCCGACGCCGTTGACCCCGGTGAAGATGATGACGAGCGGTTTGTCGGCTTCCGCAACCCGCTGATCGAAGTCGAACTGCCCGACGCTGATGACCGACAGCAGGGAATCGCGCAGGGCTTGTTCGACCACGTCCCCCGTCTCGGCGCTGAACTTACGCGTCGCGCCGACGAGGTCGTTCCGGATGTCTTCGAGCATCTCGCTGGCGACGCTCATCTCCACGTCGCTTTCGAGAAGCGCCATCTCCAGCTCCCAGAGCGGGTCCTCGACGTCCTGCTCCTCGATGATGATCTCACCGCGCGCGAACGACTTCGCCTTCTGGGCGAACCCGCCGCCGTTGCCCGAACTCGATTCGGAGTCCGTTTCCGATTCCACGCCGTCCTCGTCGGACGCCGCTGGCTCCGGTTCAGGCTCGGATTCGATTTCCGGCTCTGGTTCCGGTTCGGCTGTTCCCGCGGTTTCCGCTTCCGTTTCGACGGGTTCCGATTCGGCCGTTTCTTCGGCTGCCGCGGCATCTGCAGTCTCCGCGTCCGCCGCCTCAGCTTCTTCGGCCTTCTCCTCTGTCGTCTCTTCGACGTCCTTACGGAACCCGCTCAACTTATCCTTCAGACTGTCGAACATCGGCGGTTACTCGTCCTCGTCGTCCTGCTGTTGCTGCATCTGCTGCATCTGCTGTTGCATCTGCTGTTGTTGCATCTGCTGTGCTTTCTGCTCTAGCTGGTCGCTCTCGGCTTCGACTTCACCGATTTCCTCCTGCAGGTCCGCGATCTGCTCGTCGAGGAGATCCTTCCGGCTCTTCAGGGACGCCACTGCGCCCTCCTGGTCTCGCTCCGCGGCGTAGCCGCCGCCGAGTTCGACGATGACCTCGTCGATGTCCTCGACGCTCGCGCGGAGGTACGCGCCGCCGCCGAGCGGGACTTGAACGACCGAGCCGGTGTCGAGCGTTTCGACGGCTTCGATTGCCTCGTCGACCTCGCCCTTCTCGTCGCGAAGGTCCTCGACTTCTCCGTTCAGCTCCTCCTTCTCGGCTTCCAGCTGTTGGAGCTGCTGTTGCATCTGCTGCATCTCTTGATTGCCGCCGCCCATCATTGTGCTCCACTCTCCGTTCCGCGAGTAATCGTGCTCATGTCACCACGTGCGGGAGCGAGCGGGAAGAATGTTGCTAACTAGGTTGCAAAACACGGTGGGCCGAAAATCAGTCGATATAGCCCAGCGCGTCCTCGATACGGCCGAGTTCCGGTCCGGTCGTCTCCTCTCCGACGACGTAGCCGTGGGCATTGGCGAGAAGCCCGGACCCGACGAGCGGCCCACCGTAGTTGATGGTGCCGATGTCCGCCGGGACGCCGAGCACGTCCTCGATGGTATCGAGTTCGTCGTCGGTCGCTTTCGGATGGCAGAGGACGCCTCGGTTCGTGGCGACGCCTGCCGTTCCGACCGTTTGAACGCCCGCAATCGTCCCTCGTTCGACGGGAACGTCCAAGCCGTCCGAGACGGCTTGAACTGCTTCCCGCGAGAGGTCCGGGTGGACGTATGCGCCCGTGTCGTTCACGAGCACGACGTTTCCGGCGGCGTTGATTCGCCCCGGGAACTTCGTGAGTGGAACGTCGACCACTTCTTCGATTCGTTCGCGCTCGTGGTCGGTGAGACGGTTGCTGACGAGCAGTCCGTTCTCGTTGCCTGCGACCAGCGCGCCGACGGTGGACGACCCACCGAGCGTCGTGCCGATTGCATCGACTTCCAACTCCGTTTCGAGGGAGTCGACGAGGTCATCGTCCAAATCCGGTCGGACGAGGAGATACTCGTCAGTCACACGAGCGAAGACGCCAACGTACGCCGAGCCGTTGAACGCGGTACGAAGCACCGCTCTACTCTTCGTATTCCGCCTCGACGACGGATTCGCCCTCTTCCTCGAAGCGGGCAGCGTGAACTCGAAGCTTTCGTGGCGGGTTCTTCTGACCGCGCGCCCAGATCGCCTCGTTGATGGAGGGGTCGAGGCGAACCTCGTCCTCGTCCACCTTGAAGTGCTGGGCGAGATGCCCGCGCACCAGTTTCATCGCTTTGTTCGCTCGTTTGTGCTTTGCCTCTGCCGTCACGTCTCGGAGCGGAACCGTAACGACTCGCTCCTCGAAATCACTTGCGCTCATTATTCGTCAGTGTCGCTACGCCGCCAGCTACGGCGCTTCGGGTTTCGCATTACGTCTCGGTCCGTCTTCATGATGACCCACGCCGGGATGCGGCTGTTCTGCCGTTCCAGCTTGGACAGGCGTTTCTTCTTGGCCTTCGATTTCTTGCCCATAGTGGTTGCCACTTTTCCGCCGTCGCATAAAATCTTGTTCCTTTCAAACGGCTTCACAGGGTGAACGCCGCGACGGTCGAATACTCCGGACCGTCAGACGATCGCTCGCTCTCGGTCAGTCGAACCTCCCTGACTTCCATTCTCCCCACAGTCGGGTCGAGTTCCCGCACGTTCCGCTGGACGAGTTCCTTGCCGCCCGCGTGTTGCATCCTGGCGATGGTGACGTGCGGAACGAACTCGTTGTCGTCGGGCGAAAACCCGAGGTCGTAGAGGCGGGATTCGACGGCGTCGTGGACGAGACTCGTCTCCTCTCCCCCATCGTCGAGGCCGAGCCAGACGACGGAGATGTAGTCGAGACTGGGAAAGACGCCCAAGCCGCCGATTTCCGCGTCGAAGGGGCCGAAGTCGATGTCGTCCTCGACGGCGGTTTCGAGCGCGTCCTCGATGGCTGGCACGCGGTCCTCGTCCACGTCGCCGAGAAACGAGAGCGTCAGGTGGGCCTGCGTTGGGTCGGTGAACGAGAGTCCGTCCGCGTCGCGGAACTCCTCCTGCACGCCCTCGACACCCTCCCAGAGGTCGTCCGTCAGGTCGATGCTCACGAACAGTCGCATACGAAACCCTTCGTTCCCAGTCGGCTTGAAGATTGACGGCCCTCGATACGTTCCGACGACATCGACTCCAAACCAAATAGAAAAAGGGTTTAAACCGCCGGAAAGCCAAACACTCCCTAACGATGGTGCTCGATAATCTCGGCAGTTCTCTTCGCGGCTCACTCGACAAACTGAGTGGGAAATCACGCGTCAGCGAGGACGATGTCGAGGAAATCGTCAAGGAAATTCAGCGTTCCCTCCTGCAGGCTGACGTCGACGTCAGCCTCGTGATGGACCTCTCGTCGTCCATCAAGGACCGCGCTGTGAACGAAGAACCGCCGGGCGGGACGACGGCCCGTGACCACGTCCTCAGTATCGTCTACGAGGAACTCGTCGGCCTCGTCGGCGAGAGTACGGAAATCCCGCTCGAAAACCAGACCATTCTCCTCGCCGGTTTGCAGGGGTCGGGGAAGACGACCACCTCCGCCAAGATGGCGTGGTGGTTCTCGAAGAAGGGGCTTCGCCCCGCGGTCATCCAAACCGACACCTTCCGGCCCGGTGCGTACGACCAGGCGAAGGAGATGTGTTCCCGCGCCGAGGTCGATTTCTACGGCGACCCGGACAACGAGGACCCCGTGGATATCGCGCGGAAGGGACTGGAGGAGACGGCGGACGCCGACATCCACATCGTGGACACGGCCGGTCGCCACGCGCTCGAAGACGACCTCATCGCGGAAATCGAGGAAATCGAATCGGTCGCCGACCCCGACCGAAACCTGCTCGTGCTTGACGCCGCAATCGGACAGGGCGCGAAGGACCAAGCCCAACAGTTCGACGAGTCCATCGGCATCGACGGCGTCGTCATCACGAAACTCGACGGTACCGCGAAAGGTGGTGGCGCGCTGACGGCGGTCAACGAGACCGATTCGTCCATCGCCTTCCTCGGGTCCGGTGAGACGGTCCAGGACGTCGAGCGATTCGAGCCGAACGGCTTCATCTCCCGCCTGCTCGGCATGGGCGACCTGAAACAGCTCACCGAGCGCGTCCAGCGGGCGATGACGGAGACCGAAGAGGAGGAGGACTGGGACCCCGAGGACATGATGAAGGGCCAGTTCACCCTCGACGACATGCGCCATCAGATGAACGCGATGAACAAGATGGGGCCGCTCGAACAGGTTATGGACATGATCCCCGGCTTCGGCGGCGGGATCATGGACGAACTGCCGGACGACGCGATGGACGTGACGAAGGACCGGATGCGGAGCTTCGAGGTCATCATGGACTCGATGACCGACAAGGAACTCGAAAATCCGCGGTCCATCGGCGCGAGCCAGATTCGACGTATCGCTCGCGGGAGCGGACAGGACGAGGAACGCATCCGCGAACTGCTCCAACAGCACAAGATGATGGCCCAGACCCTGAAACAGTTCCAGGGCATGGGGCAGGGCGGCGACATGGAGCGCATGATGAAGAAGATGCAGGGCGGCGGCGGTGGCGGCGGTGGCGGTATGGGCGGCATGGGTCCGTTCGGGTGAACGGTCTCCGCGATTCGGCTACGATTTTGTCGCGAGCACGATTGCGATGAACGGCCGCTTTTAGCGTTCTTGTGTATCACAACTATCGAGCGCAAGTGAAACCGCGACACACCGCTTTTTTGTTCCGTGCCCACCTCCACAGCAATAGATGACCGTCCGGGAAGTCGCCATCGAGGCGTACCGCGAGGCTCTCCCCGCGCTCGCAGCGAGCATGGTGGGTGGGCTGTTCGCCGGTATCGTCCTCGGGGGAATGCGCGCCGAACTCCGTCAGGTGGCCGGGTTGTTGGTTCTCGTTCCCGCCCTCCTCGCTACCCGTGGGAACGTCTACGGGTCGCTCGGCGCGCGTCTCGCGTCCGGACTGCACCAAGGGCTGGTCGAACCGTCGTTCGTCCCCGACGACGAACGGGTCTGGGCGGCAATCGTCGCCTCGCTGGCGAACGGCATCCTCGCCAGTCTGTTCGCGTCCGTGGTCGCGTTCTTCATCCTGAAAGCACTCTCGCAGGACGTCGCATCGCTACCGACCCTGGTCGCAATCGCTCTCATCGCCGGATTGCTGTCCGGTATCGCGCTGACGGTCGCCGTCGTCATCGTCGTGTTTGCTGGGTATCGTCGCGGGAAGAACCCGGATACGCTCGTCGGTCCGCTCGTGACGACGACGGGCGACGTGTTCGGCATCTCGTTTCTCCTGCTCGCGGTCAAGATAGTCCTCGCACTCGGGGGTGGATAGATGCCGACGCGCTGGACGGTTCGAGCCATCATGCGAGCGATGCTGCCGGTGTTGCTCGTTCTCACGGTCGTCGAACTCGGGAGCGGACTCGTCCTCGGGTCGTTCCAGCAGACGCTCCTCCAGTATCCCACGCTGCTCGCGCTGGTGCCAGTGACGATCGGCACCGCGGGCAACCTCGGTAGCATCCTCGCCGCTCGCCTCTCGACGGCGTTCCATCTCGGAACGCTCTCGTTCGGTCGGGAGGACGAAGTGCTCGCGGGGAACGCCGTCGCCACGGTCGCCCTCGCGATCACGATTTTCCCCGTCGTCGGCTTCGGCGCGTGGGCGTTGACGTGGTTCATCGGCGGAACGGAACTCGGGTTGGGAACGGTCGTCCTCGTCTCGCTGACCAGCGGTATCGTCCTCGCGTTCGTCGCAGTGCTCGTCACGCTCGTCGCCACGTACGTCGCCTATCGGTTCGAACTCGACCCGGACGATGTGGTGATTCCGGTCGTCACGAACGCCTGTGACGTGCTCGGCGTGATCGTGTTGTTCGCCGTGGTGGAACTGCTGGTGTGAAAAATCGTTCCGCTACCGGTCCCGGTCGCTATTCGTCGCCGTCTATCGGTTTTCCGTCCTTCGTCGGCGGGGCGACGTAGTCCACAAACGATTCCACGTCCGGGTCGTGGACGTCCATCCGAACGTGAATCTCGCCGAGTTCGTCGGGGTTGCCGACGGCGAAGTTGACGACGCCTTGGAACGCCGCCTGCTTTTTCAGGTCGAACGAGAGGGTGTCCCCGTCCTGTCCGGAGAAGAACTCCCCGCGTGCCGTGTCGAGGATTTCCTGCCGGTGGAGCAGTTCTGAGAAGTGTTCGACGCTGTGGGCTTCCGCGACGAGTTCGCCCTCGTCCGACGTCACCTTCGCGCCGGGAAAGACGTTCTCGATCGCGTCCTCGATTCGTGCTCCGATTTCCGTGTCGTGCACGGGTGCCGTGATTCGAATATCGACGCTGTAAATCATGGTTCGTCAGTCGCCTCCACGTTTTCCAGTCCCGCCACTCCGTCCTCGAACAGCGCTCGGATCCGACGGCGAAACGCGTCGAGCGAGCGCGTGTTGTCGATGACGGCGTCGGACCGCGCCATCGCGCGGTCGAGTCCGAACCCGAGTTCCCGGTCGTCGCGTTCCCGAAGTCGTTCTTCGTCGGCGTCGGAGTGGTCGCGCCCGCGTTCCCCCAGGCGGTCGGCCCGAACCTCGAACGGCGCTTCGATGCTCACCAGTACGAAGTCGTCGCCGAACGCCTCCTCGAACCGTTCGACCTCCACGCCGGAGCGGATGCCGTCCACGAGGACGGTGTCCGCGCCCGTCAGCGCGTCGTCGATCTTCGGCAGCGACGCCTGCGCGATGGCGTCCGGGCCGTTCTCCTCGCGGAGCGCTTTGGCGATCTCGCCGTGGTGTTTCGCCGGATCGAGACCCCGGTCACGGCAGGCGGCGCGGATGACGTCACCCATCGTGACGACGGGAATCCCCATCTCCTCGGCGACGGTGGCGGCTTCGCCTTTGCCGCTCCCCGGAAGGCCGACGGTTCCGATTACTCGCATCGTCTTGGTTTTGTCGTGAACCGTGCTTAAGGTCTGTGTTTACGGGACAGAATCCCAATCCCTTATGAAGGCTGACGAATAACGGAATATCGAGGGCACGTAGCTCAGTCTGGATAGAGCGTCGGACTTCTAATCCGACGGCCGTGGGTTCGAATCCCATCGTGCTCGTGCAGCGAGGAGCAACGCGACGAGCAAACGAGTGCGAAAGGGGATTCGAATTAGACCAGTCACAGCCCGCGGAGTGAGAATCGGCGCACTGCGCCGATTCTCACGAGCAGGAATGTCTGGGCGTAGTTCGAATCCCATCGTGCTCGTCAACCTTTTCCTGCGCTCACTTCGTTCGCTGGCAAAATGTTGATGAAAAGCTCTGTCGTTCGAAAATCGAAGAGCTGATGACGAGAGAGCTTTGCTCTTTCGAACCACGTCACCCCCTCCGGGGGTTCCTTGGCCCGCTCGCTTCGCTCACGGTTCTTTTTCTTGAGAATACCGCCACGTCACCAAACGTCACCGCACACAGCAACACAACCGCTTCCGAATCGCAACGACCCCTCACAACCGCTTCCGCACCGCGACAACCCCTCACAACCGCTTCCGCACCGCGACAACCATCGAACTACCGCGAATCCTGTCCAGCATCAACCCGGAATCCACATCACCGAAAAAGCAGGTCACGGAGTGGAGAGGAGGCCGGGAGGGCTATGGGTCGTGACGTCGTGGCCTAGTCGAGCATGGAGTACGAAATCACGAACCAGCCAGCGTTCGCCGAACTCGTACTGACACTGGAGGCAGGTGAGGAAGTACGGGCCGAGTCAGGGGCGCTGGTTAGCTACTCGGGAACGGTGGAACTCTCGCCGAGAACGGACGAGACGCCGGAGCACGCTTCCCTCGGCGAAGGGACGCCGTTTTCCACGACGTTCGCCGCGGATCAACCCGGAACCGTCCGCCTCGCGCCGCCGTTTCCGGGCGACATCTTTCGCTACGAACTGCGGGACGAATCGCTGTACGTCCAGTCCTGTTCGTTTCTCGCCGCGGAATCGGGTATCGACTTCCAGACGACGTTCGACGGCGAGGAGACGTTCGTGAAATGTGCCGGGGATTTCCTCCTCGAACTGTCGGGCGCGGGTCTCGCGTTCCTATCGAGCTACGGGTCCGTCTCGGTGGTGAGTCTCGACCCCGGCGAGCGATACGTCGTGGACACGGGGCACGTCGTCGCGTTCGAAGGCCCCGTCGATTTCGACGTCCACCAGGTCGATGGACTCCGATCACCCGGCGACGGGCGGGGTGGTCTCCTCGCCGAGTTCGAAGGTCCGGGAACGATCTGGTTACAGTCGAGGAGTCCGGTGGCGCTGCTGTCGTGGCTGCTCCCGAACATGCCGGGCGAGCACTCACAGCGATAGTTGTAACTGTCAACGACAAGAGGCGGAATTTGCGCCCCGCACGACGCTTATTTATGGGGAGGTAGAACGGGTGAGTATGCGAGAGGATTTCCTCTTACTCAACCCGGGTCCGGTACCCCTCGCTCGCGACGTTCGACAAGCGATGAGCGAACCGATGGTCTCACACCGTTCTGCGGAGTTCGAATCCGTCTACGAGGACGCCCAGAACGGCCTCGATTACGTCTTCGAGCGTTCGTCGCTCGACGGGACGCCGACGACGGAGTCCGACGGTACCAGCCTCATCTTCAACGGAACCGCGACGATGGCGATGGAAGCCGCCGTTGCCAACCTCGCAGGCGCAGACGACGAGGTGGTTTCGGTCGTGAACGGCAAGTTCGGCCGTCGCTTCAAGCGAATCGCCGACCGCTACGCGAACGTGACGCCGGTGGCGTTCGACTGGGGCCAATCCATCGACCCCGAGGCGGTCGCGGAGGCCGTCACCGACGACACGAAGGTCGTGACGATGGTCCACAACGAGACGAGCACCGGCCTGCTGAACCCCGTCGCCGAAGTCGGTGAAATCGCGGCCGAACACGACGCCTACTTCGTCGTGGACGGGGTGACCTCCCTCGGCGGCGACGAGTTCCTCATCGACGAGTGGAACGTCGACGTCGCGGTCACGGACGCCCAAAAGGCCCTCGCGGCCCCGCCGGGAACGAGCGCGATGTACGCCACGCCCCGCGCACAGGAGGCGTTCGACGGCGAAAGCGCACCCTTCTACGAGGATTTGGAGTGGCACCTCCGAAAGGCCGACTCCCACCAGACGCCGTTCACGAGCGCGGTTCCGCTGTTCCGCGGCCTCGCGCTCGCCGTCGGCCACATCGAGGACGAGGGAATGCCCGAGCGCATCGCCCGCCACCGCCGTCAGTCCAGCGCGTTCCGCGCGGCGTTCACGACGATGGGTCTCTCGATGTTCCCCGAGCGAAACGACGCCTCGGAGTACTCGAACACCCTCACCGCCGTCTCGCTCCCGGCGTCCGTCCGGGAGAACCCGACCGACTTCTTCGACGCCGTCACCGAACGTGGTGCGAGCATCAGCGGCGGGCAGGCCCACCTCGGCGGCGAAATCTTCCGCGTGAGCAACATGGGCAACCTCTCCGACGAACAGATCCTCCGCGGCGTCCGCACCATCGGAGAAGCGTTTCTCGAAGTCGGCGCGGACGTGGACGTCGAAGCCGGAATGGCCGCGGCCCGCGAACAACTCCGCTAGCGAACCGTACTCGATCTATTTTCCGTCGACTCGTTCGTCTTCGTCGTGAGTGCAACTCCCGAGTCGTGGATGTTGCAACGCCAAAATCGAGGTGCTCCCGTAGCGAACGAGAAGAGGAATTGAAACGTCAAAAATCGCTATCCGTCGTTCACGACCGAAGCCGCGATTCGTCGCCGGTGCCGTCGGTCAGCGCGCTCGCGACGGCACCTTTCAGGACGACTTCGTCGCCGAGGGTCGTCACCTGCACGTCCGGAACGTTGTTGAGCAGGTGGTTGCCGACGCGTTCCCGGATCGGGTCCACGACGAGTTCCTCGTTGTTGAGGACGACAGCGCCGCCGAGGTAGACGACGATGGGCGCGTAGGCTTGGACGACGTTCGCCACGCCGACGGTGTTCCAGTGGGCGACCTGTTCGATGACGTGGTCGGCGAAGGCGTCGAGACCGGCATACTCGAACACGTCCTTTGCCGAGAAGTCGGGGTCGTCGAGTGGGAGGGACGTCTCCACGCTCTCGTCTTCTTTCGCCAACATGCGGGCGTACTCGGGGATGTTGTTCCCCGAGCAGTAAGCTTCCCAGTGGCCGTCCTTGCCACAGCCACAGGTTCGCCCGCCGTGGGGATCGACCAGCATGTGTCCTACTTCGCCCGCGTTGCCGTCCCACCCGGTGAGGACGTTTCCATCGACGCTGACTCCGGCACCGATACCGCTCGAAATAGTGATGTAGACCATGTCGTCGGGGTTGCGGTCGCTGTAGAATCGTTGTCCGATAGCGCCCGCATTGGTGTCGTTGTGGAGGAATATCCGGTCGCTCCCGATGAGTTTGCTCACCGGTCCGGTCAGCGGAATTCGACCGATGGTGTCCGGCAAGTTTGCCGGGCCATCGACCGCTCCCTCCGCGAGGTCGAGCGGACCGATACTGCCGATTCCCGCCGCCCGGAGTTCCCTCGGATCGACGCCCGCGTTCGTACACGCCCCTCGAATACTTTCGAGCACTGCCTCGGTAACCGCAATGCCGTTCGGTCCTCGTGGCGTGCCACGGTCGTACGTGCCGATGACGTTACCGTCCCCGTCGGCAACCGCCGCCCTGACGTTGGTCGCCCCGAGGTCTACACCCGCGTAGTAGGCCATTCAGGTGAACTAACGTCGTCCGTCCCACTTAACTACAGGCATTTACTCGTGGACGAGTTCTCCCGACTCGACAGGTCCGGGTGTCAATTCTGACGGGTCGGGTTGTCGAAGTTAACTGGTTCGGCGTCGTGTATCGATGCATGACCGAGGACTCCCCCGACGACCTCTCGGACGACCGTCTCGACCTCGACGACGAAACCGAGTCCGCGCTGCACCAACTCGAACTCGGTATCGAGGGACTTCGTAAGGCACACGGCTACCTCGTCCAGTTTCACCACGTCACCGGCCACGCGATGGAGCACTTCAGTGAGGCCGAAAACGACCTCCGTGACGCTGGTCACGACGACATCGCCGACCACATCCGCGACGAAATCCTTCCGTGTGGCGTTCTCGGCGGCGACCGCTGGACCTACGAACTGGTCGAATCCTTCGAGACGGGATTCCTCCACGATATCGAATCGTTCGAACGCGCCACCCGCGAGGAGATCGCGGACGGAGAGCGTCACGTCCGCGAGCGACGGATGCAACGGGAGTGGCAGGAACGCGCCGAGGAATAACTGACGACGATCCGGAGATGCTAACCGAACGCTCACCGATACTTGGATCGGGTGCGGTCAGGTGACTGTGACCCGCTCAAAAGAGCCGAAAATTCTCGGGGGCGCTCAGTCCTCGCGCACGAACGTCACGGGACAAGGTGCCGAGAGCATGACTTCCTGTGCGGTGCTGCCGAAGACGGCCTTCCCGGTCGGCGAGCGTTTGCGGCCGCCGACGAAGATGCTGTCGGCGTTCACGTCCTCGGCGAGTTCGACGATGGTTTCGCCGTGGTGGCCGATGGACCCACGAACCGAGTAACCGATGTCTTCGGCGTCGAGCGCATCCGAGAGCGATCGGATCGTCGCGTGTCGCGCCGCCACTTCGTCGGAGTTCGGTTGCCCGGCCGGGTCGTAGTCGAGTTGCTCGACCACGTCCTCGAACTCGTCGTCGGTGAATACGTGCGCGAGCACGACTGTCGCACCTGTCGGTCCCGCCACGTCGATGACGGCGTCAGCGAGTTTTCCGGTACGGTCCGCGTCGCCCGGTCCTACGGCGAGAAGAATCGTCTCAATTCCCATGGTATCAGGTCTCCATGCAGAATATTAAAGATAGGGGGGTTCACTCATAATTGGAGAAGGTCGCGCCTCGGACGGAATCCCGACCCCATTGGCATCAAACTAATCCGACCCGTCGACATCAAACTAATTGGGACTGCACCGCGAAGGTCGCCCATGATAACACCCAACCTCGATGGGCGGGTCGCGCTGGTGACCGGTAGTTCGAAGGGCGTCGGCCGGGAACTCCTCCTTTCACTCGCCGACTGCGGGGCCGACGTGGCCGTTCACTACCACTCCAGCAAGGACGTCGCCGAGGACGTCGCCGACACCGCCCGCACGCACGACGTCGAAGCAATAACCGTCAACGGCGACGTCACCGACCCGAACGAAGTGGACGACCTCTTCGGGACCATCGAAGCCGAACTCGGGAGCGTCGACGTGTTGGTGAACAACGTCGGCCCGTTCGCGCCCGACCACTGGGAGGACATCTCCTTCGACCGCTGGAACGCCGTGTTGAACGGCAACATCAACGGGACCTACCTCTGTTCGAAGCGGGCGCTCCCGGAGATGCGAGCGTCGGGATTCGGTCGCATCGTCAACATCGGCTACGCGAGCGCCGAGAAGGGACTCATCAGCCCCAAAAACGCCCCGTACTTCATGGCCAAGGCGAGCGTCCTGATGTTCACCCGAATGCTCGCGGCGGACACGCAGGACGACGGCGTGACGGTCAACGCGATTTCTCCTTACGTGGTCGAGAACTCCGACGTGTTCCCGGACGATTTACCCCGCGACCGCCCCGCCGAATTCGAGGACATGGCACAGGCGCTGCGATTCTTCGTCGACGACGACAGCGACTACCTGAGCGGCGTGAACGTCGAAGTCGACGGCGGTTGGTTGCCGGAGAAAGTCTGACTCCGATTTCGGACTCAGTTCCCTTCCAACGCGTCGATGGCGATTGCGGCCGCGACGAGTGCGGTCTTGGATACCGCGTTCGACTCCTCGACGCTGATATCGTACACGTCGCGGAGCGAAAACCGTCCCTCGATTTTTCCGATGGAGTTCCCGTCCGGTCCCGAGATGGTATATTTGTGTGGCAGGAACGAGAACCACGTCGAGAACGACCGGAGCGCTTCGATTATCGCGCTTCTGGATTCGACTTCCGCGACATCGGTTCCGTCGGGCGTCTTTATCGTCCAGTGATGATGGAAGATAGTGAAGTCCTTCGAGAGGACGATAACCGGTTCGTCGGTTCGTTCGTCCACGAGGACGTAATCCCCGGCGATGTCGAGGACGTTCTTCGCCTTCACGCGGAACACCGTGTTCCCGTCCGCGTCGAAGAACGGGAACTGCTCTTTCATCTTGAACAGCTTTTGTTTCGATTTCAGGACGAGATTCCCGCCCTCGTCGTACACCTTGTACTTGTTCCGAAAGTAGCTCTGTTTGACCGTGTATTCGTCGTCGTCGAGGGTCACGCCGCCGATGTCGTGTCGCTGCGTTGGGGGTTCCATTGACCGCCATTTCTCACGTTCTCATATTTAAACTTGAGGCCGGAGGGTCGGGAAGGGAGCAGAACGGAGGGTGGACGGGATCACTCCCCGCCGTCGGTCTGTGCATCCGCCCCTTCGGTCTCCCCTCCGTCACCCACGTCCTCGATTTCCGACCGGCGCTGGATCGCTCGTTCGATGAACTCCCTCGGGAGGTCTTCGATCTCCCCGGCTTGCACGTGCCAGAGGTTCGCATAGAGACCTCCGAGCGTCAGCAGGTCGTCGTGGGTGCCGCGCTCGACGACCGTCCCTTCGTCCAAGACGACGATTTCCTCGGCGTCCTTCACCGTCGAGAGGCGGTGGGCGATGGCAAACGTCGTCTTCTCGGCCATCAGCGAGGCGAGACTACGCTGGATGAGCGCCTCCGTCTCGGTATCGACGTGGCTCGTCGCCTCGTCCAACACGAGGATGGCGGGGTCCTTGAGAATCGTCCGCGCGATGGACAACCGCTGGCGTTGGCCACCGGAGAGTTTCACGCCGCGCTCGCCGACCATCGTGTCGTAGCCGTCGGGCAGGTTGCTGATGAACTCGTGTGCCTCGGCGGCCTTCGCGGCTTCCTCTATTTCCTCGTCGCTCGCGTCGAACGAACCATACGAGATGTTCTCTCTTACCGACCCGTAGAACAGGAACGGCTCCTGACTGACGTAGCCGATGGCCCGCCGCAGACTGCGGAGGTTCACGTCGCGGATGTCGGTTCCGTCGATGCGAATGGCTCCCTCGTCCACGTCGTACATCCGCAAGAGGAGTTTGAGGACGGTCGATTTTCCGGCTCCCGTGGGGCCAACGAGGGCGAGCATGTGCCCCCGCTCGGCGCGCAGGTCGATTCCCTCCACGACTTCCTCGTCGCCGTAGCCGAAGCTCACGTCGTCGTACTCGACGGTGCCGTCGGTCACGGTCATATCGGGAGCATCGGACGTTTCGTCCAACGTCCCGCGTTCGTTCATCAGGGTGTACACGCGGTCGCTCGACGCCTCCGCGCGCTGGTAGATGTTGATGATCTGACCGAACTGCGCCATCGGCCAGATGAACTGCTGGCTCAGGATGACGAAGGTGACGAACACGCCCGGTTCGAGCGCGCCGGTGAGCGGTCCCGGCGCGCCGGAGAGGAGCCAGAACCCGCCGATGCCGAACGTGACGGCGTAGCCGATGCCGGTCAGCAGGCTCAGGCCGGGAAAGAACGTGATGCGGGTCGTGATTGCGTCCCAATTCGTATCGTAGTACTCCTGTGACGCCTCCTCGATGCGCCCTGATTCGTACCTCTCGGCCGTCTCGGATTTGATGACGCGAATGCCGCCGAGGTTGTTCTCCAGTCGGGAGTTGAGCGCGCCGACGCTGGCCCGCATCGCGGCGTACTTCGGCTGGATGGTCCGCACGAACAGGTACGTGAAGGCCGCCAGCAGCGGCACCGGCAGGAGTGCAACGACCGCCAGCGACGGGTTCAGCGTGAACAGAATGCCGCCGATGCCGACGATCATGACGCCGATGCGGAGCGCCGAACTCAGCCCGTCGTTCAGAAACGTCTCCAGTTGGTTCACGTCGTTGTTCAGAATGGACATCAGTTCGCCCGTCTGTTTGCCGTCGAAGAACGTCATGTCCAGCAACTGCATCCGGTCGTAGGTGTCCACCCGGAGTTCGTGCTGGACGCCCTGCGCGAACGCGTTCCAGCCCCAGCCTTCCACCCACGAGAATAGCGCCCCCACCAGAAACGACGCGAGGACGATACCGATGGAGAGCCAGAGCTGTCCGGTCGGCGTGGTCGGGAGCCACGCCGAGGGAATCGGCCCGAGACGGAACGCCTGTTTGTTCAGGAATATCGCGTCGATGGCGATGCCGAGGACGACCGGCGGTAGGAGGCCCGAGAGGCGTCCGAGCACCGTCCCGACGAATCCCGCGACGAACTGCGGGAAGTAGCCGCGGCCGTACTCCGCGAACAACCGCCACATCGTGTGTCGCTCCTCGTCCCCGTCGAATCGTGTGGTGTCGTTAGTCGTGCTGAATGAAATCACCTGATCCGAACAGAGTAGGCGCTCAGCGGTTTTGTGTGTTTAGATGGTGGACGTGAGTGTCGGGGTGGACGTGAGTGTCGGGGTGGACGTGAGTGTCGGGATGGAGTGTGCGAGTGATGGCTTTTGATTCCACTTTCACTTTCACTCCGCTTTAATCTGCAACCGACAGGCATACCCTCATTCGGTCGCTGTCTGAGTCTAGATGAGCAAGGACTACATCGAAGTGCGGGGGGCCGAGGAGCACAACCTCAAAGACCTCGACGTGAAGATTCCGCGCGAGGAGTTCAACGTCGTCACCGGCCTGTCCGGGTCGGGGAAGTCCTCGCTCGCCTTCGAGACGGTGTACGCTGAGGGACAGCGACGCTACATCGAGAGCCTGTCGGCTTACGCCCGGAACTTCCTCGGGCAGATGGACAAGCCGCAGGTCGAGAACGTCGAAGGCCTGTCACCCGCCATCTCCATCGACCAGAAGAACGCGGCGAACAACCCGCGTTCGACGGTCGGAACCGTGACCGAACTACACGACTATCTGCGACTGCTGTATGCGCGCGTCGGCACGCCACACTGTCCGCAGTGTGGCCGCGAAGTCGGCGAACAGAGCGCCCAGAACATGGTCCGCCGTGTGTTGGGCTTGCCCGAGGGAACCAAGGCGAAAATCGCCGCGCCGGTCGTCCGCGACCAGAAGGGCGCGTTCGCCGACCTGTTCGACGAACTCGTCTCGGACGGCTACTCCCGCGTGGAAGTGGACGGCGAGGAGTTCGACCTTACCCTCGACCGCCCGGAACTCGACAAGAACTACGACCACACCATCGACGTGATCGTCGATAGGGTGAAGGTCAGCCCGGAAGCGCGAAGCCGCATCACCGACAGCGTGGAGACCGCGCTGGAGGAGGCCGAGGGCGTCATGAAACTCATCGTTCCGGACCCTCCCGAGGACGTGAACCTCGGTTCGGAGTCCCGCTCGACGGGCGATCTGGCCGGAGACGGCGACGAGCGACTCGTCGTGGAGTTCTCCGAGGAACTCGCCTGCACGCACTGTGGCATCGACTTCCGGGAAATCGAGACGCGGAGCTTCTCGTTCAACAGCCCGCACGGGGCGTGTCCCGAGTGTGAGGGTATCGGCGAGACGAAGGAAATCGACGAGGACCTCGTCGTAGAGGATCCGAGCAAACAGTTGAAACACGTCTTCGAGCCGTGGAGCTACCAGCGGACCTACTACCGCCGACAGCTCGATTCCGTGGCGAAACACTTCGACGTTAGCCTGACGACCCCGTTCGAGGACCTCGACGAGGACGTCCGGCAGGGATTCCTCTACGGCACCGACGAGGACGTGCTGTTCAAGTGGAACACGAAGAACGGCATCCGACGCAAGGAGGAACCGTTCGAGGGCGTCATCCCGAACCTCGAACGACGGTACATCGAGACCGACAGCGACCGGGCGCGGAACCACATCGAGGAGTACATGGCCGTGACGGAGTGTCCGGCTTGTGACGGCACGCGACTGCGCCCGGAGAGCAGGTCGGTGTACGTCGATGGCACGTCGATCTCGGAAGTCAACGGGATGTCCATCGGGGACGCGTTGGAGCACTTCGAGAACCTCGAAGCCAACCTCACGGAACGGCAGAACCGCATCGCCGAGGAGATTCTCAAGGAGATTCGCGCTCGACTCGGCTTCATGGAGGAGGTCGGCTTGCAGTACCTCACCCTCGACCGGGAGGCTTCGACGCTCTCGGGCGGCGAGAGTCAACGGATTCGGTTGGCGACCCAAATCGGGTCGGGACTGGTCGGCGTGCTGTACGTGCTGGACGAACCCTCGATCGGACTCCACCAGCGCGACAACGACCGCCTGCTGAACACGCTGTGTGAACTCCGCGACCTGGGGAACACCCTCATCGTGGTCGAACACGACGAGGAAACGATGCGACGGGCGGACAACGTCATCGACATCGGTCCCGGTCCGGGACGGCGCGGCGGCGAAATCGTCGTGCAGGGTGACGTGGACGAAGTGATGGCCCACGAGGACAGCATCACGGGCGACTACCTCGCTGGCCGAAAGGAGATTCCCGTTCCCGACGAACGACGCGAGAGCGAGGACGACATCACGATTCGCGGTGCACGCCAGCACAACCTCAAAAACCTCGACGTGGACATCCCGGTCGGGAAATTTACCGCCGTCACGGGCGTTTCCGGGTCGGGCAAATCCACGTTGATGCACGACATCCTCTACAAAGGATTGGCCCGCGAGATGAACGACAACACCTCGGTGGACCCCGGCGAGCACGATTCCATCGAGGGGATGGAACACATCGAGAAGGTGCGACTCATCGACCAGTCGCCCATCGGTCGGACGCCGCGCTCGAACCCGGCGACGTACACGGGCGTGTTCGACTACATCCGGGAATCGTTCGCCGAGACGAAGCTTTCCAAACAGCGCGGCTACGAGAAGGGGCGCTTCTCGTTCAACGTGAAGGGCGGGCGCTGTGAGGAATGTGGCGGACAGGGAACCGTCAAGATCGAGATGAACTTTCTCTCGGACGTGTACGTCCCGTGCGAGGAGTGCGGCGGCGCACGCTACAACGACGAGACGCTGGACGTGACCTACCGCGGTGCGACCATCGCGGAGGTGCTCGACATGTCCGTCGAGGAGGCCCACGAGTTCTTCGAACACGACTCGCGCATTCGCCGTCGTCTGAAACTGTTGAAGGACGTCGGTCTCGATTACATGAAACTCGGCCAACCGTCCACGACGCTCTCGGGCGGGGAAGCCCAGCGCGTGAAACTCGCCGAGGAACTCGGCAAGAAGGACGCGGGTGAGACGCTGTATCTGCTGGACGAACCGACGACCGGTCTCCACCACGAGGACGAGCGCAAACTGGTCTCGGTGCTTCAGCGACTGACGGACAAGGGGAACACCATCGCCGTCATCGAGCACGAACTCGACCTCGTGAAGAACGCGGACCACGTCATCGACCTCGGTCCGGAGGGCGGCGAGAAGGGCGGTCAAGTCGTCGCGACCGGCACGCCGGAGGAAATCGCGCGGACAGAGGAGTCCTACACTGGCCGGTATCTTCGGGATAAACTCCCTGCGATCGACCTCGATGGTCCACGTGCCGACAGGCCTGCACCGGCAGCGATGGACGACTGAAAATCGGCGCGTAACCACTGTTTCTCCCTCGATAATGGCGTCCTTACCGCAGAGAATCGAACGCTTATACCTCTCAATCGTAATTAGTTTGAAAACTCCTGGCGGCTAAGCACTGGATAACAAAGTGTCGTCCGCGGTAACAACGCAGTCGTGTTACGTCCGGGTGGCGGTGGTATAGCCGAAACAACCGATTGCGACTTACCGGTGGCATGAGTTCGACTGATGGAACCCCACAAGAACTGTCCGAAGACCTCATCTTCGACGTTCTGAAAAATCGACGACGACGATACACGCTCCACTATCTGAAACAACAGGGGCGACCAGTGGAACTCAGCGAACTCGCCGAACAGGTGGCCGCGTGGGAGAACGACACCACGGTGGAAGGCCTGTCCGCGAACGAGCGCAAATCGGTGTATACGTCGCTGTACCAGACTCATCTTCCGAAGCTTTCGGATGCCGGTATCGTGGAGTACAACCAGAGTCGAGGTATCGTGGAACTCTCCGATAACGCCGCTCAACTGGAGGGGTACTTGCGTCCGCAGGACGAGTTCCCGTGGATTCGCTACTACCTCGGTCTCGCGATAGTGAGCGCGGTCCTCGTATTGGCCGATTTCCTCGGTATCCCGCCGTTTTCGGCCATCCCCGACAAAATCTGGGGTGTCCTCATCGTCGCCCTCTTCGCGTTTTCGGCGTTGGTTCATTACCTTCGCCGTCGGCAACTCGGGACGGGCGAACGGCCGCCGTCGGCACGGTAACGACCCGAAACGAGAAACAAGCTATTTGACGGACGGGCCGTAATCGAGGATAATGCACGATTTCGTGGTAGTCGGTGCGGGGCCCGCTGGGTCGCGGTTTTCACGACGGGCTGCGAACGCGGGACACGACGTTCTCGTTCTCGAACGTGGACGAGTGGGGACGCCACTCGCGTGTTCCGGCCACGTCAGTACCGACATTTGGAACTTTACTCCCGATGGAGCACGCGACGAGCTTCTGCAAAACGAAGTCTACGGGGCTCGGTTCCACGTCGATGGACCGGGTTCGGCGGACCATCCGTTCTACAAGAAGGAAGTCATCTCCAACGTCATCGACCGGGTCGGTCTCGACCGGACGCTCGCCCGCGCCGCCGAGGATGCCGGAGTCGATCTGCGCGAGAACCACAGCGTCTCGGGGGTCGAGGAACACGGCGAATACGTCGATGTTACCGCGAACACGCCGGACGGAACCGAGACGTTTCGCGGGAAGATGGTGGTCGGCTGTGACGGCCCCGCCTCCCGCGTCCGACGGGAACTCCACCTGCCGGAACCGGACGAGAAGCTCCAGGGCGTGCTCGGTTTCACGACCGAAGACGACGGCGGCGATTTCGTCGACGTTCACCTCACCGCGCCCAAATTCTTCGCGTGGCGAATTCCCCGTGGAGCGGAGGGCGTCGAGTACGGTCTGGCCGCGCCGCCGGGCGAGAGCGCCCGCGAGTTGTTCGACCGATTTACGGCGGACTACGGCGTCGAAATCGGGAATTTCTGCGCCGGGATGATTCCCATCGGTCCGGCACCGCGCGTCACCGCACATCGAGGGTTCCTCATCGGCGACGCCGCCGCGCAGACGAAGCCGTTCACCGGCGGTGGAATCCTCTATGGGATGACTTCGGCCGATCACGCCGCCGAAACGGTCGATCCCGACGACCCCGGAACGCTCGCCGATTACGAACGCGCGTGGCGGCGGGAACTAAAGAACGAGATCCGACTGGGCCACTGGGTGCGGCGGGCGTACTCGCTCCCGAAACCGCTCCAAACGGTCGGTCTCTCGGCGATGGAGGGCGAAATCGGCGTCCACATGGACAAACCCTCGTCGTTCTTCTCGACGGATCACCTCCGGACGTTGCTGAAACGCACCTCGTAGGCACGGACTACCCGAAATAGCGTGTGATGCCGTCTCGATCCTGCCCCGATTTTCCGTTTTCATAATCCCCGTAACGACACGCTGGTTTCCCGTGGAACAGCGAGCGACGGATCGTACCGTCGTCCGCTTCCGATTCGTCGTGACGAACGTGCGGTAAACTGGTAGTTTCGCCTCCGATATCTAAATACACGGTCTATTAACTATTAATTTACAAAATTACTAGAGAAAATATTTTAAATGAGTTCTTCTTTTGGATGAATGGAACATGCCATCCAGACGTAACTTACTCAAGACGATCGGTGCGGCAGGCACGGCGGGACTCGGTGCGGTTGCGTTCAGTGGAACTGCGGCGGCCAAGCCGACGGTCCATTGGCAACCGGCCGATTCGAGCAACTACACGGCGGCGGACCGTGGTGCGGGACTGATCGACTGGGTCATCATCCACACCGTGCAGGGGTCGGCGAGCAGCGCGGCCAACTGGTTCCAGGACCCCGATGCGGACGTCAGCGCACACTACATCGTCGCCGAGGACGGCTACAAATATCAGAGCGTCAGCGACATCAACATCGCGTGGCACGCCGGTGACTGGGACTACAACAAGTACTCCGTCGGCATCGAACACGGCGGCTACGTCAGCGGGACCTACGAGGAAGCGCAGTACGAGGCGTCGGCCAAACTGGCCAGTTGGCTCTGTGACCAGTACGGCGTGCCGAAACAGCACCCGACGAGCGTCCCGAGCGACGCCGCGAACCCGGCCAACGGCGGTATCATCGGGCACTCACAGGTCCCCTCCAGCAGTCACACCGACCCCGGTTCGAACTGGGATTGGGACCACTACATCGACCTCGTCAATTCCTACTGAAGTGAGCAGTCGAACGACCCGTTTTTTCACCGCTCGTCCCGGGCCATCCGTTCGAATCGCCGGACGAGATACCGAATCGACACGCCGAACGAGAGGACTCCAAGAAAGAGGAAGGCGACGAAACGAAGTCCGATCCCGTCGCTGACTCCCACGACGAGCGCCTTCACCGGCCAGTAGAGCGGCACGATTCCGACGGCGTACTGCCACGGTTCGGGGAGCAACGCGATTCCCGCGACCGGCACGATCAACAACAGGCCGAGCAGTTTGTTGATGACCACACCCTCGATGGAGTCGCGTGGCAGCCCCGCGAACAGGAACGCGATGGCTGGTCCAGCGAGCGCGACGACGACCGTAACGGCCACGAGCACGAGCGACGGTACCCGGACGAGGCCGAACAGCATCACGGTCGGAATCGTCACAACCGCACCGACGAGATACGCGGTCGCGCCGCGGTAGCGAAGGTAGCCACGGCCGGTCAGGGGCGTCGTCCAGAGCGCGGCCAGCACGCCTTGCTCGCGGTCTTCGAGCACGAAGAAGCCGACCACGAACCCGTAGATGTAGGGCGGGAACGTGATGACGAATCCGAGCACCAGCGGATAGTACGGAACGAGCGAGATGGTCGGGAGATAGTGCCCGTTGAGGAAGGGGAGTGCAACGTGAGCGAGCAAGGCGAGCAGTAGCGGGCCGGTTCCCGCGACGAGGAGAAGCGGGTCACGGAACCACTTCTTCCCGTCCGTGAGCGCCAAGCCGCCGACGGGCCCCAGATCACGAACCGCTCCGAGGCGGGACGATTTCGATCCGTTCGATCCGTTCGTTTCGCTCCGCGACGGACGGTGCTGTACGATGTGGCGATGGAACTCACGCTCCGCCACGGCGAACGCGAGGAGGCTTCCGAGCGACAGGTAGCCCACCGCGTACACGAACTCCACCGACCCAATCCCGTGAAATGCGCCGTCGATGAGTATCAGGGCGGGGCGGACGGGAAGCAGGTAGAAAACCGGCGTGTCGAAGAGACCGAAGAACGACAGCAGCGGTGCGTACAGTACCGCGCCGTACAAAAGCGCGCTCAGGAAGTAGTCGTTTATCGAGTCGAACCGGGCGACGCTGACGAATCCGACGAGGACGAAGGGAATCGACGTGAGCGCCACGCCGAGCATCAGCAGCGGAACGTTCACGCCGCTCGGATGCACGACGAGGGCGAGCACCGTCGCCACGACGACCGCGAGGAGGGTCAGGGACGCGACTTTGGAGACGAGGTAGCCCCGGACGCCGAGCGGCGAAACGACGAGGGCGTCGAGGACGCCCTCGCGTTTCTCGATGAGGACGAGCGCGGCGATGAAGTAGAAACCGAGGACGGCCGGGTCGGAGAGGACGACGAACACCAGCGCACGCCGTGTTACCGCCGCTGGCAACCCGAAACCGACGAACGCGACGACGTAGAACGCCGTCAGCACTGCGTAGACGGTGTAGAAGCCGTATCGACGCTGAAGCCGTACGTCCCACCGAATCATCGCGGCGACTGGATTCACTCTAACCGTTCCCCCGTCACTTCGAGGAAGACGGTCTCCAGTGTGGCTTCCTCGGTGTGGAGCGTTTCGATGTCGTTCTCCGCGAGCAGCGACCGGAACTCCGGGTTCCCGTTCAACCCGTCGAGCGCGAACCGCGCGGTTCGCGGGCGGTTCCCATCGTGGTACTCCACCCGAACCGTCCGCGACCCGTACTCCCGTTTCAACGCCTCGGGTTCCCCGACGAGCGGAATCCGGCCGTTCACGATGAACGCTACCCGGTCACAGAGTTGGTCAGCGACGGTCATGTCGTGGGTCGTCAGGAACACCGTCGTGCCGGCGTCGCGGAGGTCGGCGATGGCCGTCTTGATCCGCTTCGCGTTGCCGGGGTCGATACCGCTCGTCGGTTCGTCCAGAAAGACGAGTTCGGGGTCGTGCAGGAGTGCGCGGATGAAGTTGAGACGCATCGCCATCCCCTTCGAATAGGTGCCCACGCGCCGGTCGATGGCGTCCGCAAGCCCGACGAGCGAGAACAGTTCCTCGATATCCCTCGTTTCGGTCCGGTGGAGCGACGCGAACAGTTCGAGGTTCTCGCGGCCGGTGAGTTTGGGATACTGGTTGGGGGATTCGGCCGAAACCCCGATTCGGTCGTAGTAGGTACCGTCCCAGTCGCGGACCTCCCGGTCGAACACGCGGACGGACCCGCGGTAGTCGTCCAGCAGTCCGGTGAGGATTTTCTGGGTCGTGCTCTTTCCCGCCCCGCTGGGACCGAGGAAGCCGAATATCTCGCCCGAATCGACCGCGAAAGAGAGGTCACGAAGCGTGTCGTTCTCGGCGTTCGGGTACGCGAAATCGAGGCTGTCAACGCGAATCATCGGTAGTGAGTAGGATGGAAAATCGACCGCTGGAACGGCGATTGTCGTGTGTCATTCGTCGAATGGTGGTTGGGTCGTCGGCTCCGAGTACATAGACGGTCACATGTAGCCTTATTTATATCGGGTGCGGAAGGAGAGCCGATGGCCTCCATTCGATTTCGCGTGACCGTGCCCGAGCGGCTATGGATCGGAAAGATATCGCGCGAATACGACACCGCGGAATTCCGCATCCTCTCCGGTATCGGCGGCGACGAGCGTGCGAGTGCGCTCGTGGAAACGACCGGCGTCCCGGTGGACGTCCTGCGGGAGAGCGCGGAACGCGACCCCTCCATCGACTCGTTTCGGGTCGTCATGCACGGCGACGGAAAGACCGTGTTCCGGAACGAGGCCACGTCGCACGAGACGTACGACATCTTCCGCGACACCGGGACGATGCCGGAGTATATCCGGTGACGGTCCGGAACGGGTCCGTGGACGTGACCGTCACGGAAACGCGGGAGCGGGTCGTCGAACTGAAACGGGCGCTGGAGGGGATGGGTGCCACCGTCGAAATCGTCGCCGTTCGGACGACGGGCGATTCGAGCGGATTGCTCACCGAGCGCCAGGCGGAAATCGTGGACCTCGCCGTGGAGGAGGGGTACTACGAGATGCCACGACGCTGTTCGATAACGCGGCTGGCGGAACTGCTCGACGTGTCGAAATCGACCGTGAGCGGGGTGCTCCATCGGGCGGAGTCGAGACTCGTGCACGAGTATTCGGCCGCGTCGGCGGAGTCGTGAACGGAAAAATCGAAAACGAATTGGCGTCTATTCCAGGTCGTACAGCGCGCCGTACTTCTCGTTCACGTAGTCGAGGAAGTAGTCGGCGGTGAAGCTCTCGCCGGTCGCGTGTTCGATGAGGTCGTCGGTGGTGTACAGACACCCGTACTGGTGGATGTTGGTGGTCAGCCAGTCGTGGAAATCGTCGAACTCGCCCGCTCGAATCTGGTCGTCGAGGTCGTCGATGTCCTCGTCGGCTTTCGCGTACAGTTGCGCGGCGAGGACGCTTCCGAGCGAGTAGGTCGGGAAGTAGCCGAAACTGCCGTGGCTCCAGTGGATGTCCTGTAGGCACCCCTCGGCGTCGGTGTCGGGGCGGATGCCGAGGTACTCCTCGTACTTGTCGTTCCAGAGTTCGGGCACTTCGTCAACCTCTATTTCGCCGCGGATGAGTTGCTTCTCGATTTCGAAGCGTACCACGATGTGCATGTGGTAGGTCAGTTCGTCCGCCTCGACGCGGATGAGGTTGTCCTCGTGGACGCGGTTCGCGGCCTCGTAGATTTCCTCGACGGAGACGTCCTCCGCGTCGGAGAAGCGCTCCTTGACGAGCGGGAGGAAGTTCTCCCAGAACGCACGCGACCGGCCGACGTTGTTCTCCCAGACGCGGGACTGGGATTCGTGGACCGTCAGGTCGCGCGCCTGACCGAGCGGCGTGCCGTACTGGTCGTCAGGCAGTCCCTGCGTGTAGGTTGCGTGGCCGAACTCGTGGACCGTGCTCATCAGCGCGCCGAGCGGGTCGCTCTCGTCGAAGCGCGTCGTCACGCGGGCGTCGAACTGCGTTCCGCTGGAGAACGGGTGCGGCGCGGTGTCGAGACGGCCGCGGTTCCAGTCGTAGCCGAGCGTGTCGAGCACGTCGCGCGAGAGCTCTTCCTGAATTTCGGCGTCGTAGGTGCCCTGGAACGGCGTGGCGAGTTCCACGTCGCTCTCGCGCACGGCGTCGATGAGCGGGACGAGTTCGTCGCGGAGTTGCTCCAGCGTCTCCTCGGCCGTGTCGATGCCGAGGTAGGGTTCGTACTCCTCGAACAGCACCTCGTAGGGGTCCTTGTCCGGGTCGATGTGCTCGGCGTACTCGCGCTCCAGTTCGACCAGTTTTTCGAGCGTCGGCGCGAAAATCGAGAAGTCGTCCTCCTCGCGCGCTTGTTTCCACTTCGGTAGGGCTTCGGACGTGGTGCGCGAAATCTCCTCGACCAGTTCGCCGGGGACGCGGGTCGCCCGTTCGTACTCCCGCCGAACCTCGCGGACGACGGCGGCCTGCTCGTCGTCCAAGTCCTCCGATTCGAGTGTGTCGAGCATCTCCCCCATCTCGTCGTCGGTCAACAGTTCGTGCGAAATCGCGGACAGCGCCGAGCGCTGTTGTGACCGGGCGGGTGTGCCACCTTCGGGCATCACGACTTCTTGGTCCCAGCCGAGAATTCCAGCGGCGTTCTGGACGTTCGAAATTCGCTTTACTTCCCCGAGAAACTCCTCGTACGTGGATTCTGTGGTGGCTTCAGTTGCCATCGTCGGATGTTTGGTGTCACCGATTATCAATGAATGGGTTTCGGTACGAAACTAGGGATGACGAGCGATAGCGAGGAGTCTTCGGGACTCGTTTCTCGGTCGCTACGATTACGGAACAATCACAATCACGTCTCCGTCCTACCGTTCGTAGGAGGCGACGGTCTTGCCGTATCCGGCGATCACCGAATTGTCGCGGATGAGGGGCCGCATGGTGGACCGGTCGGGGAGATCGTATTTGGCGAGTCGTTTACCGCCGGTGGCAAAGACGGAGAGATATTTTCGGAGTTCCCTTTTTCCGCGATCGGTTTCGACTTCATCCACGGTCTCGACGCCGATGGCGTCCTCGGTGACGGTGAGGGGGGTTCCGTAGTTGACGCGGGTGCGCCAGCGCTCCGCACCGGACGCGTGATAGGCGACGAGATACGTCTCGGTTGCGAACATGTTCCGGTGGTGGGTCGAGTAGAGGGTGAGGAGGGTGTAAACGGTCGAGTCGGCGACCGCGGGGACGCCGTTCACGGAGGCGATCCAGTGGCTCTCGGCGAGCCAGAGATGTGTTCCGTCCGTCGAGTCGAGTGCGACCAATCCCCTGTCGGTCGCGACGAACACCGTCCCGTCGTGGTACGTCAATCGCGCATCGCCTCCGACGTGGGTCTTCCAAATCGTCGCACCGTCGTTCGCCGAGTAGGCTCTGACGATGCCCGAAGGGGATGCGGCGAAAACGTGATCGCCGTCGGTGGCTATCGACGCTTGCATGCTGCCGAACGGACGAATCCACCGGACCCGTTCGGCCTCCAAATCGATGGCGAAGACGGTGTATTTCTCGAATTCGTCGTTGTAGCCGATGCCGAACAACCGCGACCCCGAGACGACCGGTTCGTAGCGACCGAGTGACAAGTAACCGCTGTGAATCTGCACCGGGTCGCCGCCGTCGAGCGGAATGGAGCGGATGGTTCCATCGGATTCGACGAACGCCCGGTCGTCGTAAACGACGGGGGCGGTGGTGATTCTCGACAGGTCGGCGAGTCGTTCGTAGTCGCCCGAAAATCGAAGGTGGCCGAGTTCGCCGTCCGGGGTGAGCGTCGTCGCCAGAACGAGGCCGTGATCGGCGATGGATCTAGCCCGCGCTGGCATCCCGTCGAGTTCGACGGACCAGTTCGGCCGTTGCCGATCCGGTTGCGCTTCGAGCGTGTTACAGCCAGCACTCACCACCGACAAACCGAGGCCGATAGCACCCAGAAAGTTTCGTCGGGACGAACGGCCGCCCATACTAATACGTTCGAAAGCGAGAACTAAAGCGTTCCGACGCCGCTCTAACGTTTTTCTACCAGCACCGCGAACGAAGAGGCATGCTCCGGGTCGCCATCATCAGCGACACGCACATCCCGTCGCGTGCGAATCGAATCCCTGACTGGGTACGAACCCGAATCCTTCGGGCGGACCACACGATTCACGCGGGGGACTTCGATTCGGCCGACGCGCTGGCGTCGATACACGAACTGACGGACGGGAACTACACTGCCGTGGGGGGAAACACCGACCCGAAATCGCTTCGACTACCCGACGTAACGACCCTCGACATCGGCGGCGTCACGTTCGTCGTCACGCACGGGACCGGCCCGAAACGCGGGTACGAATCCCGGGTCGCACGAATCGTTCGCGAGGCGGTTGACGGCAACCTCGATTCGTCCGTCGTCGGTGTCGCCGGGCACACCCACCGACCGATGGACGAGGAGGTCGATGGCGTTCGCCTGCTGAATCCGGGGAGTGCGACGGGTGCCGTCCCGGCGGACACGGCGACGATGTTCGTCGCGACGGTCGAAGGCGGTGCCTGCTCGGTACAACGATACGAAAGTTGACCGGTTTTGCGCCTTCCGGGCGGGTTTTTATCGGCGCGCACCAACGACCGGGCATGAACGTTTTCGCAGTTCCGGGGATTCCCGAGGTCGAACCCGGCGACGACATCGCCGCGCTCGTCGCGGAGCGAGTCGACCTCGAACCCGGCGACGTGTTGTTGGTCGCGAGCACCATCGTCTCGAAAGCCGAAGGACGAACGGCGACCATGGACGACTTCCCGACGAGTCCTCGGGCGGAGGAAATCGCCGGTCGCCTCTCCGAACTCTCCGGCGAGGAGAAGGACCCACGGTTCGCACAGGCCGTCATCGAGGAGAGCACCGAACTCATCATGGAAGCGCCGTTCCTGCTCACCTCGACGCGGTTCGGCCACATCGGCGTGAACGCGGGCATCGACCGTTCGAACACGGGCGATGCCGACCTGTTGTTGCTCCCGAAGCGACCGAACGAGAGCGCCGCCCGGATTCGCTCCGGCCTCCCGGTCGACGTGCCCGTCGTCGTCACCGACACCTGCGGGCGACCGTTCCGACACGGCCAGCGCGGCGTCGCCATCGGTTGGGACGGCATTTCGGCGAGTCGCGACTGGCGGGGTGAACACGACAGGGACGGCCACGAACTCGAAGTGACGGTGGAATCCGTCGTGGACGAACTCGCCTCGGCGGCCAACCTCGTCAGCGGCGAGGGCGACGACGGCCTCCCAGTCGTCGTCGTCCGCGATTGGGAGTTCGGCGACCACGGCGGAAGCGACAACCTGTTCCGGTCGGTCGATGGCGATTTCGTCCGGCAGGCGCTCCGGAGGTGGGAATTTGCGGGCGATTGAGATCACACCCGAAGACCCGATTTCCGAACTGGTCGAACTCGGCGAGACGGCGGAGAATGCGGGGTTCGACACGCTGTTCGCCAGCAGTCACTACAACAACCGCGACCCCTTCACGGTCCTCTCGCGGATCGCCGACGCCACCGAGGACATCCGCCTCGGACCGGGCGTCGTCAACCCGTACGAGAGCCATCCCGTCACGCTCGCTTCACGTACCGCAACGCTGGACGAAGCGAGCGACGGCCGGGCTGTGTTCGGCGTCGGCGCGGGCGACCGCTCCACGCTCCGGAACCTCGGTATCGACCGCGACCGACCGCTTCGTCGCGTGCTGGAGACGATGAAGGTCTCGAAGCGACTCTGGGCGGGCGAGCGCGTGACCCACGAGGGGACGTTCACCGCGCGGGACGCCGGACTGAACTACGACGCAGGGGAGATTCCTGCGTACGTCGGCGCGCAGGGACCGCACATGCTCCGGATGAGCGCAAAACACGCCGACGGCGCGCTGGTCAACGCCTCGCACCCGCGGGATTTCGAGTGGGCGAGCGAGCGCATCGCGGAAGGGTTGGACGAACGCCCCGACGAGCGGGGTGAGTTCGACTTCGCGGCGTACGCCTGCGTGAGCGTGGCCGAAGACGGCGAAGCGGCGCGCGAAGCGGCCCGCCCACCAGTGGCGTTCATCGCGGGCGGTGCGGCAGGGCCGGTGCTCGACAGACACGGAATCGACGGCGAGTTGGCGTCCGAAATCGGCGAGAAGATCGGCGCGGGGAATTTTTCGGCGGCGTTCGACGCCGTCACGCCCGCGATGATAGACGCCTTCTGTATCGCCGGGGAACCCGAAGCCGTGGCTGACAGAATTGCCGCCGTGCTCGACTACACCGACAGTTTCGTCGCCGGGTCGCCGCTCGGTCCGGATCGAAAAGAAGCGATATCGCTCACTGCGGCGGCGCTTGACCGGGCGAATCGGCGGTGATCACGCCGCCTATCGCGCCGATGACGAGGTAAATCCCCAGAAGGACGGAGAAGCCGACGAAGATCGCCCCGAACAGGAGCAAAATCGCGGGGATGGGGTTTGCCGATGCCGTTGCGACGTCGCCGAACAGGCGAATCAGTTCGCTGATGTTCGAGATGAGTCCTGCCATACGTGCCACTGCGTACCGGGGGTACTTGGTTGCTCCGTCACGCTTACGGCTTGGGGCTTCGTAGGCGGGACCGTGCCGAAGGATACGTCGCTCTCGGAGTTCGCAGGGACAACGGACGACCCGGACGAACCGGACGAGCGGATCACGGACGAATCGAGAGAGGGGGAGCAGGTGGACGACGAACCGGTAACTGAAGAGCGATCCGAAGGAGAACCGGTCGAAACCGACAGAACCGACGGAACCGACGGAACCGACGAGACCGACGGAACCGACGAGGACGTATCCGAACTGGACTCCGACGACGTCGAACCCGCCAGAGCGACGTACGATTGGACGCCTGACGGCGCGGACTGTGCGTGTTGTGGGTCCAGCGTCGAGAAACGCTGGCGCGACGAGGACGGGATGGTCTGTGCCGACTGCAAGGAATGGTGAGCAGCAGTGGAACTTCTGGATATCGTCCGGTCAACTAGCGACCTCTCTTCTCTCCGAACACAGCAATTTCGGAAACATGATGGATCGAATAAAATCGATCTCTTCCGTTGAGCTCCTTGAAACATCAATGCACAAAGTATTCAAGGGTAACCTGGACACCTCTTGGCGTAGCGACAAAAGTTACAAAGGTACGCTCCGATAGTACGCGTAACGAGGGAGACGCCCCCCTAGCGTCCCCACTTCCCAAAAGGACCCGTTTCGACCAATCGCGCATTCATAGCATGAAGGAAGCTAACAAAGATCCAGAGCAGACCCCCGTAGAGCGGCCGACCAACGAGTTCGCGGACCCTCTCTCGGTACAGGACGCGGCGGACCTGTCAGGACGTATCATCGACAACATCGAACACGTTATCGTCGGGCAACACGACGCCGCCGAGCATATTTTGACGACGATCCTCGCGCGCGGCCACCTCCTTCTCGAAGACGTTCCCGGCGTCGGCAAGACGATGCTCGCCCGGTCGTTGGCGCGCTCCATCGACTGTTCGTTCAAACGCGTGCAGTTCACGCCCGACCTCCTCCCCTCGGACGTGACCGGCGTCAACATTTTCAACCAGAAAACGAACGAGTTCGAGTTCCAACCCGGCCCGATCTTCGGCAACGTCGTCCTCGCCGACGAGATCAATCGCGCACCGCCGAAGACCCAATCCGCCCTGTTGGAAGCGATGGAGGAAGAGCAGGTGACCATCGACGGGAAGACCCACGACGTTCCCAACCCGTTCACGGTCATCGCGACGCAGAACGCCATCGAACAGGACCGGACGTACGAACTCCCGGTCGCCGAGATCGACCGTTTCATGAAGAAGCTCTCGCTCGGCTACCCCAATCCGCAGGACGAATCGGAAGTCCTCCGGCGCGTCGTCGGCGAACATCCGATTCGCCGACTCGACCCCGTCGCCAGCGCGAGCGACATCCGACGGGCGAGGGCGACGATCACGAAGGTAACGGTGAAAAAGCCGGTCCGAGAGTACGTCACCCGACTCGCGAACTACACCCGCGACCACTGCCAACTCGGTGTCAGCCCCCGAGGGTCGATTTCGCTGCTCCGTGCGGCCCAAGCGCGGGCCGTTCTCGACAGTCGGGAGTACGTCATCCCGGACGACGTGAAGACGGAAGCCGAAGTCGTGCTCTCCCACCGCGTACGGGGTGACACGGGCGTCATGGGCGGTGAAGAAGGGCGGACGATGATTCGGAACGCCCTCGACAACGTCCCGGTGGAGTGAGATGCTGACGCGACGTGCATGGGTGTTCATCACCGTCAGTGTCGCCGGATTCGCGCTGGCCGCCTCGTTCGGCGCTCGGTCGCTGAACGCCGTGGTCGCCCCGCTTCTCGTGGCGATACTCGTCGGCTTCATCCAGTTGAAGCGGACGAAACGCCCACAACTCGACGTGTCCGCGCCGAACGTCGGGTCCCGGGAGGAAGCGGTGACGATAACGCTCGATTTCGACGCGCCGGACCCGTTCGCGGGAACCGTCGATCTGGAACTCGCCGACGGACTGGAGTACGATGGCGGCCCCATCGAGACCAGCATCGGCGAGACGGCGGTCGAGTTCGACGTCCGCCTCACGAAGCGTGGCGAGCAGGCTATCGGCCCGGTGCGAGTCGTGGCCGAAGACGTGTTCGGCCTGTTCGAGCGGACGTTCACCCATCAGATCCGGGAGTCCATTCTCGTCTTCCCCCGGGTAGAACCGGTCGACGGCGTGACGACCGCACGCGCGCTCGAAGACAGTCACACGAACGCGGCACGACGCGAGTTCGACCAACTGCGAGAGTACCAGGCGGGTGATCCGCTTCGGGACATCCACTGGAAGTCGAGCGCGAAGCGGCCGGTCGGGGAGATGTTCGTTCGGCAGTTCGAACCGCAGGAGGAGAGTCAACAGATACGGATCGTGGCGGAGGCGAACGCGGGTCGTGTCGATGCCGTCGCGGACGCGACGGCGAGTATCGCGGCGGCCCTGCTCGATATCGGGGTCTCCGTCGGGGTGACCACGCCCGACGGTCACGTCGGACCCGATGGTAGTACCGACCAGCGAACGCGGATTCTCACCGTCCTCGCACACATGGAGAGCGGACAGGTGCACGAACGCGAGCGAGCGCACGCGGACCTGCTCGTTCGCGGACTGACCGACCAACGGGACGTGACGATTCGGTGGGGCCGTGACACCATGTCGTTCGACGAATTCACGTCGCGACGGGGACGGACGAGCGCCCTCGACGGGGTGCGGGCCGACGGAGGTGAGAAGCCGTGAGCACGGCACGCGGTTTCGCTATCGGCGACGTGACGATTCCGTATCAGGGCCTCGCCATCGCTTCGACGGCGGTTCTCATCGGGTCGTCGCTGAAGGTCCTCTACGACATCACGAACATCGCGGGGGATACGGATACCCTGCTTCTGCTCGTGGCTGGTGCCTTCATCGGCGCGACGCTCCTGGCCCGGGTCGTCCCCGAATGGGTCGCCTGTGGCATCGGCGCGCTATTGCTCGCTGGCGGGATGTTCGGCTACTACACGACGATTCCGGGAGGGGTGGACGTCTTCTCTCAGACGGGTCACATCGCCGCCGACAACATTGCCCTGTTGACCGGCCTATCGATTCTGGAGATGCGAAAGGTCGGAACGTGGGCGTTGGGCGTCGCACCGGCAACCGTGTTCGTCCCGTGGTATCTCGTCTTCCGACGGCGATACATGCTCGCCGCTGCGGCAGGTGGCGCGGCACTCGGATTCTTCGTCCTCACGGGCGACGCCGGGTCGTTCGTGACGCTCATCGGGATGCTCGGCGCACTCGGCATCGTCGCCTTCGGGACGATGGCTCGCTACGGCGGGACCGTCGGACAGATAGACGTGCTGGTCGTCGCGCTCATCGTGATGGTACTGCTGTCCGCCACGATGAGCGTCGTCCCCGGCGGTCGAGCGAGTCCGATTCTCCCCAGTCAGAGCGGTGGTGGCTCGGGCGGTAGCGGCGGTCTCATCAGCAACAGCGCACAACTTTCGATTCAGGGGAGTATCGAACTCTCGCCGAAGGTGCAGTACACCGTGACGGCGAACCACGGGAGTTACTGGAAGGTCGCATCCTACGACCGGTACACCGGAAACGACTGGATACGGACCGGGAAGAGCCAATCCTATCACTCGCAGTCGTCGCTCGGTCAGTCCTACACGGTGCGACAGACGTTCACCGTCGAGACGAATCAGGTGGACGCGATGCCAGCAGCGTGGAAGCCCATCAAAGTCATCGGCTCACAACAGCAATCGAACACGCGAATCAGCAGCGCTGGGAGCCTCTCGCCGACGCAACCGTTGACGAACGGCAGTTCGTACAGCGTCGTCAGCGAAGTTCCGTCGGCGTCCCCGTCCGGTCTGAACAAGGCCGGTACGGCGTATCCGAGCGATATCGAGGACCAGTACACCCGCCTCCCCGGCAGTACGCCACAGCGGTTGACGACGAAAACCGACGAGATAACCGCCGACGCGAAAACGCCGTATCAGAAAGCCACCGCCATCGAACAGTGGTTGGAGGAGAACAAGGAATACTCGCTCCACGTGAAGCGGCCAGACGGCAACATCGCCGACTCGTTCGTCTTCGATATGGAAAAGGGCTACTGTGTCTACTACGCGACGGCGATGACCGCCATGCTCCGGACACAGGGAATTCCCGCACGGTTCGTCACGGGCTACACGGAGGGACAGCGGACGGACGAGGACACGTGGGTCGTCCGCGGTCTCGACTCGCACGCGTGGGTCGAGGTGTACTTCCCGGACACCGGGTGGGTTCGTTTCGACCCGACCCCGTCCACACAGCGCTCGAACGCCGAACAGCAAATCGTGGACGAGGCACGGCAGAACGGCAAATCGGGCGTCGATACGGAGGGAAGCCAGAACGGAACGTGGACGCCGGAGACGACGACCACCACCACGACATCCGACACGACGACCACCACGACCACGACGAGTAGCCCGGAGAATGGGTCGAACGTCTCCACCGGTCCGAACGGCCGTGGCAACGTCGGCGATAAACTCGGCACCAGTGGACCGACGACGACAACGACGACAACGACGAACGCGAGCGCCCTCGGGGGCGGCGGCGGTGGTATCCCCATCGAACTACCTTCGAAATCACAGTCGCTCTACGGCGGCTTGTTGTTCGTCGGGTTGTTGCTCACGGCACGACGGATGGGTCTCATCGAGTGGGCGTACCGAACCGTGTGGATGCGCTGGCAACCGCGTGAGGACCCCGGAACCGACGTCGAGCGCGCGTTCGACAGGCTGGAGTACTATCTATCACGCAAGCATCGCAAACGTCGCCCGGGCGAGACGCCGCGCGAGTATCTCGCCTCGCTCTCGCACGTCGGCATCGACGAGCGGGCACGACGTGTCGGATCGCTGTACGAACGGGCACAGTACGCGGGCGAGGTGACACGCGAGAATGCAGATGAAGCGGTATCTCTCGTAAACGAGATCGTTCGCGGGTCCACGCCGGACGGGACGAGCGGGTAACGACCGTTCGATATGGCAACATACCCGACAATGTTTAATAGGTTGGTTTCGTAGCCCCATGCGTAATGTCGGAAGTCTGCTCGACGTGCGGGCTGCCTCAGGAGCTTTGCGTCTGTGAAGACGTCGCAAAAGAATCCCAGCAGATCACCATCCGCATCGACGAGCGCCGTTATGGAAAAGAGGTAACGATAATCGAAGGATTTGACCCCAAGGACGTGGACGTAGATAGTCTCTCCTCGGACCTGAAGTCGAAGTTCGCCTGCGGTGGTACGGTCGAGAAGGGTCAGATAGAGCTTCAAGGAAACCATACCGGACGCGTCGAGGATTTCCTCCGCGACCGCGGGTTCAACGTCGCCTGACGAGCGCCTGTTGGTCGGATATCACCATACTACACCCATTTTTCGCAGTCTTCGAACGCGAGCGACAGCCCTCCGCAACGAAGCTCAGAACGGGGCGTCCTGTTCCCGTTCGGTGCTGTCTGACGATTCGAGTTCGTACTCCCAGTCGGTCAGCCCACCGGCCATGCTCTCGACCGGCACGTCTCCGGAGACGCCCTCGTAGGAGCCGATGAGTCGGGCGGCCTGGACGCTCGATTTTCCGAGCGGGCAGACGGTGACGACGCGGTCGGCATCGTTCAGTTCGCTGACTCGGCGGGGAAGCATGTGGAACGGGATGTTTTCGCTTCCCGGAATGTGACCGCCGTCGAACTGCGGTTCCGGTCGGATATCGACGATACGAACGTCCTCCTCGGACTCGATAAGGTCGTGAACGTCTTCGGTAGAGATTTCGCCGTCCATCGACGGGGGATATGGGAGCGGGCCGAATAAGCGACCCGGTCGGGGTATCTAAATCAACCCTTCCTCGCGGGCGAGCAGGAGCGGCGGCAATCCCCACCCGCAGGTCGGACCGGTTCGGACCGCGTCGATGGCGTCCGAGACGGGTACCGTCCGAACGTCGATGAACTCGTCGGATTCGAGGTGCTGGTCGCCCGCCATCAGATCCGAGGCGAAGACGACGGCCCGCTGTTTTCGCATGCCCGCCGACGGGTAGTACGTTTCGAGCAGTTCGACGTCACCCGCTCGATAGCCGGTTTCCTCGTACAGTTCCCGTTTCGCGGCGCTCTCGTAGGATTCGCCGGGTTCCATCCGCCCGGCGGGACAGGAGAGTACTCGCTCACCGAGTCGCGGTCGGTACTCCTCGATGAGGACGAGTTCGTCGCCGGTTCGGGCGACGATGGCCACGGCGTCCGGCGGGTCGAACCAGCAGCTTCGAACCGTCTTTCCGTCCGGTCGTTCGAGGGTGTCGTATCCGACCGCGTGGCCGAGAAGCGACACCCCGCGTCGCGCGTGGAGTTTCCAGTTCATTGATCGAGCAGGCCGTCCGTTTCGGCGAGCAGGAGCGCCTCGATGGTCGCGTCGTTGGCCGGGTCCTCGCGGGCGGCGGCCAGCGCATCCTCGACCGGAACCGTTCGCACCGAGAGGAATTCGTTGTCGTCCAGATCACGCTCCGTCGGGGTCAGTCCCTCGGCGAAGACGATGCCTCGCTCGTGGCGAAGCGCACCCGTGGCGACCCAGAACGTTTCGAGCAACGAGAGACCGGCGGCCTCGAAGCCGGTTTCCTCGCGGAGTTCGCGTCCCGCGGCGGCCGTGTAGGATTCGCCGTCCTCCACGATTCCAGCAGGGCACTCCAAACAAGTCTCCCCGATGACGGGGCGGTACTGCTCGACGAAAACTACTTGCCCGTCTTCGATTGCGAGGATGACGACCGCGGGTGGAAGGTCGGCCCAGTAGTACTTCTTCGTCGTCCCGTCGGGTTGTTCCACGAGGTCGTAGCCGCCGGTGTACCACCCGGTTTCGTACTCGGCTTTCGATTCGAGTACCGGCCAGTCGTGGTCGCGCCAGTCGTCGGTCATGGTCGTCACTGAGGGAGCGTGTCGTTAAAATCGAACTGATACCCCGTCAGTCGTGGTGTGCGGAGTTATCCTGCGGGTCGTAGCCGAGGACCTCGCGCGCTCGGTCGATGGAGTAGTACTTCCGGTCGTTGTCCGAGATGCCGTAGACGATTTCGTAGCCGTAATCGGCCGACAGACAGCAGTCGAACAGGTGGGCACAGTCGCGGTAGGAAAGCCACATCGCTTGCCCGCGTTCGTAATCTATCGGCGGGTGGCCTTCGGTCAGATTACCGATTCGGACACAGGCCACGCTGATGTCGAACTCGTCGTGGTAGTATCGACCGAGCGTTTCCCCGGCGGCCTTGCTGACGCCGTAGAGGTTGCTCGGACGGGGAAGTTCGGTGCCGTCCAGTCGGAACTCGTCGTGTGTCCGATAGAGGTCGGGGGTACGCTCCTCCGTCTCGTAGGCACCGACGGCGTGGTTCGAGGAGGCGAACACGAACTTATCGACGCCAGCGTCCACCGCCGCTTGGAGGACGGTGTGTGTCCCGTCGATGTTGTTGCCGAGCACGCTGTTCCACGGCGCTTCCGGACGGGGGTCCCCGGCGAGGTGGATAATCGCCCCCGCACCGTCCACTGCCTCGTAAACGGCATCGTAGTCGGTGATATCGGCGACGAAAAACTCGTCAGACGGTTCCGCCGCTGGCGGTTCCCTGTCGAGCAATCGCCACTCGTATTTCGATTCGAGGTCGCCGAGAATCGCCGTCCCGACGCGGCCCTCGGAACCCGTGAGCAGAACGGGATCGTCCATTCAGTCGGCTAGAGGCACAACCTCGATAAGAACCATGCGATTTTGCGGCGCGAGACTGGGACCGTTCGTGCCGCGATAGATCTTCCTACGCGAGACGGGCGAACGCGAGATTCCCGTTGACGTTCTCGATGTACACCTGCACCTCGTCGCCCTTCTGTGCGCCCGGAACGAAAATCGTGTACTTGCCGCGTTCGGCGACGCCGTCGCCCTTGCGTCCGGTGCCGGTGATCTTGACCTCGTAGGTTCGACCCTCCTCGACGGCATCGCGCTGTTGGGTTCGGTTCGTCGTGCTTCGTTTCGTGACGGGACGGAACGCACCACAGGCGTCACAGCGGAGCATGAGGTTGCGGTTCTCGCGCACGAGACGGGTGTCCGGAAGGCCACACTCCGAACAGATGACGAACTCCTCGACGTACTCGTCCAGCGCGGTTTCGAAGTCGGATACCGAGAAGGACCCGCTGTAGCGAGCCTGTCCGTCCTCGTACTTCCCGCTGGTTCCGAGTTCGCGCTGAACGGAACTATGGACGTGCTCGCCATCACGCGAAAGCGCGTCGGCGATGTCGTCCAAATTGGTCAGTCGTGTGAACGACCCGTCCTTCTGTACGGCCGGGTCCGGATAGCTGAATCGCTCGTCGCTCGTCTCCAACTCCGGAACGGCGTCCATGCCTCTGTCGAGTGCAGAACTGTAATCCATGTGTTTTGGTGAGAGGTGAACACGTAAATGTGCTCCGTGTTCCATGTCATCACGAACTTTAACCCCCAACGCCTCTCCCGAGGTATGGAACCGACGACCCGAGACGCGGCCTGTTTCGAAGCGGGAATCAAGTTCGGCGCGCTCTATCACCAGTTCGCCGGAACGCCGGTCAGCCCCGACAGCGCCGACAGCCTCGAACGCGCAATCGAGGAGAGCATCGAGAATCAGCCGTTCTGCGAATCGGTCGAAGTGGACATCCTGACCGAGAAACTCGCGGACGAAATCGACCACGGCTATACTGAATTAACGGGTAAATACCTCGAAGTCGAAATCATCATCGACCACGAGGACACCGAAGTCGTGACCCGGATGGAAATGGAGGACGGCTACCCGCTGATGAAAATCGAGTCGGTTCGGGAGAAGTGAGAAGAAAAATCGATTTCCGCCCTGTTGGCCCGCGAGCGACGAAGGAGCGAGCGGGCCGACGACTGAATGGAACTGGCTGACTCACACTGCGAGTCAGCCAGCGAAATGAAGGAGGAGTGCTTTTGGTCCAGGTTTTACAGGGAGACGGCCAGCGGGCGGCCAAATTGGCCGCCCGCTGGCTTTCGACCGTCGTAAAACCTGGCGTTTCACTTCCGGTTTCGGGTTATCTTTTAAATGCGATCCCGTCTAATCAAGTGACATGAGCCAATCCTCGTTCGATGACGAACTGTTCGGAGAAGCGGCGAACGAAATGCGGGAAGACGTGGAGGAGAACCTCGCGGCCGCCCGCGAGGAACTGCCACCCGTCGAAGCGGTCTGGGAGACCGACGCCGAGAACACGCTCGGGGCGCTCAACGCGCTTCGGTCGGCGCTCGACGTTGGCGACGCCGCCGAGCACCTGCACGACGCGAAGAAGTGGTACGCGATGGGACAGCGCGCGGACGCATTCGAGGACGCCGACGATCTCGAAGCCGAAATCGAGACCATCGAGAGCGCCATCTCGGACATCGAGGACGCCCGCGAGCAGGTCGGCGAACTGGCGAGCACGATTCCGAGCCTGAAGGGGTCGCTGGAGGAACTACACGCCGAAGACGAGGAAGTCGAAGAAGAGGAGGAAGAGGAGGAAGAAGAGGAAGAAGCGGAAGAAGCGGCCGACGAGGAAGTCGAAGAAGAAGAGGACGAGGAGTAAGGAGAAAACTACTCGTGCTCGGGGCGGTGCACGTCGCGTGATTCGACCGCCGTGAGAAGCTTCACGAGCGACCGCGTCGCCAGTTCCAACAGTTCTTCGCCGCGCTCCTCGTCGCCTGCCTCCGGGTCGCCGACGACGCCGTTTTCCGTGAACTCCGCGCTGTCGAAGGCGAGATTGGTGTAGGACACCCATTCGCCCCAGCCGTCGCTGGCACCCTCGCGTGCCTCTTCGATCCTGTCCTCGTGGACGAGTTCAGGGCGGGTGTGACGGAGGAACGCGGTTTCGAGCGGTCCGGCGTGGCCCATGTCGCTCCGGTGATCGCCGACGGCTTCGAACCACGTGAACGGGACGGCGTAGGCCTCGTCGTGGCGGGTGATCGTTCCGGCGACTTCACGGAGCGCGGCCACGTTGCCGCCGTGTCCGTTGACGATGACCACGCGGTCCCAGCCGTGATGGGCGAGGCTGGCGACCGTTTCGCGGACGTATTGGCGGAAGGTATCCTCCGACACCCAGAGCGTCCCCGTGAACTGTCGGTGTTCCTCGCTCACGCCGACGGGGATCGGGGGGGCGACGACCACTTCGCCGTCGTACGCCTCCGCGCCCGCGTTCGCAACCGCTTCGGCGTTCAACCAGTCGGTGCCGAGCGGTGCGTGCGGGCCGTGTTGTTCGGTGCTTCCGACGGGGAGGAGCGCGAGGTCGGTGTCCACGCCGTCGGCGTCGGTCCACGTCGCGTCGGAGAGATGCATACCGAATCCGTGTACGGGAGTCGTCTTGTAGCCGCCGGATCAGGAATCGGGGCCAGAAGGACTTACTAACTCACCGATGTCGTTCTTTTCATGTCCGACCGAGAGCGTGAGCAAGGTATCGAACTGGGGGAACTGAGCGAGAAACTCGACGACCACGACTATCCCGCGGACGTGGACGAACTCGTCTCGGAATACGGCGAGTACGAAATAGAGTATCCGAGGGGGTCCGAAACGTTCGAAGAGGTTATCGGTCCGCTCGACGAGACGTACGAGTCCGCGGATGACGTCCGACAATCGATATTGAACATGGCCGATAGCGACGCAGTGGGTCGTCAACGCTACTCCGACCGTGGCGCGGGCGGGGCGGAAACGACGGAACAAGACCCGGACCAAGAGTCGTTCTGAGGTCTCACGGGAGCCGAACAAGCAGTAGTTTCCGATGATCAGGTCTCGGTTACGGGAGTCGTAATCGCCTGTTACTACCGTTTTTCACGTCGAATCCGGATGAACGGACGACTGGCTTATTCGTCGCAGTCACGACCCACCGACAACTGATGAACGAATACAGACGTGCAGGTCTCGACCGGAAATTCCACCCGCGACGACGGGTGAAATCATGACAGGGGAACGGTCCGCTGCCGAAACCGTTTCCTCGCACTTGGGGGACCAAAAACTGGTCGTCGCATCGAATCGCCAACCGTACAGCCACGAACGTGAGGACGGGGACATCGTCGTCAACCGCCCGGCGGGCGGTCTCACGTCGGCACTCGACCCCATGATGCAATCCGCTGGCGGAACGTGGGTCGCCTGGGGGAGCGGCGACGCGGACTTCGACGTGGCCGACGCGGACGGACGCGTCAGCGTTCCGCCGGAGTCTCCGGCCTACGAGATTCGGCGCGTCCCGCTTTCCGATGAACAGGTCGAGGGCTACTACTACGGCTACAGCAACCAAGTTCTCTGGCCTATCTGTCACATCGACCCGGAGAAGATGAACGCCGAGGAAGGGTTCTGGAACCACTACCAGCAGGCGAACCGCGCCTTCGCTGACGCCATCATCGACGAGACGGACACCGATTCCGTGATCTGGTTTCAGGATTACCATCTCGGGTTGGCTCCCCGGCACGTCCGCGAGGAACGTCCCGATACGTTCTGCATGCAGTTCTGGCACATCACGTGGCCGTCGTGGGACGTCTTCCAAACGTGTCCACAGTACGAGCAACTGCTCGATGGCTTGCTCGCAAACGACCTCCTCGGCTTCCACACGGAGCGCTACTGCCAGAACTTCCTCGATTGTGCCGCGATGCTTCCCGACATCCGGGTCGATAGGGCGACCCGGAGCGTCGTCTACGATGGAAGACGGACGTTCGTCCGACCCTTCCCGCTCGGTATCGATGCAGTCGAGAGAGAGGAACTCGCCGAGTCCACGGAGGCGACCGCGTTTTGGAACGAGTTCCGCGAGGAGTACGCCGTCGGCGACACGCTCGCCATCGGCGTCGAACGCCTCGACTACACCAAGGGGATTCCCGAACGACTCTCGGCGTTGGAGCGCTTCTGGGAGCGACACCCCGAATGGCGTGGCGAGTTCACCTACGTCCAGAAAGCGTCCGAGAGTCGGAGTCAAATCGGTGCGTATCGGGAGCTACAGGGTCACGTCGAGTCGGAAATCGAGCGTATCGACGACCGCTTCGGTACCGACGATTGGTCACCCATCGTCTACCTGAATGAGCACCTCCCGAAGGAAGGCCTCGCGGCGCTCTACCGTGAAGCCGACCTCGGCATCGTCACCCCTCGCCGGGACGGCATGAACCTCGTGGCGAAGGAGTTCATCGCCTCGCAGGTGGGGGAACCGGGTGTCCTCCTGCTGAGCGAGTTGGCGGGAGCGAACGGGGAACTCGGCGACGAGGCGGTATCGGTACATCCACACGACACCAAAGGGTTCGCCGACGCTATCGAGGAAGCACTTTCGCTTCCCCAAGCGGATCGTGAACGCAGGATGTATGGCCTCAAAAAACAAGTGCGATCGAACGATGTATACGCATGGATGAACGCTCAGTTCAGGACTATCGAAGCGATTCGTCGCGGTCGTGAAATCGCAGCGGAGTCACCACGAGGACGATGAACGACGACGTACCTGATCCGCTTCGGCACCACCTCTATGCGCTGGTCACGCGATTGCGGGATGCCGACGGAATGCTCGCCATGTTCGACTTCGACGGATCGCTCGCACCGATCGAGGACCACCCCGACGAGGTGACGCTTCCACCGGCGACGCGTGTCGTGATAGAGACCCTTCGGGATACTCCGGACGTCGAGGTCGGTATCGTCAGCGGTCGGGGGCTGGACGACCTCCGAGAACGGGTCGACGTCGACGGTATCTCCTACGCCGGGAATCACGGCTTGGAACTCTTCTCCGATGGCGAACGCCGTACTCACTCTGTCGCCGAGGACGCGGCCGACGATATCGCCCGTCTCTGCTCCACCCTCGATTCCAGACTCGACACGGTCGACGGTGCGTTCGTCGAGGACAAGGGTGTCACCGCGTCGGTTCACTACCGACTCGCCGACGACGACCGAGTCCCCGAAGTTCGTGACTTCGTGCGCGATGCCGTTCGCGGTGTCGAGGACGTCCGTGTCACGACCGGAAAGCAGGTCATCGAATTGCGCCCCGACGTCGAGTGGCACAAGGGCCGAGCCATTCGGTGGTTGTACGACCGCCGCGTTCCGAACGCGGAGACGTGGTTGCCGCTGTACGTCGGCGACGACCGAACCGACGAGGACGCGTTCGACGTCCTGCCCGAGTCGGGACTCGGCGTCAAAGTCGGACACGAACCGCCGACGGTCGCGAGCTATCGCGTCGCCGACCCGGCCGCAGTGCGGACAACGCTCGCATGGTTGGCCGAATACGGCGTCGAATTTTTGGAGACCCCTCCGGCGACGAGTACGGCATCGCCACGGGGGTGAGGAAACCCCGCGTTACCCGATTCGAAACGACCACCCGAACCACCCGAACCATCTGAACGGTCACGCCGGTTTATTCACGATTTTCGAGTAGATTCTCCGGATGGTGTCTCACGAGAACACGGACGACCCCGAGGAACGAATTCCGGGGGACGAATCCGAATCCGGGAGCGAATCCGAACGAGGTGAGGAACACGACGCGCCGAACGCAGAGGCGGACACGAACGAGCACGAACCGCATCCGGAGCAACCGACGCCACCGCATCCACCCGACGGACCCTCCCGATCCGACGCCGACCGACGCGCCGACAGGGAGTACGAACGACCGGCGGAACGACCGTCGTACCGAGGGCGATACGAAAACAGGGTTCCGGAAGGCGAACCCGAGGAAACGGAGATGGGCGCACGAGAACGGCGGGAACGGGAACTACGCGAACGGCGGGAAATGCACGAAGCGCGGGAGCGACGGGAACGGGACGAAGACGACGCCGGTGCAGTGCCCGAATCCAGTCGGGACGACACGGGGCGGGAATCGAACACGGGGGACGTGCCGAAGTACGGCGGTCCCCGTGACCCGAATTGGAGACGACAGCGCGAGCTAGCGAAAGCACGACGTCGACGACGGGACGAGGAGATCCGGCGATACGAACGACGGGCGGACGTGGCGCTCTCCCGGCAGCGGGACCTCGCGGTCGAGAAAGGCGGAAAGCGGTATCGGCACGGACGGCAGTAGGAACGGACGGCAGTAGGAACGGACAGCAGCAGGGCGGATGTGGCGCTCTCAGTCGTCGGCGTCGGTACGTGCGGTTCTGCGGGCGGCGCGGTCGATGAACTCCTGTGGGAGTTCGTCGATCTCCCCGGCCTGCACGCCCCAGAGGTGGGCGTAGAGACCGTCGTTGCCGATGAGGTCGTCGTGTCGTCCCCGCTCGACGATTTTGCCGCCTTCGAGGACGACGATCTTGTCCGCGTCCTTGATCGTCGAGAGACGGTGGGCGATGGCGAAGGTGGTGCGGTCCTCGGTGAGTTTGTCGAGGCTGCGCTGGATGAGCATCTCCGTCTCGGTGTCCACGTCGCTGGTCGCCTCGTCCAGAATGAGGATTTCAGGGTCCTTCAGGATGGCACGGGCGATGGAGATACGCTGACGTTGCCCGCCGGAGAGTTTCACGCCGCGCTCGCCGACTTTGGTGTCGTAGCCGTCGGGGAGGCCGCTGATGAACTCGTGTGCTTCGGCGGCTTTCGCGGCTTCTACGATATCCTCGTCGCTCGCGTCGAACGTCCCGTATTCGATGTTCTCCTTGACCGTTCCGTAGAACAGGAACGTGTTCTGGCTGACGTAGCCGATGTTCCGACGGATGCTCGGAAGGCTCACGTCGCGGATGTCGGTTCCGTCGATGCGAATGGCTCCCTCGTCCACGTCGTACATCCGCAAGAGGAGTTTGAGGACGGTCGATTTTCCGGCTCCCGTGGGGCCGACGAGGGCGAGCGTGTCCCCACCCTCGACTTCGAACGAGATATCCTCCACGATGGTCTCGTCGTCGTAGCCGAACGTCACGTCGTCGTAGACGACTTCTCCCTCTCCGACGGCGAGGTCCTCCGCGTCGGGGTCCTCCTGAATCCGACTCGGTTCGTCCATCAACCCGAAAATGCGAGCACTGGACGCGTAGGCGCGTTGGTACATGTTGATGATGGACCCGAACTGCGCCATCGGCCAGATGAACCGCTGGGTGAGCAGCATGAAGGTGACGAACTGACCGGGGTCTAGGTCTCCCGAGAAGAACCACGGCGCTTCGCCGTTGAACACCCACAGACCGCCGACGATGAACGTCAAGGCGAAGCCGAGTCCCGAGAGGATTTGGAGCGCCGGGAAGAACTTGATCCGGGTGATGATGGCGTCCCAGTTCGCGCCGAAGTAGTCGCTCGACACGTCTTCGACGCGGTCGGATTCGAAGGTCTCCGTGTTGCTCGTCTTGATGACCTGAATCCCGCCGAGGTTGTTCTCCAGTCGGGAGTTGACCTGTCCGACCGAGGAGCGCACGTCGGCGTACTTCGGCTGGATGATCTGGATGAACTTGTAGGTGAACAGCGCGATGAGCGGTACGGGAACGAGTGCGACGAACGCGAGTTGCCAGTTGATGGTGAAGAGGATAGCCGCGATGGCGACGACCATCACGCCCAGGCGGAACGCGGAGTTCATCCCGTCGTTCAGGAAGCGCTCCAGACGATTCACGTCGTTCGAGAGGATGGACATCATCTCTCCCGTCTGCTTATCCGAGAAGAACTCCATGTCCAACCGCTGCATCTTGTCGTACGTGTCGGTTCGAACCGAATGCTGGATGTTCTGGGCGAACGAGTTCCAACCCCAGTTTCGTCCCCAGTGGAACATCGCCCCCACTCCGAACGCGATGGCTATGATGACAACTGAGAACCAGAATTGGCCCTGTGTCGTCGCGGGAATTATTTGCCGTGCCGTATCAATGGAGAGAAAGGGAACCTGTCCAGCCAAGGCCTTCGAGTAGGGAATCGGTTTATCCTTCTCGATAAGTGAATCGAGGGCGACGCCCAGTATTATCGGGGGCAGGAGGTTGAGAATCCGAGCGAAGAGACTGGAGAGGACTCCGACGACGAAGGCGAACCGGTTTTCGCCCCCGTATTCGAAGAACAGACGCCGCATCGGATTGTCGGCGTTCTCCCGCTGTTCTTCGAACGGGTCGTCTTCGTCCGTGTGTGTGCTCATTATTCTATCTGAAGGGACACTGGATTGATAAGAGTTTCCTACGAACCGAAACACCGTTTGGACCGGTCAACGGGCCGTGGTAGATTGCGGCCGGTTACCGAATAAGGGTTCGGGACGGTTCATCCGCGACTGATCGTTTGCTATCGTTCGCCTCGGGAGAACAGAAACTCTCAGAGCTTTCGGCTTTCGATATCGGGGTCGATGCCCGCCTCGTCCAGATCCATTCGGACTCGTTCGCGGAGCGGCCCGGGGACCGTTCCGCGCCCGACGGGCACCGCCACGTCGCCGTCCCCTTTCACCTTCCAGTAGATGACGCATTCGCTGGGCTGATAGTATTCGATGCTGTAGAACTCGTCCGCGCCGCGGTAGTGTACTCGTGCGGCGAACCCGTCCACTTTCCAACCGTCCTGCTCGTCGAGGGCCGAGAGCGAGTCGTCCATAGTTGCGGATTGCTAGCGACGGTGGTAGTCGTTACGAAACCGAGAAAGTAACAGTTATTCCCCCGGAGCGATTTTTTCGGGATACGGGTTCGTGGTCTAGTTGGTTATGACGCGGCCCTTACAAGGCCGAGGTCGGTGGTTCGAATCCGCCCGAACCCATCGAATTTTGCGAGGAACGGACGTGACGAGTAAATTCGTTCGTGAGGGCGATTGGAAGTAGACCGGGCACGCGCAACGTAGTGAGCATGTCTGGGCGTAGTTCGAATCCGCCCGAACCCATCCACATTCTGCACGCTTTTGAGCCAACGGATTTGTACCCTACAGGGCTTCTATCCGTTATTTTCTACTTTTGGACTCGGAGACTAGTTTCAGCCACTTCGGAGTTCAACCACTCGATCTCCTCGGGTCGCTTCTGTCTTGCCTTCACTGCGGGCCGACGGTGTGGTAGAAGGTAATCAATCGCCGATTGCGCGACTTACTAGGGACGAACAAATGAAGACGAAACGGTGCGACGAATAAGCGAACCAGATATTGTAGATTTCGAGTCATTGAGGAGGGGCCTCATTGTTATCGAAGAGGAACTGGGAGAACACTACTAAGAATCAGAATTCATCGATAGGCTACTCTGTTGCCGTTTTAGTTATTGAGCGCCCCAATGGAATCGAGGTAGTCTCGCACTTCAATGACGAACGATCGATAGCGTTCGAGATCCTGCAACGCATTGTAAACAGTGTCGTGGTCGATAATTCGACCATACGTATGGGAAAGAACGTTCCGGAATCGGGCACCTTGTGCCATCTGTTCGGCTGTCGAAGACGAAAGTACGCTAATCTCACCGAGCGATCGCATTGATTCGGGATTGCTTGCCGGGGGGTGTCTCCGTTCGTATTTGACGATTTCTTCACCGATATCGATCGACGCTTCGGTCATCTTCACGAACCGCCGCTCGACGATATCGCGGGTATCCGAGTCCACCTTGTACGCCTCTCGGCTCATTCGCTGTTTACGAGCGAGTACGCCGAGGCTTTCCTCGATAGTCTCGACAGCAGTCAAAATTCGACTGAGACTATCCGCCGGAAATTCATCGGAAGTCATCCGTCGTCCCTCGGCCCATCGGTCGCAGTAACAGCAGTACCACCGAGATGCTCGTCGATTTTGGCAAGCGCGGTATTGAACCGATCACGCGGTGACAGCTCTTCGGACTTCGAATCTGCCACCTGGTTGCGAAGCTCGGCGGCGTGTGTTTGGTCGCCGACGAGCAACACCCCGTGTTCGAAGACGGCTTCCGCGACCGCCGGTGAGAGCACGTGAACGTCCACCAAATCCACGTCGTCAGTTTCGAGCGTGTCACTCAGGTCGGCACTCAAACCGAAAAATGCCTCGTTGTATGCGGGATCGTCCCGCTGGGTCGTCTCCAGTTCGACTGCGATGTCGATATCGCTCTCTGAATGCGGCGTTCCTGTCGCGTGCGAACCGAAGAGGGCGGCGAAGCGCACCGAATGCTCTCGGAGAACCGATTGAATCCGGTCAATCGGGAGGGAGTCATTGATGGCAGCCGTTTCGACGGTTCTCATCGGAGAACAGTACGAACTCACAGCATATAAAAACCAAGCAACAGCAGAATGACGGCATTCGTGACAGTGGCAGGCCAGAAGCTGTTATCACAAGTTGCTGGCAATTGCCACAGATGTTGCTGTGTTCTTCGACCGACCGGCACTGTTAGTAGGATTCGACCGCATAGGTACAACTGAGTATGGCAAGTAGTACTCGGGACCCAGAAGTTGTACGCGTGTCGCAGAAGGGTCAAGCGACGATTCCGAAAGCGCTCCGCGAGAAATTCGGTATCGAAACACCCGGGGAAGTGTTCGTCTACGAAGAGGGCGAACGTATCATCATCGAACCCATTCCATCGTTCGACGAACTCCACGGTATCCACGCTGGTGAACACGAACCCGGCGAAGTACTGGAGAAGGTCCGTGAGCAAAAGGACGAAGAACGACGCCGGGAGGAAGACCGTGTCGAGCGCCTTCGACCATCCGAAGACGCGGATAACGACGCATGAGCGACGCGTACGTCTTCGACACCGAGGCGATTATCGCGTTTCTCTACGACGAACCCGGACACGCTGTCGTCGCCAACTTGCTCAGCGATGTCGAAACCGACGCCGAAGGCTACCTCACCGAGGCGAACGCCAGCGAGGTGTTCTACCTCGTTGCGCGCTTCGAGGGCACCGACGACGATACACCGACCACCACCTCGCTCCGCACGGCGGATCGTGATATTCGCGCCCTCGAACGTCGTGGGTTAGCAATCGAGCGCACTGACTGGCGACTCACCGGCGAGGTGAAAGCCGACGGCCACATCTCGCTTGCCGACGCCAACGCAGTTGCGCTGGCCCACGAACGGGATGCGACGCTCGTCGCTGGTGCAGACGACGATTTTGAGGAGCTTCCGCTCGATGTCGATGTGTTTCGGTTCCGGAATCACGGCGTCTGAAAACGCCGTCGTTTGGCTCGCTCTCGAAATTGCATCGTCGGTAATGGCTGTCTTCGAATAGCAGAACCTATTGCAAGATTACCTCCTTGAACACCCACTAATTGCATTTGGGAAAGATAGATTCATGCATAGTGGGATATAAGAGATGATACGTGCATGGAAGGGAGTCAGTTAGTAGATAACGCTCCGGGGACGCTCGTTTCGTACGGACGAGAATCCTATTACAAGCCCGACCCACTTCCACCGTCACGGGAGCTGGAACTCGACGAGGAGTTCTACGAGACGCTCGCGGACGCGACGTTCTGGCTCGGCCAACTCAGTGGCATCAGCCGTGAACTTGATTTCCCACCCGTCCTCTATACCTCCCTCCTTCGAAAGGAGGCGATGGAGTCCGCCGAAATCGAGGGAGCGGACATCGACTACAACGCCCTCTACAGTCTCGAAACACGCGCGCTGGACGACACGACCGACGCCACTGCGCTCAGCTCAGGAACACCGACTGCCGATACGAAGGATACGCGTGAGGTGCTGAACTACGAACAAGCCGTTAAAGACGGCATCCAGGCCATCGACGACGGAGAGATGCTTAGCGTTGACCTGCTGCACGCACTTCACGAAACGCTCCTCACCGGTGTGCCTGACGACCGCGTCGACACCAATACCATCGGAGCGTACAAGACCCACCCGAATCACCTCGGGGATTTCCTCCCGGCAGTTCCCGCCGTCGTCGAGGGTCTCATGGACGCCCTGATGACGTACTATCGGACGGGCGGTGTCTACCACCCGCTCATCGACATCGCGCTCTTCCACTATCAGTTCGAAACGATCCATCCCTACGGTGACGGAAACGGTCGACTCGGACGTCTCCTCATCACGCTCCAACTGTACGATCACGACTACCTCCAGCGGCCGAATCTCTACCTGAGCGAGTACTTCAACCGAAACAAGCCTGCCTACGTCGACCGGATGACCGCCGTGCGGACGGACGGCGACTGGGAGGCGTGGCTCTCGTTCTTCATCGAAGGAATCGCCAAGCAAGCCGAAGAATCCGTCACCCGTACGCTCGCACTGGACGAGCTGCGGCGGCGATACGAGGACGAGTACGGCGGCCTCGCGTACACGAAGAACCAACTCGCCTGCACGCTCTTCGAGCAGCCGTACCTCACGACTAAGACCGTCACGAAACTGTTCGACGTCGAGCCATCGACGGCGTCCCGTTCGATTGCTGCCTTGGAGGAGGAGGGTGTTCTCGAAGAAGTAACTGGAAAAGCGCGGAACAAGGAGTATCGTGCGAAGGAGATCTTCGATATTCTCGAACGGCCACCGCAGACCTATTGAGCCAAACTCTGGTCTTATCGGGAATGGACCGAGAAATCGTCCGTTCTCACGTTGTCGGTCGTCGTCGAACAAAAAATCCAGAGGGTTAACCTCGGAGAGAGCATACCCATCCCTCATGACAATCACCACGGAATTCGTTATCCGTTCGCCCTCGCTTCCGCTCGTTGATCTCGCCGAATCGATTCCCTCGAACCAAGTCGAGTGCGTTCACGGGCTTTGTCGGGAACGAACCGCTCGCGTATTCGTCGTCTATCTCGATCCGAACGACGACGTCTCCGAAGACGAGCTTTTGGCTTTCGACGAGGTCGTAGAGACGACTCCACTCGGACGTGCGAGCGGCAAGGACGTCTATCAACTCACCATCGAACTGGAGGACGTCGTCTCGGATGCGTTCGCTCCCGAACGGTTCACTGCGAGCCAAGTCGAACCGACGGTCGTCATGCCCGACGGGTGGTACGAAGAGAAGCTCTTTCAGAACTACAATGCGTTCAACGGGATGCGAACCCGTTGTGAAGAGTATGGAATCGAGGTCGAACTGATCTCAATCTCCCAGAATCCCCCCGAGGATGACGAGTCGTCCGAGTACGGGCTGACCGAGCGGCAAGAAGAGGCACTCCAGTTGGCGATTGGTCGGGGGTATTACGAAGCCCCGCGCCAGGTCAGCACCGAGGAACTCGCCGAGGAGATGGGAATCTCACAACCCTCGATGTCGAGCCTGCTCCGTCGCGCCGAGCGTCAACTCCTCACCTCGGCGCTCGGTTCACAGCCGCAGATAGACGCCCTCTCCAAATAGAATCACACTCACACACCCTCTCGTCGTTGGTATCGTTACTATTCGCAGAATCGGGCTCAACAGCGGAGGTATTTAAATGCCCTTTCTGAATAGCATAACTCCGAAATCCACGACGTGCCTTTCTTCATTTGATGTCGACAGAATTCGGTTCGGAGTTGGACGGACAGGTCGCAATCGTCACCGGGGCATCGTCCGGAATCGGAGGTGCAACCGCTAAATCACTCGCTTCCCGAGGAGCGAGCGTCGTGCTCGCGGCCCGACGGGAAGACGAACTCACGGAACTCGCAGACCAAATCGAGAGCGATGGCGGCCAAGCGCTCGTCGTTGCAACCGATATTACGGAAGACGACGACATCGACAACGTAGTCGAGGCCACCCTCGACGAGTACGGTCGCATCGATATCCTCGTGAACAACGCCGGTCTCATGCCGCTCGCACACATCGCACAGGCGGACCGTGAAACGCTTCAGACGACGATCGACGTGAACCTCAGCGGGCTCATCAAACTCACGCACGCCGTCGTTCCGACGATGCTGGAACAGGAGAGCGGGCACATCGTCAACCTCTCCTCCGTCGTCGGTCGATTCCTTCAGCCGAACAGTTCCCACTACAACGCGACGAAGGCTGGCGTCAAGATGTTCGGTGACTCGCTCCGTCTCGACGTCGCCGAGGCCGGAATCCACGTCGCCACGATCGAACCGGGCGCGGTCGACACCGAACTCCTCGAACACATCCCCGACGACGAGGTCCAGGCGGGGGTCAAGGAGCACGTCGGGTCGATGGAAGCACTCGCACCCGAGGACATCGCTCGGACGATCACGTTCGTCGTCACACAACCGGAGCGCGTCGATATCAACGAAGTTCTGATTCGACCGCTCGACCAGGTTCAACCGTAATTCGATCTTTGCGAATCGGCGGCGGGCTCGTCGGTGACCGTGTCGGTCGGCGTCGGACGTTTATAACGAGTGTAGTTCTCGCGGCTGTATTCGTTTTCGCGCTCCCATTTGTCCACTCAAATACGATGATCTACGTGGTGCTCGTTGGTCTCGGTGCCAGTCTCGGACCTCTCGCTTCGCTGTGGTCGCCGATCATCCTCACCCGCTTCGGACCTGAGAATGCGACCGCGACTGTCGGCTTGCTCAATATCTCGATAGCTCAGTCGGCTTTCCTCGGTCCACTCGCCGTCAGTGTACTCGATCGCGTGACCGGCGGGTACGTCGCTCCGCTCGTCGCAGTGAGCGTCGTTACCGTCCTCGGTGCCGGGTTTTTCTATCGGGGCACGAGTTCGGAAGGCGAGTGAGCCAGATCGGACTTTACGGCGGTCAATACTTAAAGGGGCTTTTCGGATAGCACCAATTCCAAGTTAAATGCTACCCAAAGCAAGACTGGGTATCAGACATGGAAATCACAGACAGCCGTTCACTACCGTCTGCCGAAGGCCCGGATGAATACTTCACGGGGGACACTCGAATCGATCCCCTGTTCGACCCGCAGGACGACGCCCGCGCAGCGGCGGCGAGCGTTACCTTCGAACCTGGCGCGCGGACCGCGTGGCACACCCATCCGCTGGGGCAGCGACTCGTCATCACGAGCGGATGCGGTCTCGTTCAGCGCGAGGATGGCCCGATCGAGCAGGTTCGCGCGGGCGACGTCGTCTGGTTCCCGCCGGGCGAGAAGCACTGGCACGGGGCGTCACCGGACAAGGCGATGACGCACATCGCGATTCAGGAGGAACTCGACGGAGAGGTCGTTACGTGGATGGAACACGTCACCGACGACGAATACGAAGGGAACGAATAGTTCGACCGAACACGGGCCGCGGGAACCGAGAGTTACTCGCGGGTACGATGGCGCTCGGTCTCGGCGTGGCGACGCTTTTCGGGAGTGATTTTCCCTGTCGGCGGGAGTTCACTCCTTCCAACCGTGAAGAACTGCTGATAGCCGATGCTCGCCAACAGCGCGAGGAAGGGGAGCGGGTACAGCCAGTAGGCGCGGTACGCCCGGACGAGCAACGGAATCGACATCGAAAGTGCGAGGAACGTCGTCGTCACGAGGGGGGCGTTGGTCGAACGGATCACCCGGTTCGAACCGCGTTCGGTCGCGGCCAAGTGGACGATGATCGTCGCGGGGACGATGAGAAACAGGTGCTTGATGACGCCGTGATACAGCGCCGCCATCCATCGGCGTGTATCGCCGATAATCGACGGAACGACGGGGTTCGTCGTGTACTTCTCCGCGGCACCGAACGACCAGTAGAGCGCACCGTGGAAGGATTGTGCTCCCCAGACGACGTACACGAACCCGAACGAGACGACGAGGACGGCGACCCCACCGGCGACGAATCGGACGAGCCATTGGAGACTCGAATCCCGGTCGAGATATCGGAGACGGTCGTACACGAGTGCCGGGATGGCGAACACCGCATGCTGGGAGAACAGTCCCGCCGCTGCGATCGTGGCACCGCGTGCGAGCGGGTGTTCGACCCACAGCGAGAGGAGGATGCCAGCGATCGCAAACGAGCGCACGTTTATCACCGTGCCACCGGTGGCTGGAACGCTCGTCAGGAACAACAGTCCGGCGATGAGTCCGACGCGGGGAGCGCCTCGGTCGGCACAGATTCGCCAGAGGAGGATCGCCGAAACGCCGTTGACGATACCGATCAGGAGGAAAAAGACCAGCAAGTACTGCCCCGTCGATGCGACCGTGACGTTGAGCAGTTCGAACAGCGGCGGTTTGTTGTCTACGGCCGGTCGGACGTAAATCGGTTTCCCGGCGAGCACGGCGTTCGCAAGCGGCCGCCAGCAACACCGAACGTCGATGTGGGGTTGCTGTTCGCCGTAGAGGATTCGAAAATACCGACCGAACGTTTCGAAGAGGCCCAAGAGCAGGAATCCCGAAACGCCGAGCGTGGAGGAGTCGAGCGTTTCGCGTTCGAATGATAAAACGTGCATGGGAAAGAGGGCGGGACTGGTGACGCGAGAGTTGGTTGGAGACACATTCTCGGACGTGCAGTCCTGTTTGCATATTCACAGTAAGCAATGGATTATATACTTTATCTTGTTGTGCTACTACAAGTCGGGAAAAAATAACGAATGGGGTATCCGTGGATGGAACGGTTGCATCGGGTGGGAATGGATCGCAGGAGAGCACCGAGAGTAGAGACAGAAAAGAGGGGGCAGGGCACTCGCTTGTACGTCAGTTGGACAGCAGTCGGCCTGTAAATCGGCCTCCTCGGGCGTGCGCTAGGCTTCCCATGAGAGGTCGACGCCGAAGTCGGACCATATCCACGCGTTATCGTTCTCGGGGTCGTATAATTCGACCCCGCCGTCGATTTCGCGTTCCAGGCAGTCGTCCCATTTCTTGGTGTTCTCTTGCACCATGTGGGTATGTCGAATTGCAGTACCGTATTGGTATAAGTTTTCTCCCAACTGCGCGTTTCTCCGCTTTCTATCCTCCTAAGTATTACATCTTCGAACAAGATTGGGTGTTTTCTGCCATCACCTCGTCTAATCCGGCTCAGAATTTGAAAGTGAATTTCCACAATCGGGACATTTATCATCAACAATCGTCACCTGCGCGTCGCATGCCGGACAAAACTCCAGATAGCAGGCCCGTTCTCCCATGACAGTATCTACCACGACAGTGCGTAAATGGCTTGTGTCGCCTGCCGATGCAGGTGTGAGGGATTCTGGTCGATTCGTCTTCCCTCCGGCGGATTTCGAAATCCTTTTTTGTACCATCCGCCTTTTCCAGAATGAGCCGCCTTAGCTCAGACTGGGAGAGCACTCGACTGAAGATCGAGCTGTTCCCGTTCAAATCCGGGAGGCGGCATTTTTCTGCGAACAATGTGAAGCAGTGAAAATGCTCACGACCGGTTTGAACCCTGCAAGTCACAGCGCGCAGTGAGCGGAGCGAACGAGCAGGACTGTCTTGCTCCGGTTCAAATCCGGGAGGCGGCATAGTTCTTTCACACGATTTCCATTCGAGCTACCGCACTCGACTGAAGATCGAGCTGTTCCCGTCCCCGCGAGCGGAGTCCTCGTGAGCGAAGCGAACGAGGGCAGGGAAGACGCGGTTTGTCTTCCCGAGCGAGTGGGGGCACGGCGAGCTTTGCTCGCCGGAGGTTCAACTCCGAGAGGCGGCATTTTTCTGCGAACAATGTGAAGGAGCGAAGCGACTGAATCGTGAGCGGAAAATCTGCATCCGAGCGGATTTGAATCCTACCAGTCGCGCGCAGCGAAGCGAGCACGTCTGGTTTTTCTGGATGTAGTATCAATCGATGAGATATTTCTCGGGTTTCGTAGTGGGACAGTAGTATGGAACCTCCCGAAGGAATTCCCGGATTTGGTAGCGGCTGGTCGATAGTTGGTGCGTATATTAGAGGTATCCAAGGTCAGCTAGCCGGTCGTGAATGTCGATGTCATCAACTTGTCTCAACTCTTGGCTTGGGAAGTCGGATTTCAGTTCGTCGCACTTGGCCTTGTTATCGACCAATCGGAGCTCTTTCGGGTCGGATTCGAAATGATAGAGTTCCGATTCCCAGTCTCGATTGGGATATTCGACGTATTTGTAACCGTCGTATCTGACCCCACGCTGCCAGTTCGCCTCCCCTCGGAGACTCGCACCGCAGGCTCGAATGTATGCTGGTCGGTCCTGTATGGAATCTGCTGGCAGTAAGGATTCACCGATGAGTGAAGGTGACGATTCGATCCCGAAGTAGTCTAGCAGCGTCGGGAGTACGTCGATTTGTCGACATTGTGTGTCCACAGTTGCACTCTCTACGTCGGATCCGACGAGCACAAGCGGAACGTTGGACATAAAATCGAGAACCGTTTCTCCATGCCCTCCTTCGAGGTAGTGGTCGCGGAAATCGGGGGCAAACCGGTCCATGAATCTGTTGATGTGCCGTTCCAACCGTCGTGTGTCGATGCCTCGTTCATATCGCGCCGTATCGCGGAGTCTCTTCAAGGCGGTTTGGGTCGCGGTGGTTCGACTGGTAAGAGATTCACCGTGGTCGCCGTGGAGAACGATGAGCGTATCATCGGGTATCTCATTGACGAACGATTCCAGCGCTCGGTCAAGCGCACTGAGCATTCGTGCATACGGTGTATCACCATAGGTTGGCTCGTCGAATTGTTCCGGCACATCGATCGGAGTATGAATTTCCCAGAGATGAAGGTAGAGTGCAAACGGTTCGGACAGAGATTCGAGATTCTCCACAGCCGTTTCGTGCCAGTCGTTAGTGAGAAGTTCGTCCTTGTCTCGGTACCAGAAGTGGTCGAAGCCGCGTTGTATCCCTGTTTCTTCGACTAACGGTCCGGTGGCCATTGCAGCAGTCTCAAAACCAGCATCGCCGAACAGTTCGGCTAACGTGGATACCTCGGGATCGAGGCCGCACTGTCTCAGAGAGTTGACACCGTTGTATTCGGAGTACGTCCCCGTCAATATGCTTGCGACCGATGGTGTCGTCGTCGTCGCCGTCGAGAACAGTTCAGTGTATATCGTCCCTCTGTCGAGCAATGAATCGATAAATGGCGTGTCACTATGGTTTTCCGAGAGGAAATCTCGCCGGAGGCAATCGATACAGATAAACAGCAGATTTTGATCCATGACTCTCGTATAGTACGGCTCCGTATAATATTGTTGAAGCGGACAGTCATCATATTGTCATTCTAAATTACTGATTCTAGCCATATCTCCTACGAACCGACGAATGTCACGTCGTTCATACCCGGCGACTGACTTGCTCGGAGATAATTGGCCTCCGAGCCATCTATCCATCTTTGGACAACTGTGTTTCCGTGGCTTCGGAAGGTATCTTCCTCGACCACAGTTCGAAGCTACCGTTTTTTGCTCGATGCGGGTCAATTATCGTGTATGGACTCTGGGGTATCCCTCACCAGAACGAATATCGATGGATACGAAGACGAGTTGCGCGAACTGCTTTTGGACTACTTCGCCAGCGCGGACGAACAGGGGAGGGAGTGGTTCGACGATGATGATTTCGGTGCCGACGCCGAACGGCTCGTGGCCGACGACATCGGGCGACTCGAATCGACGACGCTGACCGAACCGCTCTTTCTGGCGCTGGACGACGGCCGAATCGTCGGATCGGTGCAACTGAAGCGATTGGACGAGACGACCGGGGAGGTGAAACGACTCTACGTGAAACCGGCCGACCGGGGTCAGGGAATCGGTCGGAGACTCGTGGACGAAGTATTGGTGGAAGCGGTTTCGGACGGCTTCGAGACGCTCCGGTTGGGTGTGGCCCCGTACCACGAGCGCGCCCAGTCGTTGTATCGCGACCTCGGGTTCGAGTTCACCGAACCGTACGGGAAATCCCAGACTCCGGCGGAAATCCGGGACGACTGGAACTTCATGGCGCTCTCGATCGTGGACTGACGGCACGTGATTCGTTCGACGACGAAATGGGGTCATCTGGTGCCGACCAGCGAGTAAAACAGGAACACGAGGCCCAGGCCGACGAGTGCCGACTCGCTCGTGTGAAGGGCGAGTATTTCGGTCGCGTCGAGTTCCTGTGTCCGCTTTACGAGCAGTTCGTAAACGAGGTCGATCAACGAGCCGAACGCGATGAGACCGAATCCGAGTACCGCGTATCGGAACGACCCTCCTCCCACCCGTTGGGATGCTCTGTAACTCAGATACGCGAGTATGGTGCCGATGAGGAAGACGAACACGTTCGTCAGGACGAACGCCCAAAATATCGTTCCGTTCACCATGAGTACCTTCCTCTGGATCGGGCGGAACGCATGTCAGTTGTCCCCCGTCTCCGACTGTCCAAGCTTGGTCCACGCGGAAACGAACCGGTCGATGAGGTCCTCCTCGAACCGGATAGTGACGACGAACTCGTCACCGCGGATGTCGAAGCAGATACGGTCCATGTTCGTCCGGTAGGTGTTGTAGTGGTTTCCCCCATTGTCGATGACCATCCGCTGTTCGAGGAGGTCGTACTCCTGAAGTTTGTTTATCCGCCGATAGACGGTCGGCTTCGACGCATCACACTCCCGAGCGAGTTGCCCTGCGGACATGGCTGTCGAACTGCTCAAGAGGAGGATGTCCCTCGCGGTCTCGCTGGCGAGAACGTCGAAGATGTCGTCCGGCCCCCACTCCTTACTCACGGACGAAAGTACGGTCCCGCGGGATAAAAATGTCAGCTGTACCGTTCGTCAATTCCTCGGCGTTACGAGCCACGTTGTCACCCGATTTCGGGTTCCGAAACTGTGGGTCCGTTTTAATCCCGTGGGGGACCATAGGTGTCTATACTGCAGGACGAGTTGGGAATCGAACGAATTCGTCTCGATGCTCGACTCGCTGATGAACGATAAGTGAGAACCATGAAAGAGTCACCAACCGAGATACCTTCCGATTCGACCGAGATATCGAAACAACGCGACTACGAACGCACCATCGACGCCAACGAGTCCGTCTGCGAAGCCGTGGTATCAGCAATCACTGCGTTGGAAAACGTCGATATAGCTGATCTCGAACCGCTGTACTCTGCCGTCGATGGGGATGCTCTCGAACGGGTAACCTCGTCGAATTCGGTATCGTACGTTTCGTTCGACTACGTCGGATACCGGGTCGAAGTACACGACGGGTCGCGCGTGGTCATCTCCCTCAAGGAGTGAACTATCGTACTCAAGGAGTGAACTATCGTATTCGGTTGTTGCTGTGAACGACCGTCGAACACCCCTCTTTCTTACCGCATTTGAAAGGAACTTTTACTTTCGATTCGAAACACCCTCTGTGGACTCCCGTTTCCCGAACCCGGCTCGATTGATCATTCTCGGCATCGGTCTCTCGCTCTCCCGTCTCGGCCTCGTCGAACCGAAAAACGTGCGGCGAACGACGGATCTGGCGTGGCCCCGTATCGTTACCGGTATCGCTCGCATGTCGAAAAACGCCGTCGACGTGGCGTTCGTCGGCATCGCTATCGGTCCCGCGGCCATCGCTGGTGTCGGCTTCGCTTCGCCGTTCTGGGGGATGGCGTTCTCGCTCGGCGGGGGATTCGCGGGCGGAACGATCGCACTCGTTTCACAGCGCTACGGGGCGGGAGCGTACGAGGAAATGGGCCAAGCGATTCGGTCGAGCGCGGCGCTCGTCTTGTTGGTTTCTCTCCCCGTCGCGGCCGTCTTCTGGTTGTTTTCCTCGGAACTCATCTCGTTGATCACCGACAAACCGGCCATCGTCCGATTGGGCACGACGTATCTTCACATCATCTCGGTGGGTGTCCCACTCGCGTCGCTCAACCTCGTCGCGAGTCGGATCTACATCGGTGCCGACGACGCGTGGACCCCGATGGTGATCCGTGCGGGCGGTGCCGTGAGCAACATCGTTCTGAGCGCCGTCTTCGTCTTCGGGTTCGGATGGGGTGTCGCCGGTGCGGCGTGGGGGACCCTCCTCTCGAACATCGTCGTGACAGTCGCGTTCGTCGTCGGCGTCGTCGCCGGTCGCCTTCCGGGAATGGGTGACCTCCCCGTGAAGGTGGACCCCTTCGGAACGTATCTCGACGTGGAAACGTTTCGGCAGTTGGTCCACATCGGCCTTCCGGTCGTCGGTCGGAACATGGTGTGGACGGTCGCCAAATTCCCGATGCTGGCCATCGTGAACCTGTTCGGTCCGAGCGTCGCCGCCGCCTACGTGATCAGTCGACGGATTTGGGGTCTGATGAACACGCCCGGATGGGGATTCGGGCTGGCATCGAGCAGCCTCGTCGGGCAGGAACTCGGGGTCGGGAACGAACGAACCGCCGAGACGTACGCCCGCGACGTCGTCCTCTTCTCGGTAGCCACGTACTTCGTCGCGGCCGCCATCGTGTTCGCGTTCGCCAAACCCATCGTGCTTCTGTTCGTCTCCGACCCAGGTGATCCGTCGGTATCGACGGCGGTTTCGCTCGTGTACGTCTCCTGTTTCGCCATTCTGGCGCAGGGTGTCAACGGTGCGGTTGCCGGTCCGCTTGACGCCAGCGGTGACACCCGCTGGCCCTTCTTCGCCCAAGCGGCCGGGATGTTCCTCTGTTCGATTCCGGCGGCGTATCTCGGTGCGACGATACCGGCGATCGGAATCGCCGGACTGTATCTGTCGTACATCGCCGAAACGACGGTTCCCGCGGTGCTCAACTATCACCGGTTCTCGACCGGTCGGTGGAAGGTCATCAGTCGAAACTTCCGACCGGAAGCGACGTATGCCGACGACTGAACGGTCGCGATGCCGTCGTCGGAGACTCTTTTACCCGTTGCGACCGTAGTTCCCTCGAAAACCGGGGGGACTCATGATGCACATCTTCCGTCCAGTGCGGGCGTTCCTCGCCCGGCAGCGACATCCGGTCGTCCTGTTCACGTACGGACTCGCAGCGCTCGCGTGGCTCCTTCTCGTGACCCGTAGCGTTCCCATGCCCGGGGCAGACATGGTCATGCGGATGTCGGCACCGGGGATGCCGGAGGCCATGGCCCTGTCGGGCGGACTCCTCGGCGTCGGTCTCTACCTGCTCGTGTGGGGGGCGATGATAACGGCGATGATGTACCCGTCGTCAGCAAACGCGTTTCGGGCGTACTACGAGGCAAATCGGGACACGACGAGCGGCCGGAGGAAGACAGCCGTCGTCGCCACGATGGCCACGTACACGTTCGTCTGGGTTCTCACCGGTTTGGTGCCGCTCGGCGTCGCCCTGGTGATTCCCATCGCCACCCTCACACCCGGAAACTGGACGCTCCTCCTGGCAGTCACGTTGTTGTTGCTATCGGCCTATCAACTCACCTCGCTCAAGCGCCACCACTTGGATCACTGTCGTTCACCCGAGCGCGATTTTGCGGGTGGAACGAGTGGGATTCCGAACGCGGTTCGGTCGGGGTGGCGACTGGCACTCGACAGCATCGGCTGTTGCTGGGCGTTGATGGCGCTCATGATCGTCGTCGGGTCGATGAACCTGCTTTGGATGGCCGCCCTCACCGTGCTGATCTCGGCCGAAATACTGGCACCCGGCGGGGAACGACTGGCCAAGGGCATCGGCGTGTTGTCCGGTCTCGGTGGAATCGGTGTGGTGATCGTGGGAGCGATGTGACGACTCGGGCTTGCATATTCGCCCACAAACCGTAACCATGGTCCGCTCGAACCCTCTGTCATGAGACTATCCACACCAGTTCTCGCCCTCGGAGTCGTACTGTTCTTCCTCCCGATCCCCGGGACGTTCATCGCCGGTGCGCTCGTTCTCATCGCGGGTGCGGTCGCGCGATGGCTCGGCGAATAACGCCGTTGTTCGTGGTAACACCACTCTCGGAAGTATTATCTATGGGGCACCACTCCATACAATAGCAATGGCGAAAGGCAAAGTTGATTTCTTCAACGACACTGGCGGCTACGGTTTCATCTCGACGGACGACGCGGACGACGACGTTTTCTTCCACATGGAGGACGTGGGTGGCGCTGACCTCGAAGAGGGACAGGAAATCGAATTCGATATCGAACAGGCCCCGAAAGGCCCCCGAGCGAAGAACGTCACCCGTCTGTAATCGGGCGACACTTTTGCGAGCACTACTGTAACATCCATATTTTCTGCACACAGAACGGCTAGCGACGCGACCGGTTCGTGTGTGATTCACCCGTCGAATAGCCCGACCGTTTGCACATCAAACCCGACCGTTTTTGCGCATCAAACCCGACCGTTTTTGCGCATCAAACCGCCACGGTTTTCACTATACAGCACAATATTCACCCTATCGTAGAAACGGCGAGCTACGTCATCGACCCATGACAACCAACGAATCAGACGAACCATCGAACAACAGTGGTACAGAGATCGGAGCGGGATTGTTCGAGGAGAACATGGGTCCGAGTTCGGCGCTCGCACACATGTATCGTGGAGAAATCCACCGCATGAAGTTCTGGCGCGAGCGCCTCGACCGGACGAGCAATTGGGCGATAACGTTGATGGCGGCCATCCTGACGTGGGCGTTTTCGAACCGGACCAATCCCCATTACATCGTCCTCCTCGCTATCATCACGGTGAGCATCTTCCTGCTCATCGAGGCCCGCAGGTACCGCGCCTACGACATCTGGCGGTCTCGGGTCCGCATGCTCCAGCAGAACGTCTTCGCGTTGGCGCTCGACGACTCGAAAGGCGTGGTGGATGAGGACTGGCGGCAAAAGCTGAGCGAGGACTACCGGAAACCGAAAATGAAGGTGTCCCTGGAGGAGGCGCTGGCCCACCGACTGCGTCGGGTGTACGCCCCGTTGTTTTGCATTCTGCTCCTCGCGTGGGTGTTCCAGTTGACGGCCTACACGCCGTCGGCGAAGTGGCCCCACTCGGCGGCGATCGAAATGGTTCCCGGTACGGTCGTCACCGGTCTCGTCGTGGCCTTCTACGCGGGAATATTCGTCATCGCCTATCGTCCTCGGACGTGGCACATCAACGGCGAAATCCTGCCGAGCGACGTGACCGGATGGGACTACTCGCGGGACTGATACCCCTTCTTCGCCGTGAAATCACCCCGATTGTGGATTTTCGATGTGAACGGGAATTCTACCGTCAGGTGGGAGAGCGGCGTTTGGAAAGGGAAAGCAACGGTTGGAGAGGGAAAGCGACGGTTGGAAAACGCGGGCCCCGAACTGAACGCGTTCACTCCACGAAACCGGCCCGTTCGATTTCAATCCCTTTCCCTCGATAGCCGCGCGAGCAGCGTCTCGACGGTTTCGGCGAGCAAGGTGGTGCCGAACAGCGCGACCAGCACCGCCCCCGCGGCGTCGAAAATCAGGTCGAGGATGGTGTCGCTCAGGCCGTACTGGATGAGGACGGGTTTCACGCCGATGAATCCGGCGCTCGCTCGCGCCGTGAACTCCAGCACTTCCCAGATCACACCGGCGGCGAGCGTGAACAGGAGGGCGTAGACGAACATGAATCGCGGCGGGAAGTAGACGGCGTCGGAGTGTTCGTCGAAGGCCCGTGCAGTCGCGTAGCCGACGCCAGCGACGAGCGTCGCCGAGAGCAGGTGCGTGAGGTGGTCCCACCACCAGACCTCGTCGTATAACCCGAGCATGCCGATGGCGTGGAGGAAGACGGCGACGGTGATCCACAGCGTCAGCGTCGGACTGAGCGAGAGGCGGTAGTCCCGCTTCAGCACGCCGGGGAGGAACGTCACCCCGAGCGCGAAGCTCCCGTTTATCAGCACCCCGACATTCCGCGTCACGAGGCCGACGAACGCGACGCTGGCGATGGCGAACTGCAGGAATCGGACGAGGCGATACGAGGAGAGATCGATCTCCATCGTTGCTCGATAGGTGACGTGGGCAGTAAACGCTGGCTATCCGTTCGTCTCCCGTAAATATGCTTCGTGATACCATACAACAGGCCGACAGGTGTTTATGCAAACATTGCCTATCGATGTTACTCATGATGGCAACGACCCACGCCCTCGTCGGCGTGCTACTCGGGAGCGTCTCGCTCTTCGTCGCGCCGGAGTTGGCTCCGGTCGCGGTTCTCGCGGGATTCGCTGGCGGCGTGTTTCCGGACTTGGACCTGTACTCGGGTCACCGGAAGACCCTGCACTTCCCGGTATACTTCTCGATCGCGGCGGTTGCAACGCTGGCGATCGCAGCGGTCGTGCCGACAGCGTTGACGTTCGCCGTCGGGTTCTTCCTCCTCGCGGCGGCGGCGCACTCCGTTTCGGACGCGTTCGGCGGCGGCTTGGAACTCAAGCCGTGGCTCGGCCAGTCCGAGCGTGCGGTGTACGACCACTTCCGCGGTCAGTGGATTTCCCCGCGTCGCTGGATTCGCTACGACGGTGCGCCGGAGGACTTCGCGCTCGGATTCGCGGTCGCACTGCCCAGCCTCGTGCTCTACGACGGAACGATTCAAACGCTCGTGGTCGCCGCAGTCCTGATTTCGGGCGTCTACGCGCTTCTACGCAAGCCTCTCGTGCGAATCGCGGAATGGATGGTCGGGCAGATTCCCGACCACCTGCTGGCGTACGTTCCCGACCGCTTCGTCGGGGATTTCGTCTAGCCAGCGGCGAACGCGCTTCGAAGGGTTTATTCACGCCCTGACCCACAGATTCGGTAGTAACCATGTCCGACAAACCTGCCTCGATGTACCGGGCCATCGACAAGCCTTCGTACACACGACGCGAATACATCACCGGAATTCCGGGTTCGAAGATCGCACAGCACAAGATGGGCGAAGTGGACAGCAACGAGGACGACTACCCAGTTCAGATCTCGCTTATCGTCGAAGAGGAGTGCCAGATTCGCCACGGCGCACTCGAAGCCTCCCGCCTTTCGGCGAACCGCTTCCTTCTCAAGAACATCGGCGAAACCGGCTACAAGATGATCCTCCGCAAGTTCCCCCACCAGGTCCTGCGCGAGAACAAGCAGGCGACCGGTGCGGGTGCGGACCGTGTTTCCGACGGAATGCGACAGGCGTTCGGTAAGCCGGTCGGAACGGCAGCACGAATCGCCAACGGCGATCGAGTGTTCACCGCGTGGTGTACCGTGGACGACGCACCCCTCGTGAAGGACGCGTTCCGCCGTGCGTACAACAAGATTTCGCCGCCGTGCCGCGTCATCGTGGAACGTGGCGAAGAAGAACTCGTCAGCTAAATCCGATTCGTTGTTTTCGCCAGTCACGCGCAAGAATCGAACGCGCTGTTCTTCTGTTTCCCGACCCGCTCAGCGTCGTGCTTCCAGTTCTTCGCGCAAATCCGCCGGTTCCATATCTTTCATCGAGAGCAGGACGAGCAGGTGGTAGATGACGTCCGATCCCTCGTAGGCGATTTCCTCGTGGTCGTCGTCCTTGGCCGCGAGGATGAGTTCCGTCATCTCCTCGCCCAACTTTTCGAGGACGGCGTTTTCGCCCTTCTCGTGGGTGAATAGCGATGCGGTGTAGGAATCTTCCGGAAGCGTTTCCTTTCTGTCTTCGATGACCTCGAACAGGTCGTCCAGCGTGTCGTTCATGGACCGATTTGAGCTACGTCCCGAATGTCTTGAAGGTCGTCGAACTGTGCTCGCTCTTGGTGTCCGTGTTCGAACACTTCGTCGGCGACTTCGATCGGCGTGTTGGTGCGGGAGGCCAACGCAAGCGAATCGCTGGGACGGGCGTCCACGACTTCGTGGCCGCGTGGCGTCTGGATGTGAAGGTCGGCGATGTAGGTGTTGTCGTCCAGTTCGGTGACGACGACGCGTTCGACGCGTCCGCCGAGTTCCTCCATCACGTCGAGGAGCAAGTCGTGCGTCAGTGGCCGCCCGATGTCCTCGGCTTCCATCCCACGGGCGATGCTGATTCCCTCCTCGAATCGGATAAAAATCGGGAGCACGTCGTCGCCGTGGTCGGGCGAGAGGACGACGACTGGAAGCGGCCCCTCTCCCGTCGGGGCGACACGTACTGCATCGATTGAAACGTCCATGGGGAGCAGAAGGTTCCCAGCGGCAAAAACTTGCTTACCGTCGGCGAAAATCGCTACTCGTCGCGGAAAAACGCGAGTTCGTGAATTCGGTCGTCGGGCGTCAACTCCGGATGGAACGACGTGCCGACGACCGGCCCGTCCTGCACCGCGACCGGTCGTCCGTCCCACTCGGCGAGGACGGTCGCCGACCCGACCTCGCTGATGAGCGGCGCACGGATGAACACGGCGGGGAACGGGTCGTCGAGTCCGGTCACGTCGAGCGGCGCTTCGAAACTGTCCTTCTGGCGGCCGAACGCGTTTCGCTCGACGTTCACGTCGAGTAGGCCGAGGTTTTCGACCCGCTCGTCACCGGCGTCCTCGGCGGCGACGATGAGACCGGCACACGTCGCGAGAATCGGTTTCCCGGCCTCGACGTGGGCCTGTATCTCGGGGGCGATTCCTTCCGATTGGAGGAGTCGGGAGATAGCGGTCGATTCGCCGCCCGGCATGCAGAGAAGGTCACAGTCGGGGACGATACCGGACTGTCGGATTTCGGTGACGGAAACGGACTTCCCGTGGGCGGTTCCGGCCCGTCGAATCGCGTCGGCGTGTTCGCTCACGTCGCCTTGAACGGCGATGACGCCAGCGTTGAGACTCATGGCCGATTCTTCGAAGCAGGTCGGGAAAAGGGCCTCGTTATATCGCGAGGTAGTTCAGGACCAAGATTGCGACGCCGAAGAAGACGCCGAACGCGACGACCGATCTGGGGTCGATTCGAATCGCGTTCCGGTCTTCGGCATCGAAATATCGAACGAGTCCGGCGCTGGACATCAGCCCACCGGAGTTTTGACCACTGCTCATAAGTTGGGTTCCGGGAGCGGACGGGGTAAACCTTTCGCAACGAGAACGTTTTCCGGCCGTGGACGGGACGGGGTGAAACCGAAGCGGGAACGGGTTGCCACCCGTTCACATCATCCCCTAATCCATTTATCGGATACGGGAAACGTTCGTTTATGGACGAACAGATCGCGTCGGCGCTCGGCGACGCGTTTTCCGGACGGGACGTGGAAGCGGTACACCCCTCCGGCCCGTCGTGGAACGAGCAGAACCGGACGGTCGATATCGAATTTTTGGACGGGGAACGGGTGTATCTGAAGATGGCCAACGACGCTGACGGAACTCGAATCGCGCGCGAACGGGGCGTCATCGACTACCTCGGTGCCAATCGCGTCGTCCCCGTCCCGGACGTGCTGGCGAGCGAGACGACGGGAGACGTTCCGTACCTCGTGACGGCACCGGTGGACGGGGAGAACCTGCTCGGCCTGTGGTCGGACGCGAGCGTGAGCGAGCGGGCGGAACTGGCTCGACGGGTCGGAATCGCCCTGGCGACCGTCCACTCCTGCCGGTTCGAGAACCACGGCCACGTCGTCGGTGGCGACGAGGACGGACTCGAACTCGAAACGGAACCGTGGACGGACGTGCTGGTCGGACGGATGACCGAGATGCGCGAGATCGCGTCCTCCGACCGCTTCGATCACTATTTCGACGAGGTTGTCGAAGCCGTCGAATCGAATCGGGAACTGTTGGATGACACACCCGTCGTGCTCCTCCACGGCGACCCCGCCCGTCCGAACTGCTTTTTGTGCGAGGACGGAATCGGCTTTCTCGACTGGGAGATAGCACACGTCGGCGACCCGGTTCGGGACGTGGAGCGGACCCGAAACCTGCAAATCGAATCGCTCCGCTCCGACGGTTCGGAGGAAGTCGTTGCCGCGTTCTACGACGGCTATCGGGAGCGGGCCGGTGGTCTCCCGGACGGAATCGAGGACCGACGGCCGGTATACGACGTCGTTCGATTTCTCGACCACACCGGCGTGTTCGACAAATGGGCCGCGTTCCTCGACGAGGACACGGAGGAACTCGCCGACTGGACGAAGGGCGAAATGGAGCGACGGCTGGCGAAAATTCGGTGACGGCGGTCCGCCGACTGCGGCTTGCTGGCGGCGGTTCGCTGACGATTGGGTGATGACAACTGGCGGCAGAGGTGGTTGCGGAAGAAACCCTTATGCACGCGGCGAGTGAACTTCACAACAGAAACGCATGACCGTGAAATTACTCGACTTCTACGCAGATTGGTGTGGTCCGTGCAAAACGCAAGATCCGATTCTTGAGGACTTGGAGGAGGACTGGGACGAAAGCGTCGAATTCGAGAAAGTTGACGTGGACGAGCATCAGGATATCGCCAACGAGTATCAGGTTCGCTCGATTCCCACCATCGTCATCGAGGACGACGAGGGCGTCGTCGAACGCTTCGTCGGCGTCACCCAGCGCGACGACTTGGAGCGCGTTCTCGAAGAAGCGGGCGCGTAAGTCCGTCGAAAATCAGTTTTTGTCGCGTGCGAACTCGACCAGCGAACGCTATTCGAACCGAATGCCGACGTCGTGCAGCCCCTCGTTTTCGAGCGCGAGGTTGATGAGCAGCGGCGTCACGCTCTCGACTTCCGCGCTGTTCGCGATGCCACCGGCGTCGAGCGCTCTCAGTCCCTCGATTTCCTCGGCGAGTCGCCGAATCATCTCCTTTGCGTCCTCGTCGTCGCCGACGATCAGCGTGTCCTGTTCGATGTCGAGTTCGAGGTCGGCAAGCCTGTCGGCCGAGAGGCCGTGGAACGCGCCGACGACCGGAATCCCGTCGGGTGCGGTGTCCGCGACGAGTTCCGTGATGCTCCCGACTTTCGGCGGCTTGTAGTGAAAGCCGGAGTCGTCGCGGTTCATCCCGACGGCGGGCGTGACGAGCACGTCCACGTCGTCGAGTCGGTCGGCGACGGATTCGACCGTGTCGCGGATGTGGAACGGCGGGACCGCGAGGACGACGATGTCCCCGCGCTCGGCGGCCATGCCGTTCTTGAAGCCGTTGATGGAGCGCGAGACGCCGAGGCTGTCGAGTTCGGTTTCGTACTCTTCGGCCTTCGCGCGGGCTTTCGCGGGGTCGCGCGAACCGATCACGATTTCGTGGTCGGTGTCGAACGCCCAGCGAAGCGCGAGCGCCTGTCCGATGTCGCCGGTTCCTCCCAAGAGTGAGATTCGCATACAGGGGTGTCTTCCGGCGGGCGGTTAAGTTCTCCGAAACCCGCACTTATCGGGGGCAACCGACGAACTCCCGCACGGTTTCGCCCTCGGTCCGTGAACGATGGTGAGGCCGAAACGCCTTTGCGTCCCCGGGTTACGAACCCCTACAGAATTTCCGCCGCCACAACCGCTTTTTCCCTTCTACCCTTTGCAGAATATACGATGACATACGACGCCGACAGCGACGGAATTCCGAAACTGGGTATCGGGACGTGGGAGAACACGGACGGCAACGAGTGTGCACACAGCGTCGAGTACGCCCTCGATTTGGGCTACGAACACGTCGATACCGCCCAGGCCTACGGCAACGAGGAACACGTCGGGCAGGGAATCACCGACTCGTCGGTGGACCGCGAGGACTTCTTCCTCGCCACGAAGGTTTGGGCCGACAACCTCGAACACGATGACGTGCTCGAAACGACCGAGGAGAGTCTGAAAAAGCTCGGAACGGACTACGTGGACCTGCTCTACATCCACTGGCCCGCCCGCGAGTACGACCCCGAGGAGACGCTCGCGGCGTTCGACGAACTGTACGACGAGGGCAAAATCGAACACGTCGGCGTGAGCAACTTCCAACCGGAGCAGTTGGACGAGGCGGCCGAAATCCTCGACGCGCCCATCTACGCGAATCAGGTCGAGATGCACCCGCTTCTGCCGCAGGACGAACTCGTCGAGTACGCACAGGAGAACGACATCACGCTCGTCGCGTACTCGCCGCTCGCCCGTGGCAAGGTGTTCGACGTGCCCGAACTGACCGAGATTGCGGAGAAACACGGCGTCAGCGAAGCGCAAGTCAGCCTCGCGTGGATCACGTCGAAGGACAACGTCGTCGCCATCCCGAAGGCAACTAGTGAAAACCACATCGAGGACAACTACGCCGCCCTCGACCTCGAACTGGACGACGAGGACATCGAAAAGATCGACGACATCGACAAGACGGAGCGGCAGGTCGACCCCGACTTCGGGCCGTGGAACTGAACCGCTGAAATCGACACGTAGCTGAAACGAACTCGTTTTTCGACCCCGCATCGGGGAAACTATGAGCTCCGAGGTTCATCTCCGGAATATGACCGACCTCGTGACATTCGGCGAGACCATGTTGCGCCTCTCGCCACCCGACCGCGAACGAATCGAGAGCACGTCCACCCTCGAACTCCGTGCCGCAGGTGCGGAGAGCAACGTCGCCATCGCCGCCCATCGCATCGGAGCGGAGACGATGTGGACGTCGAAACTCCCCGACTCGCCGCTCGGACGCCGCGTCGCCGCCGGACTCCGCCAGTACGGCATCGAGACCGAAATCGAGTGGAGCGACGAGGGCCGACAGGGAACGTACTATCTGGAGTTCGGAACCGACCGCGCGGGACCAACGCCATTTACGACCGCGCCGACGCCGCCGTCACGACGGCGACGCCGACGACGTGCCGCTCGACCGGATTCGGGATGCCAGCATGTTCTACACCAGCGGCATCACGCCCGCGCTGTCCGACACGCTCGAATCCACCGTGGACGAGGTGCTCGCGGAAGCACAGGACGCCGGGACGACCACCGCGTTCGACGTGAACTACCGCTCGAAACTCTGGTCGCCCGCCGAGGCGCGCGCGTCGCTCACCGAACTGTTCCCCCGAATCGACGTGCTCGTCACCGCCGAGCGCGACGCCCGAACCGTCCTCGATCAGTCGGGCGACGCCGCGGACATCGCCCGCGACCTCGCCGACGAGTGGGACTTCGACACCGTCATCGTCACCCTCGGAGCGAACGGCGCGCTGGCGCTCCACGACGGCGAAATCCACGAACAGCCCTCGTTCGAGACCGACACCGTGGACCCCATCGGCACCGGCGACTCCTTCGTCGGCGCGTTCCTCGCCCGCAGGCTGGCGGGCGAACCGGTCCCGACCGCGCTCGAATACGGCGCTGCGACCGCCGCGCTCAAACGGACCATCCCGGGCGACGTGGCCGTCGTAACGCGGGAGGAAGTGGAGAACGTGATGGACACCGAAGGGCGGGAGATTTCGAGATAACGAGCGAGACGGACGGATTCGTCGCTGAACGGTATTTCGGGCCATCACCGGAGTTGTTGACGGAGTTCTCGTTTTGCACCTGTTCTGTTTTACTGTGAAATGTGCCCTCAGTCGGACTAATCTACTCACCTCTGTCGATCGTTGGGACTACTCGGTAGGTTACTGCCGCTCCCTCCGTGGGTGATCGAATCCGGACAACGATATGAGAGGGTGGATCGGGATCAGGAGGAGCCACGAGGATTCGGCGAGCCGGATACTGAGGAAAGAGATTCCTATTGAGACGATGAACACCATCGGGACGGCCCCGACTCGACGACCGATGTATTGGACCGCCCGGGTGTCGATTGCCGGTTGGACGAGGTCCTTGATCTCGGTGGTGTAGTACCAAATTCCAAGCAGCATCATCCCCGCGATAGCCATGTGGCATGCGTACCAGATGACGACCAGTCTTCGGCCGCTATAGCGGCCGAGGAGCGCCGACGAGAACGGGACGAGCGAGACGAACAGCAAGAAGAGCAAGTTCAGCGAGAGGAGCCGCCGGGAACAGCTCTCGATGTACGTGAAGAGGCGGTGGTGGGTGAGCCAGAACGTCCCGATAGCAAGGAAACTGAGTCCGAAACTCACGAACTGCGGCAAGAGCGCGAGCAGTTCTTCGGCGAGCACGGCGTTTGGCTGCGTGGCTGGTACTTCGGGGACGCCGATATCGATCACGAGGAGTGTAATCGCAATGGCGAAAACGGCATCGCTGAAGAATACGAGCCGCTCGGGGTCCTGTTCTCTGACGAACCAATCCGGATAATTCGGTTCTACGAGCGTCAGTAACCGACCAAAGAGATTCATATCCGGAATCTCAAATCGAACTGACTAAACTACTCTGAATAAGACGGTTTCCTCGCTTCGGTTCACCTGTCCCCCGCTACTACTGACGCCGCAGCTTCCACGGTGACGGCAGGGTCCGTCGTACCTCTTTTTTTGAAACCAGGGGCCGCTGGTCAGTCGGCAGTCAGTCCTTTCGCGAGTGCGGGAATGAGGAGGTCGTAGAGGGTTGAACTATCCGACGCCTCGGCGTCCGTATCGTGGATCTGTTCCGTGAAGTGGACGACCGCTTCGAGCGCTTCCAGGATATAGAACAGTTGATCGACGGTGAGATCGTGGAACCCCTCTCCCGTCTGTTCCCGGAGGGCGTCGAGGATCGGCCGAAGCCGGGAGACGGATCGCTCGTGCTCGGCATCCAATTCGTCCTGGTCGAACCGTCGGTCATGTGACTTCATGAGATCGTGCGTGTCGGCTTCGGAGAAGAGGTCGTCCTCGACCTCGCGCGTCCACGTCGAGAAGAGCCGTTCCAGCGCTTCTATTGGATCGGTCACTCCTTCGAGTTCGTCTTCGATGCGGTCGAAGCGGCGATCGTGCTCGCGGAGGAATAGTTCGAGGAAGAACTCGGACTTCGAGTCGAAGAACCGGTAGAACGTCCCCTCGGCGATGCCGACTGGCTCCGTGATGTCCCCAATCGTCGTCTTCTTGAACCCGTACACGCTGAGGAGTTTGCGTCCGGTATCGAGGAGTTCACTCCGAATCTCATCTCGCTCCTCGTCGGTGAAATTTCGCATGGTCGGACATCGACGCTATGAATATATGAGGATTATGCTCATGGTTTTGAACCTATGAGCGTAATCTATATACATTCATAGGCTCATGGCTGAGGTATGGAACGAAACAAAACCGATGCCTTGGTGGCAGACAGTGTCCACGTGACGTACGCGGACGGCACGGACGCGGTCCGCGGCGTCGACCTCCGGATTCCGAAGGGTGAATTCTTCGGATTCCTCGGACCGAACGGAGCAGGGAAGACGACGACGATCAAGACGCTAACGACGCTGCTCCGTCCGACGTCAGGGACTGTGACGGTCAACGGTCATGATACCGTGACGGAGTCGCGGGCGGTCCGGAAGTCGATCGGCTATATGGCCCAGGAGACGAGCGTAGATCCCCTCCTCACCGCCCGCGAGAACATTCGGTTCGCGTGTGAGGCATACGGCGTCCCGAAGAACGAGCGCGACGAGCGCGCGGACGAACTCCTCTCTCTCGTCGATCTAGCCGATGTCGCCGACAAGGGGGCCGAGAAGTTTTCCGGCGGGATGAAGAAGCGACTCGACATCGCGACGGCGCTCGTCCATCGCCCCTCGCTCGTGTTCCTCGACGAACCGACCACCGGTCTCGACCCGAAGGCCCGGATCGACCTCTGGGAGTACTTCCGCGAGATAAACGAGCGAGGAACGACGGTCTTCCTCACGACGCAGTACTTGGAGGAAGCCGACCAGCTCTGCGACCGACTCTCCGTCATTCAGGACGGGAAGATCGTCGCAACTGACTCGCCGCAAGCGCTCAAATCGCGCGTCGGCGGCGATATCCTTGACGTTACCTTCGAGGAGACCAGCGACGACGAGCTCGCGCGTGCCCGCCAAGTTGTTCGAGAGTCTGGTATCCTCGATAACGCGACGGTCGAGACGGCCGCCGACGGAATCAGTGTCACCGCCGCAAACGCGCGGCGTGAGGGCACCGACCTGCTGGTCACGCTCCGCGACGCCGGGTTCATCGTGGTCGGGTTCGACATCCGCTCGCCCACCCTCGACGATGTCTTCCTCGCCATCACCGGAGAACACGCCGAGGACGGTGTCACCGAGGAGACGGCTACTTCCGCTGAGAGCGCTGCGACAGAGGTGCGCCCATGAGCACAATCAACGAGGGACTCTCCGCTCCGGGGAACGGCTTCCTCAGCGATACTTGGGTAATCCTCAAACGATGGTTGGTGATCAAGTCGCGCGATCCGATGGTCCTAATCTTCACGCTCTTCCAGCCAGTCGTCTTCCTCGTGCTGTTCTCGCAGGTGTTCGGCGGGGCGACCAGCAGCGCGTGGTCGGGGTCACTCGGCGGGGACGTTGATTACGTCACGTATCTCATCCCGGCCATCGTCATCCAATCCGCATTCTTCGCCGCTGGTCACTCCGGCGTCGGCCTTACCGATGACATGGAGACCGGAATGCTCGATAAGATCTTCGCCTCACCGATCCATCGAGGCGCGGTCATCCTCGGGAAGACGCTCGCGGAGGTCGCACAGATAGTCGTGCAGACGCTCATCATCCTCGTGCTCGGCTACGTCCTCGTGTGGCTCGGCAACGGTGGCACAGTAGGAACGTACGTCGCCACGGGTTTCCTCGGCGCGCTCGGCATTATCGCCGTCGCGATGGTGTTCGCGGTCTGGTTTGCGGCCCTCTCGAACATTATCGCCGCCGCGACCGGGGACGGCGAAGGGACCGCCACAGCGATGATGCTGCTCCAGTTCCCGATGCTGTTCCTCTCCAGCGCGTTCCTCCCGCTTGACGCACTCCCTGACTGGGTACAGATCGTCGCGAAGTTCAACCCCTTCACCTACGGGACCGATGCCGCCCGTGCCCTCATGCTCGGGCCGCACGTCTCAAGTACGATTACTCTCTCCAGCTTCGACGGGGTCTGGAGTACTGTCGTTCCCGCAGTTGTCATCCTCGGTGTCCTCGACATCGTACTTGGTGTAATCGCGGTTCGCGTCCTGACACGGACGCTCCAGCCATAGGGACTTCCCCTTGAGGATCTCCTCGCGGTTCTGTACCGGGTCCCTCGGCTTGAGCTGAGATTTTCACCTGAGGACGTGAATCACACGGAACTCCCCGGTCGAACAGGCTGACGATGTTGTCTCCCGAAACCAGTCGTTTTCTCCCTCGCCTAAACCACTAACCTCCCCGACGACTAATCGACCCGTATGGCAACGCACGTCGTCATCGTCGGGGCGTATGGAAGCGCGGGGGTCGCCGTCGCACAGAGCTTGGCCGAGGACCCGAGCGTCCGGTTGACGCTCATCGACGACGGCGACCCCCGCGGTGGGCTGTGCATTCTGCGCGGCTGCATGCCGTCGAAGGAGGTGCTGTCGGCGGCGGCCCATCGGTATCAGGCGCGCCACGACCCGCGGCTTTCGGGGACGCCCGAGGTGGATTTGGAGTCGGTGGTGGACCTGAAGGACGACCACGTCTTGGGCTTCGCGGAGCATCGCCGCGCGGCGGTGCACGACCTCGCGGAGGAGGAGAACGTGGAGTTCATCCACGACACCGCGCGGTTCGTCGACGACCATACGGTCGAAGTCGGTGATCGAGAAATCGAGGCGGACTACGTCGTCGTCGCCACGGGGTCGAAAGTAAACGTTCCCGACCTCCCGGGGATGGACGAAGTGGAGTACATGACCAGCGCGGACGTGCTGGACGCGACGGCGTTCCCCGACTCGGGAATCGTGATGGGGTTCGGCTACACCGGTCTCGAACTCGTGCCGTACCTCAGCGAGGCGGCCGGAATGGACCTCACCGTGATCGAACACGACCCGCGGCCGCTGGACGAGGGCGACGCGCCGTTCGGAGACGAAATCCTGGACATGTACCGCGAGGAGTTCGACATCGAAATTCTGACCGAGACGGAGGAACGGCGCGTCGAGTCCACGGGCGACGGGGTTCGATTACACGTCGAGCAAAGCGGCGAAACGAAACCCGTCGATGCGGACGAACTGATCCTCTTCACGGGACGAAGGCCGAACCTCGACGGACTCGGATTGGAGGACACCCCGCTGTCACCGGACGAGGGATGGGTCGAGGAGACCATGCAGGCCCGCGACGACCCGCGGACGTTCGTCGTCGGGGACGCGAACGGCAAGGAGCCGATTCTCCACGTCGCCAAGGAACAGGGCTTCAAAGCGGCCGAGAACATCCTCGCACACGCTCGCGGCGACGACCTCGAACCGTACGAGAACGTCCATCATCACGTCATCTTCTCCGGCGTCGGCGTGTATCCCTTCGCCAGAGTGGGCCTCTCGGAGGATGCGGCGGAGACCGAGGGCAAGGAGTACGTCGCCGTCTCCCGGCAGGCGTCGGACGACGGCGTGTTCAAGACCAAGCAAGCGTCGAGGGGGTTGGCAAAGCTCGTCGTTGATGCCGAAGCCGGGACCGTTCTCGGCTATCAGGGCCTCCACTACCACGCCGACGTGATGGCGAAGACGATGCAGGTCGTCGTGGAGCGCGGGATGGACGTGCGCGATATCCCGGACCGGGCGTACCACCCGACGACCCCCGAGATTCTGGACGGACTGATTCGGGACGCGAGCGAGAAGGTCGGGACGAACCGGTAGTTCACTGCGTCGATCGGTTCGACGAACACCTCGCATGCGGATCGGTCGAAGTCCCGTTTCTCCGGACGGGACCGCCCGCTGAACCTATCTGAGAGGTAAGGCTAAAAACCGGGGTGACATAGAAATAGATATGAAGGCCAAGCGGGAGTATCGGCGCCGTCCGGACACCGAGGTCCAAGTACTCGATGCCCTCGTGGACCGGAGCGAGGACGGAATGACGGTCTTCGAACTGCGGTCACACGTCGAGGCGGGTATCGACGAGTTGGAGGACGCGCTCGCAAACCTGAAACGGGACGGTCTCATCGAAGCGACGATGCGGAACGGGCGGACGCTCATCAAACCGGACACGAAGGTCGTTCCGGACCCCGAGGAGGAACCCGACGAACCGTCGTTCGTGGACAAGATCATCGAACGCCTGCCGCTGTAGTTTCGGACCACCGTTCCGGATTCGGCTTCGTGCTCCGGATTCGGCTTCGTGCTCCGTAATCGGTTCCGTGCCCCGCTTTCGATTTCACATGTCGTAGTCACTACCCAGCGTTCCGCATCCGACGTTTTTACTCCCCCGCGCACCCGACTACGAGTATGAGCCTCGAAACCGTACACGAAGACCACGGGGCGACGTTCTGTTCGGTCGGCAACCGCCGGGTGCCGCGCGACTACGGCAGACCCGAGCGGGCACACCGTGCAGTCAGGAACGGCGTCGGACTCACGGAGATGCCCTACGGCGTCCTCGTGGTCTCCGGCGACGATCGGATAGAGTACGTCGACAACGTCGTCTCGAACCGGATTCCGCGCGAGGACGGACAGGGAACCTACGCCCTCCTGCTCGACCCACAGGGGCGAATCGAACTCGACATGTACGTCTACTGTGCGGACGAACAACTCCTGCTCTTTCTCCCGCCCGGCGAAGCGACCCCGCTCGCCGAGCAGTGGCGCGAGAAGATATTCATCGAGGACGTGGAGATATCCGTCGCCACCGACCGGTTCGCCATCTTCGGCGTCCACGGTCCCTACGCGACCGAAAAGGTCGCCAGCGTGCTGAACGACGTGAGTACGCCGGACGAGCGCCTCTCGTTCAACAGGGGAAAGATGGCCGACGTGGGCGTGACGGTCATCCGCACCGACGCGCCGACGGGCGAGGAGGGCTACGAAGTCGTCTGTACGACCGGAACGACGACCGACGAGATGGACAGGGAATGGTCGAACGTCGAACTCGTCTTCGACACCCTGATCACGCGCGGGATGAACGCCGCTCCCTTCGGCCGGACGACGTGGGAAACCCTGACGCTCGAAGCGGGAACGCCGCTGTTCGAAGACGAACTGGCGGGCGAAATCCCGAACGTGCTCGGCCTGCGGAACGCGCTCGACTTCGAGAAGGGTTGTTACGTCGGACAGGAAGTCGTCTCGCGCGTCGAAAACCGCGGACGACCGAGTCGCAGGCTGGCGGGTCTGTTCCCCGACTCCCTCCCCGAAAGCGGCGCGGCGGTCTTCGACGGCGACGAATCCGTCGGCGAAGTCACCCGCGCCGTCGACAGTCCGTCCCTCGACCGACCCGCCGCGATGGCGCTGGTGGAGTACGACGTGGGGATGGATTCGGAACTGACCGTCCGCGTCGATGGAGACGAGGTGGCCGCGGAGATAGTTCCCCTGCCGCTCGTGGACGGGAGCGATCCGTCCGGACGTGCGCCGCAGTACGACTGAACGACGATTAAACGACGATCGACCGACGATTTTCTCAACGCCAGTGAATCGAACGCGACGACTGACCCCTTGTTCGTGGGTATTCGAATTTCCAGTAACACCACTGCGTACCCGTTGTGATCGTTCACAGCCATCTTCCTCAGCTCTGTTTCTGTCACTCACAGAGGGAAACGGTTTTCAACCACTTAGTAATATCACTAGGTGGTATGCACGGATTCGACGGCTTTGCGGACGTCAGCGAGGCGGAGGTCACACGAGCAATCGGCACCGCGTGGAGCGAAGAGTTCACCGAGTTCACCGACACCGAGGTCATCATCGTCGGCGGCGGGCCCGTCCGGGTTGGTCGCGGCGAAGGAACTCGCCGAGCGCGGCGTGGACACGATGGTCGTGGAGAAGAACAACTACCTCGGCGGGGGCTTTTGGCTCGGCGGGTTCCTGATGAACAAGGTGACGGTTCGCGACCCGTCACAGGACGTGTTGGACGAACTCGGAGTTCCATACGAGGAGTCGGACGAGGCCGAGGGTCTCTACGTCGCGAACGGCCCGCACGCCTGTTCCGCGCTCATCGAGTCGGCTTGCGCCGCCGGAGTGAAAATGCAGAACATGACCGAGTTCACCGACGTGGTCGTCCGCGAAGGCCACCGCGTCGGCGGCATCGTGATGAACTGGACGCCGGTCCACGCGCTCCCGCGCGAACTCACCTGTGTTGACCCCATCGCGGTGGAGTCCGACCTCGTCATCGACGCGACGGGCCACGAGGCGGTGGTCGTCTCGAAACTCCAAGAGCGCGGCGTCCTCGACGCGCCTGGTCTGGAGCACGCACAGGAGCACAACACCGGCATGGACAAATCCGGAGAGGGCGAGTACGGCGCGCCCGGCCACGACTCGCCGGGTCACGACTCCATGTGGGTCGCAAAGAGCGAGGACGAAGTCGTCGAACACGCCGGGAAGGTTCACGACGGGTTGATTTCCACGGGTCTCGCCACCGCGACGACTCACGGACTCACCCGCATGGGACCGACCTTCGGCGCGATGTTGTTGTCGGGTAAGCGCTCCGCGCAGGTCGCGCTGGACGAGTTGGAAGTCGGCGGCACGGTGGAGATGACGGGCAGTCCGTCACCCGCTGACGACTGAACCGAATCGAACGACGTCACCCGTTTATTCGAACGCGACCGGTCGAAACCGTTGTTCTCGATATATCGGTCTTCACGGCGAGAATCATCACTTGGCCGATTCGCATTCGCAAACTCGCTCCCGTTCGACGCGTGTCTATGCTATTCCCTCTGACCCCGGATTCGTCCATCGAACTCGGGATCGAATACGCCATATTCAATTTTTCCACTCCTAGAAATGTATATATGGTACAAACGTGTGTGTACTGACATGGCATACGGGGAAATATCGGACGAAAATTGGTCAAATTTGCAGAAATCTGGTGGCGTACTCTCACAGGTGTTCGACGAAACGACGAGTCGCATCGAACCGGGGGTCAAACACATAGAGATCGCGGAGTACGCTGAGACGCGAATACGTGAACTCGGCGGCGAACCGGCGTTCCCCGTCAACATCAACATCGATGAGGAAGCGTCCCACGCGATTCTAGGAGCGGACGACGACAGCACGTTTGGCGATGCGGACCTCGTCACGCTCGATATGGGCGTCCACGTCGATGGCTGGTGCTCCGATGCCGCCGTGACGGTCGACCTCTCGGGAGAACACGGCGACCTCGTCGCTGCCAGTGATGCCGCTCTCGATGCTGCGCTCGACAGCATCGAAGCAGGGGTTCACACCGGTACCGTCGGCCACGCTATAGAGCGAACGATCCGGGAGTCCGGATTTCGTCCGATAGTAAACTTGAGCGGACACGGACTCGGCCACTACGAGGCCCACACCGACCCGAGTCTCCCCAACGTCGGCAGTGACGAAGGAACCGAACTCGCCGAGGGTGACGTTTTGGCCGTCGAAACGTTCGCCACTACCGGCCGCGGCCGCGTAACGGAGGGGAGCGAGGAACGAATTTTCCGCCTCGACGACGACCGTCCGGTGCGGGACCGACGTGCCCGGGAACTGCTCGACACCCTCCGCGAAACCCGACAAAGTCTCCCGTTCACGACGAGGTGGTACGATATTCCGGGTCTCGATGTAACCGTCAAACGACTCGTGAACCGAGGGGTACTCAGGGCTGACCCGGTTCTCAAAGAGAAATCAGGCGCATTGGTTAGCCAGTCGGAGCACACCGTCGTCGTGACGGCGGACGGGTGTGAAGTAACGACACAGTGACCGTCGGATGCGATAGTCGGACGATACCCAATGTTCGTCAGGTACCGGCGTCATTCCGGGACGTATTCACGCGTTACGGACGCGATTTTAGAATCGACACAATATTTGAACAGTTGTTCATCTATTCAACTATTTTGCGAGGCGGGCGAATTCGTACGGTCGACCCCCGTCGTGGACGACCCCTATCGACTCTCCGCCACTCGTCCACCCGTGATTCGCACCACGCCCAGCGCGTGCTCGCTATCCTGAACATCGACTGCTCCCGCCGACAGCGCCCGCCGCGACTCCTCGATTCGTTCGTCCAGCACGTACCACGGCGGTTTTTCGAACGCGCTGATATCGCCGGGTGTGGAGGCGAGAACGAGTCCCTTGAAAGCCAGATTCACGGGCCACGAGTAGGTCCGTGAACTCCGCCCGGCGTCGAGGAGCGCGAGATGGCCGTCGGGACGGATTCCGTCCAGCCAGCGGGTGACGGTGCCGTGCGGGTCGCCGAGCATCCCGATGACGAACGTGGCGAGGACGGCGTCGACGTCCTCGCGGGGCGAGGACGTCGCCGCGTCGGCCTGCACGACGTGGACGTTCTCCCAGCCTTCGCGGTCGATTCTGTCCCGTGCCTGTTCGAGCATCCCCCGCGTGAAATCGACGCCGACGACGCGACCTGCCGGGCCGACGCGCTCCCGCAGATGGGGAAAGTTCGCGCCGGTCCCACAGCCCATCTCGATCACCGTATCGCCGGGCGAGAGGTGGAGTTCGTCGGCGACTCGACTTCGGAGTTCGGAGAGGCCGGGCGTCGCCACTGCAAGGAGGTCGTATAACTGCGCCCACCGTCCGTAGAACTGTTGTGCGGCAGTCGTTCCACGCCGTGACATGCATGGTCGTACGACGGAGTCCGATAAAAGAAATCGGGCTGTCACCACGAACGCCGGAAGTGTGAACGTGATTCGACACGAGGACCGACGAGGCGTGATTCGTACTAATCTCGTTTGGGAAATTCGAAGTATCAAATCTATTCAATCGAACGGATAGATCCGAATACGGACTGATCAGAAAACGTCCACAGGGCTAAAGTAATTCGAGGTTCGTACTTATACTACGTGACAGTCGCGATGACAGACTCCGGTGATTGAGGACTGTCATCAAAGCCAACTGTTCGGAGGATGGGACGGTTTCGGAGACAGTATTGGACACACTACGAGGCGCCCCCATCCGTCATCGAAACATAACGGGTCCACTCGGAACGACGGACACGACGAAACGAAACTTCGAAACCACGAACGAGTGATACGTCGGCCGGACCCGAAGCTACAGGCGTAGTTCGAAGAAAAATGTCACCTCGTGTACCCCTACCCGAGGTAAATAGAGAGTAATGCCGGATTGGTATATACTTTGTGTGTGCCACTTCGGCGCGCGGACATAAACGACCCGCACAAGCAACCAGGACAAACACAGAATGAACGGGACAATACAAAACGAAACCATGCAATCACCGTCTGACTCCGGAGAGATTCCCGCTGATTGGGAGCGATCACCCATCAGAGGCGACGAGATCCAACTCCAGCATCGGGACGGAGATATCGCCGTGAAGGCAGTCAGAGCGTCGATTGCGGACGAATGGGAACTCGAACTGGAGGACAGCATCGGAAACAGATACACCACGATTCGACCGGTCGGCCGCGTCGCAACGCGCGACCGTGCCGTCTCGGCACTTCTCTCGCTCGCGGAGACCGTCAACGACATCCGTCGTGAGCGGGAGGACGTTCGACCGGACGACATCGTCCGCGAAGTACAGCGCAGCGAGCGGGTTCCGGTTTAAACGATTTCCCGCGCGATTTCAGCCACTTCTTCCGCGGAGTCCCCGAGAACGTAGACGATGGGCTCGATACCGTAGCCGCCGGTCTGATAGAGCACCGTCGCGTCCGGCGTCCCGTCGAGCGCCGTCTCGATTGCCGTGCCGAGGTCGTCGTACTCGGCGTCGAACTCGGCGGTCGCACGGCCGGTCGATTCGAGTCGTTCCACGATTTCGGGCGCGTACCTGATGTTGAGCGCGGCGTGGACGTCCGCTCCCTCGTTCCGGGCCGCGAGGAGGATGGAGGCGACGTGCCCGCTGACGCCGAACTCGGGGTCGGCCGGAATCGTCGCCCGTCCCTTCACGTCGAAGATGCGACCGGGAATCCCGGCCACGTCGTCGATGCTCTCGGCGTTGGGGAGACATTCACAGAGGTTCGACCCGACCGCCGGAATGAGCGACGTGAAGCCGCTCGTTCCCTCCACGATGTGCACGCCGCGGCGCATGGACGAGAGGACGCGTTCGGTCGCCCGTAGTTCGTCGTCCGGGTCGTGAACGTTGAAGTCGCCGCCGTACCCCGCCAGTTCGGGCATCACCTCCTCGTGAAGCTGTGCGATGAGGTCGCGGTCCTCAAGCCGTCGGATGAGCACTTCGACCTCCACGAGCGCCTGTAACTGGCTCATGCTCTCGGTCGCCAACCCCTCGCCGATTTCGTCTACGAGGCGGGCGACCCGTTCGTCCTCTCGAACCCGCTCGTTTCCCGCCACGTCGCCGTGCGCGTACTTCGAAACCGCGCTCTGGCTGATGCCGAGGGCGTCCGCGACCTCGCTCTGGGTCAGGCCGCGCTCCCGAAGGTCCTCGGCGAGCATCGACCGAAACGTCGGGAGGAACTCCTCGACGACGACTTCCTCCGCGAACCTCACAGTTGGTCACCGCCGAACTCGTGGTCGCTGCCGATTCGGGACGCCTGCGGTCCGGCTTGGTCCTGATATTTCGAGCCGCGTTCGGACCCGTAGGGTCGGTCCGAGGGGTTCTTGAGTTCCGTGAAGATGAGCTGGGAGATTCGGGTTCCCGGCTTGAGCGCGACCGGCGCGGTGCCGAGGTTCGACAGTTCGAGCGTGATCTGGCCGCGATAGCCGGGGTCCACGACGCCAGCAGTGGCGTGGACGACGACCGCGAGTCGCCCGAGCGACGAGCGTCCCTCGACGTGTGCCAGCAGGTCCGACGGGATTTCGACGCGCTCCTTCGTCGTTCCGAGGACGAAATCGCCCGGATGAAGGATGAACTCGTCGCCCTCGTCCACGATGGTTTCGGTGACGTAACTGTCCACCTCGTCCTCGCTGTCGGGATGGATGCAGGGAATGTTGGTACGTTGGAATTCGAGGAACTCCTCGCCGAGTCGGAGGTCGATGCTCGCCGGTTGAATCTGGAGGTCGGGTTCGTCTATCGGTTCGACGACCAGTTCCCCCGATTCGAGCCGTTCGTGAATGTCCGCGTCCGAGAGTATCATTGTCGAAAACAGGGGAAGGGGTACCTAAAGGCTCTCCGGTCAATGGGCGTTCGTCGGGGGGATTCTCGGGACACGAATCGGAACTAGCCGAGCGCTCCCATAACGAACAGCAAAACCGCGACGATTCCGGCGGCCGCCGCCGCTTCACCGGTCGGGAGCCGTCGGGCGTGTTTCAACCCGTACGTCCAGACGACACCTTGCCAGAACGCTCCGAGGGCGGAGACGAGTAGCGTCCCTCCACGGGCTTTCGCGATGAGCGACTGGAGTTGGTCCGTCAGGAGTTCGACGTCGCTTCCCGAAAGGTCGGCGTGCCGGAGCGCGATGTAGAACAGTCCGAGACCGACGAGCGCCTGCACCAGCGACGGCAGCATTCCCCATCCAGCGACCGCCAGCGTGTTGGAAAACGACCCCTCGCCGTCGAAGAGGGCGGAGGTGACGTGCAGTCCGACCGCGGTTAGCGGCCATCCGACGATGATACCGACGAAGACGAGCGGGACCTTCTTCTGGAACTCCTTCCAGAGGAGGTTGCCGACGACGACGGTTTTCGTCTTCGGTTGTGAACAGCCATCGGACACCGGATTGTCCTGATAGAACTCATCGTTGCAGAACACGTCGGCGGGGCGATTCGGGTTGTCTATCTGCGTCGTCCCGGTCATTCGTTGGCTCAGCGACCATCCAATAACTCCGAAGATCGCCGTCGAAAGAAGCGCGACGACGAGGACGACGGCGAACGCGCTTCCCAGACTCGGTCGCGGCGTTCGTTCCTCGAAGAACGTGTCGGGGCGAAAGAGGGCATCCGAAAGCATACATTCGCATATTTGTCATGTATAATAAGCTTTCTCGAATCGAGTAGGAGCGCTTTAGTTCGCCACACCACCATCCAGAGGTATGAAACAGGCCATCGTCGCTCGCACCGACATCGGAATGGGGAAAGGAAAACTCGCCGCGCAGGTGGCTCACGCGTCGCTGTCGGCGTACGAGGATACCGGAGACCGGGCACGAAAACGGTGGAAGGGCGAGGGTCAGAAGAAGGTCGTCCTGAAGGCGGGAAGCGAGGAGGAACTGTTCCGTCTCGCGGAGAAAGCACGGGTGGAAGGACTTCCGAACGCTATCATCCGCGACGCCGGACACACGCAACTCGACCCCGGTACCGCCACTGCCCTCGCCGTCGGCCCCGCCGACGACGACCTCGTGGACAAGGTCACCGGCGACCTTTCGCTGTTCTGAGAACCCTCCGAAATATATCAAATCCGAAATCTTTTGCCGACACGGTCGCTTCTCTCTGCTAGGGCATGTACTCTGTTGCCACGTGTCACATTGTCAAACGCAACGTTGGCAGAGACTTCGCGGCCATTCCGTTCGATACCGATGGATAAATCGACCGTCCGTGCCGTTCTCGACACGCTCCCCGACGTTTTCTACGTTTTCGATGCAAACGGCAGGCTCGTCGAGTGGAACGACCGACTGACGACCGTCACCGACTACGACGACGACGAACTCCGGGGCATGGCTCCGTTGGATTTCATCCCGGAAGCGGACGCGGAGATGATCGCCGAGGCGATCGACATGGTGTTGTCGGGGACGAGCGCGGAGACGCGCCAGTCCGCACTCGTGACCAAGGACGGCGACCACGTCCCGTACGAGTTCAACGCGACGCGGATCACGACCGAGGATGGAACGGTCGCCGGATTCGCGGGAACGGGCAGAAACCTCTCCAAGCGACGGAAACGCGAGCGTGAACTCCGACAGCAGCGTGACGAACTGGAAACGCTGAACCGCATCAACGAACTCGTCCGCGAGGTCATCCACGAACTCGTCGACGCGGCGACGCGCGAGGAAATCGAGGAGGTGGTCTGCTCCCGGTTGGCCGATTCCGATCTCTATCGGTTCGCGTGGGTCGGCGAACACGATATCGTCGAGGACAGTATCATCTCCCGCGCACACGCTGGCGACGATGGAGCGTTCCACGAACTCGTGGGCGAGGTCGAAGCGACGAACAATGTTTGGGAACGACCCGCGACGACGGCGTTTCGGACGGAACGACACGTCGTCGTCCGTGATTTTTCCGAGACCCCTGCCCTCACCGAACGCCTTCGAAAGGAAGGGAGGGAACAGGGACTTCGGTCCGGAATCGCCGTTCCGCTTTCGTACGGGGAGACGACCTACGGGGTGTTGGTCGTCTACGCGACGCGTGCGAACGCTTTCAGCGAGCGCGAGGCCGCCGGGTTCGATGTACTGGGCGAACTCGTCGGGTTCGCCATCAACGCCGCCGAGAGCAAGAAACTCCTCGCGACCGACAGACCGGTCGTGGAACTGGCGTTTCGTGTCACGGACGATGAAGCACTGCTGGTCGATCTCTCGCGCCGAATCGACTGCACGCTTACCCTCGATGGCACCGTCCCGGCGTCCGACGGTCGCTATCTCTACTACGTTCGCGTCGAAGACGCATCGCCGGAACGGGTGGCCGAAACCGCCACGACGGTCCCGAAAATCGACGAGGCACGCATCGTCTGGGTGCACGACCACGAGGGACTGCTCGTGCTGACCGTTTCCTCGTCGCTGGTCGAGAGTTTCATCGAATCCAGCGCGAAGGTGCAGACGGCACGCGCACACGACGGGAGGGAAGATATCGTCGTGGAAGTCCCGAAGGGAACCGATATTCGGACGTTGATGTCGTCGATTCGCTCCTCGCATCCCGACACCGAACTCCTCGCGAAACACGATCTCGAACGAACCGAACGCTCCGAACAGGATTTCAGGGACGCGCTCTCGACCGAGTTGACGACGAGACAGCGCTCGGCGTTTCGAGCCGCGTATCTGGCCGGCTACTACGACTGGCCGCGCGAGAGTACGGCCGAACAAATCGCCGAGTCGATGGGTATCGCACCCGCGACGCTCCACCAACATCTCCGAAAGGCCGAACGGAAACTCGCATCGTCGTTTTTCGACGAATCTCCGGACTGAACTCCGGACATCTATGCACGATATTGCGGTATGGTAACCACTCTCACTCAACCAACGTACGTAGGTAGCGCGTACTTGTCCCCCAAGTACTAGTACACGGTTGATGATGGAGAGACACACGAAAACCGAGACATCGCCGAGAGAACGAACCGAACTATCGGCAGAGGTGCTGTTCGACGTGCTGAGCAGTTCCTACCGCCGATACGTCCTCTCGTATCTCGCAGATGCGACGTCACCGACCGAAATCGGTGACCTCGCGTACCACGTCGCGGCGTGGGATGCGGATTCCAGCATCACCGAAATTCCAGACGACGACGCCGACGAGGCGGAGATTTTGCTGTACCACGTCCATCTGCCGAAACTCGCGGCCGCCGGTCTCGTCACGTACGACACCGAATCGGGAATCGTCTTTCCCGGTGAGTCCATGGATTCGGTGACGGATCGCATCAGCATCGTCGAGTAGGGTTTTTTAATTCCGTTCGGGCACAACCTCCGGACGAATGCGCGAGGCACATCCCATCGAGAGAGTGGTCGGCATGGAGTATTACGTCAGCGACGCGGACGGCGTGGGGGGAACGCTCCGCGAGACGAACGAGGATTTCCGGGTGCGGGAAATCGAGCGGTTCGACGCGGAGCCGATGGACTCCGATACGGGGTCGTACCCGTATCTCGTCGTCCGTGCGACCCTGCACGGGTGGGATACGAACGATTTTGCCCGGAGTCTGTCCAGCGCGCTCGGTATCAGCCGGGAGCGCGTGTCGTGGGCCGGGACGAAGGACAAGCGCGCGGTGACGACCCAACTGTTCAGCCTCCGGAAAGTCGATCCGGAGGACCTCCCGGAGATGCGAGCCGTCGAACTGGAACCCGTCGGGCGAGCGGGCCGTGAACTCCTGTTCGGCGACCTCGTGGGCAACGAGTTCGAGATCACGGTTTCGGACCCCGACCGCCCCGAAAACGCGGACGACATCGCCGACCAACTGTGCGAGTTCGCCGGAGGCGAGGATTCCCTCGCCGTTCCCAACTTCTTCGGACAGCAGCGATTCGGAAGCCTGCGGCCCATCACGCACGAGGTCGGCCTCCACGTCGTCCACGAGGAGTGGGAGGACGCGGTGATGGCCTACGTCGGCAACCCGTTCGAGACGGAACCCGACGACACGCGCGAGGCCCGTCAGCGCGTCGAAGACCGCGCACCCGATTGGGACGCCGTCCTCGACGCCCTGCCGAACCGACTTGGGTTCGAGCGCTCGATGGCTCACCGACTCGTGGAAAACGGCGGAACGGACCCCGAGGATTTCCGGGACGCGCTCGAATCGCTCCCGACGAACCTTCAGCGGTTGCTCGTCAACGCCGCCCAGTCGTACGTGTTCAACCGCATCCTGAGCGAGCGGCTTCGGCGTGGGCTTCCGTTCGACAAACCGGTCGCCGGAGACGTGGTCTGTTTCGCCGAGGAAATAGACGGCTTCACCGTTCCCGACATGGACCGCCAGCAGACCGTGAGCGAAAAGCGCGTTCGGACCATCGAACGCCACTGTCGGCGCGGGCGGGCGTTCGTCACCGCACCGCTGGTCGGCACCGAGACGGAACTCGCCGAGGGGGAGCAGGGCGACATCGAACGCGAAATCCTCGACGACCTCGACCTCGAACCGCACGATTTCAACCTGCCCGGCGAGTTCCACTCGACCGGTACCCGCCGTGCGATACTGCTCGGCTCCGAGTTCTCGCTCACTCACGACCCGCTCTCGTTCGAATTCTCGCTTCCATCCGGCTCGTACGCCACGGTCTTCTTACGCGAATTCCTGAAGGCGAACCCGTTGGAGATGGGATAACAAGCTGGAGATGGGATAGCGGGGCGGCCCCGGCCGCGTGTATAATCCTTCACCGTACTTCGCTCCACGGCTCCGAGGGCATATGGTGAACCCCGGCGTGACTCCATCGATGGCCGGTCGCAAGGGAAGGGTGATTTCGATACTGCTCGCCGCGGTCGTTTTCGTCTCGACGACGGTCACGCCCGTCCTCGCGGAGGGCGACGACGCGCCGATGGTGACCGGACTCCCCGCCGGAGTCGTCTTCATCGCCGGAGCGGCGTTGTTGGTGTACAGCGTCGAGAAACTCATCGGATTTCTTACCAAGGCCGCCGTCGGTCTCGACCTCTCCCTGTTCGTCCTCGCAATCCTCTTCACCGGCATCGAGTTCGACGACGTGGTCTTCGGGGTCGCGACCAACGTCGAAAACTTGGACGGCGTCGCGCTCGGCGTCGTGTTCGGCACCGCGCTATCGCTGACCGGAATCACGCTCGCGCTGGCCGCCATCTTCACGCCCTTCGAGGTGGACGTTCCCCGCGACTACCTCGTCCTGTTCGCGCTGTCGCCGTTCGTGATGGTGCCGTTCGTGCTGTCCGGGAGCGTGACGCCCTCCGATGGCGTCGTCCTCATCGCCCTGTTCGTCCTCGTCTTCGGCTACATCGTGTACCGGGAATCGAGTCGCAACACTCCCGTCTTCCGGGATACGGAGGTACGGGAGATGCTGGACGGTGGTGTCGTCCGCCCCGCCGCCGACGACATTCCGTTCGTCCCCGACCGCGAACTTCCGGGAATCGCGTGGTTGGGTCTCTCGGTCGTGGCGCTCGTCGGTCTCGTCATCGGTGCCTCGGCCATGTCGATGGGGACGGAGGGAATCGTCACGACTACGGCATCGAGGACACCGTGTTCGGGGCGACCGTCGCGACGGCCGTGTTGACCGTCGAGGACCTCTTTTTGACCATCGAACCCGTCCGGCGCGGCGCGCCCGAAATTGGCGTCGGCAACGTCGTCGGGAGCGTCCTCTTTTCGGTGACGGGGAAAATCGGGGTCATCGCGTTGGCGGGGAGCATCGGCATCGGGTCGTCCGTCCTCGTCTGGCACCTGCCCGTGTTCGTCGTCGGGACCGTGCTCGCGGCGTACTTCATCCACACCGGTCGTCTCCGGCCGTGGCAGGGGTACGTCCTGCTCGGCCTGTACGTCGCCTACTGGGTCGTCAGCTTCGTCGTCTTCGGCGGCGCGCCGATAGAAATGTAGATTCAGTTTCCTCTCGAAGTTGTCTTCTATCCGATATTTATCTTTCTCTCACCGACCTCGATTCCGAAACGCCGACGTTAAACGCCGCGATTGGCAATGAACGCGCATGAACTGTCGGCAGTGTGCGTCCTCGCTCGAACGACCGGGCGACTACTGCCTGGTCTGCCGGACGCAGAACGCCGACTCCGTCGTCCTCACCGTCGCCCGCGACCACGCCGAACTCACGATGCTCCGGGACGAAACCGTCGTGGGGAAGACCGGCGTCCGGACCACGCCGGAGGACGGTGAAAACGAGGTCGTCGAACTTCGCAACTTCGCGGGGCGCATCGCCGACGAAGTCCGCCGAAAACACCCCGAGGAGGTGTACGCGGCGGGCAACCGCGACGTGATTCGGGCGATTCGGGCGAAACTCCACCACGACTTCTATCGCGTCGGGGACGAGGACCCGGTCGAGGAGGTGCTCGCCGCCGAGGGGAGCGCTCGCTCGAAGTCGTGGACCTCGACCCGAGCGAGAAACTCGGCGGCTCACACACCACGCTCATCGGCAACCACGACGGCATGCGGGTGATTCGGGAAGTCGCTTGCCACCCGCACGTCAAGAAGGTCATCCCCGGTCCCATCAGCGCCGGGGGGTCGAGTTCGGACTCCGGCGTCCGCGCCAAGGCGACCCGCGCCGACGAGAACGGCAACGTCCGTATCCTCCTCCGCGACGGCTCCAGCGTGCAGGAAAACCGCGTCGTCACCACCGCGATGGACCGCGAACTCGGCGAGCGGATTCGGGAGGATCTGAACGAGGCGCTACGGGAGAGCGGATTTCAGTAGCCCACGAACCGGATTTCGGTTTTCGTTCGACGCGTCCGTCGGTTGGTCTCGCACAACCTTGTCTAACCGGCGCGTGGTGCTGTGCGCGGTTGCGTTGCGGTCTCATCGACGTCTGTACTTGCTGTCACGGCGAAACGATCAGCGACTCTTCGCCAGCGTGCAGCCGTAACTTTTGTAGTCGAATCTCCCGATTACATTCAACTACACCCGTTTCTGACGCAGCCCCAGCCCTTTTGGGCCTGCGTAATTATATGTAATTACATGGCCTCACGCTACGACGCGATACTCACGGCGATTCCGACGCTATCGGGCGGTGGATACGTGGCCGGGCAGTTCACGTCGTTCCCGATGGCCATCCTCGGTCTGCTCGGGGCGCTGTTGGTCGTCGGGTACGCGTTGGCTCGACCGCCGGTCTGAACTCAAAGGGTTTATCTGTCCTCTCGGGTTATTTCTCGGTACTATGGCCGAAGACTCTAAATCACGAACCGGCAGTGCCGGTCGGTTCGGAGCGCGATACGGTCGCGTCGCGCGCAAGCGCATCTCCGAAATCGAAGCGGACATGAACGAGAACCACACCTGCCCGGACTGCGGAAGCGACACCGTGGACCGACAGGGAACGGGCATCTGGGAGTGCGGTCGGTGCGGCTACACGTTCGCCGGTGGTACCTACCGCCCGCAGACGCCCGCCGGACAGACCGTCAAGCGCTCCATCCGCGCCGCATTGGCTGACGACGAATAATGAGCTACAAGTGTTCGCGCTGCAAGCGGGATGTCGAACTGGACGAGTACGGCGGCGTCCGCTGTCCGTACTGTGGCCACCGCGTTCTGCTGAAGGAACGGAGCCGCGACGTCAAGGAAGTTCACGTCCGGTAACGCCCGTGTCTCACGACGCGTTTCTCGAATTCGATTACGACTCCGAGGAGCGTGCCGTCACGGTGTTCCGAAGCGTCGAGCAGGAGATCGGCGAGATCGACGACGAGCGCTCGCGGACGACCGTCGAACGGGACGGGAAGACGATGCTGGTTACCGTCGAAGCGGCGGACCTCGTCGCCCTCCGCGCGGCCCTGAACACGTGGCAGACGCTGATCGGGGTCGCCGAAACGGTCGCCGGAACCGCCGACTGAACGGGTAAAATTCGACCGTCTGATCAGTTGACTGTCAGTCTAGCTTTTTCGGATATGTTTTTTGCCGTATCGACGCATTTGTATTCATCGGGTTCCTTACGATAGCACCGTGTTCCGAAGTAGTCCGGGAACGAAGTGCGTATCGTGGCGTCGAACCACCCCTGCCGGGGGGCGATAGTCGTGTTCGACCGACTCAACCCATTCGGGAGTAAAAAGGATAGCACGGGTGGAACGGATTTCAAACGAGGCCACCGCATCGAGATCCGATGTCCCGAGACGATGACGCCGATCGCCACGGAGCACACCGACCCCGACGACTGGGATTCGAACGTTCCGGAGGGAGAGGGAGTTGCAACCTACGACTGTCCCGCGTGTGGCGGTCAGCACCGGTATCTCTGGGGGCCGCCGGTACCGCTCTGTTTGGACGACGATAACGACGACGACGAACTCGTCCTGTTCGAGGGCGAGTAGACGACGGTTCGAGAACCCCGTTTCAGTTTTCGCTCCATACGCTATCTTCCGGCGTTCGCGTGAGCGTTCCGTCTTCGTCCCACGTTTCGACTACCTCGTCGAGGCCTTCCCGATAGCTTCGATACCGTGGTTTCCAGTCGAACGTCTCCCGGAATCGATCGTTGGTGGTCGGCATCGATGTCGTCAGCAACTCGACCGAGTTCTTCCCAACGAGCGGACGCGCAAGCCAGCCCGGTATCCGTCGCGGCGTCGGGGCGCCGAGTCGTTCTGCGAACGCGGTGAACAGCGTGGCGACCGTCACCGGTTCGTCGTCTGTAACGTGCCAGAGACCGCTCTCGTTCGATTCGGCCGCCGTGGCGAACGCCCGCGCCGCGTCTTCGACGTGGAGTATCGAGAGCGTCGCGTCCCGTCTACCGAGGAGTCCGCCGCCGAGAATCGGGAACTCCCCGTTCAGCAGTCCTTCCCCCATCTGTCGAGTGTGCGCCGAGTCGGCCGAGTAGAACCAACCACAGCGAAGGATTCCGACCTCGAATCCGTACTCCTCTCCACCTCGGCGAACGACGCGCTCCGCTTCGAGCGCGGAGCGCGTGACCCGGTCGGGATGCGGCGGCGAGTCCTCGTCGAATCGACCGCCGTCGGGTTGGCGGGCGACCCAGACGATACTCTGGAGTAGCAGGCGCTTCGCGTCGATTTCGTCGGCGACCGCCACGAGGTTCCGCGCGCCTTCGACGCGCACTAAATCGTTCCGCGTCCACTCCTCGTCGGTCGGTTTCAGACTCGTCGGAATGGCAGTCGCGACGTGAATCAGCACGTCACAGCCGTCGGCCGCCTCCACCAGCGATTCCCGGTCGAGAACGTCCCCACGCCGAGGTTCCCCACCGTTCTCCGCAACGAGTTCGTCGCCGCGCTCGTCCCGCGCGAGGCCGACGACGTGATGGTTCCGTGCCGAGAGTTCCGCGACGAGACGACGGCCGAGGACACCGGTCGCACCGGCGACGAAGACGTTCATACTCGATGTCACGACCGCCCCGCCAATACGGGTTTTGCCGCGTGTGCCGGATGGTTCTCCCGTTTCGGACCCGGTGACGACTACGAACTATGTTCGCCCGGTTCGAGTACCGGTCGAAACGACGGCGGAGCGTGCCGGGCGTAACCCGTCCAAAGTCCTTCTGGCTCTCTCCGCGCGAGTAAAAGCGGGGCTTTTTCAGTCCAGACGACAAGGGACGGGTATGCAGGGTAATCTTCCACCGGAAGCACAGGAGAAGCTCGAACAGCTGCAGGACCTTCAGGATACGGCACAGCAGGTCGCCGTGCAGAAGAATCAGGCCGAAACACAGCTCACTGAATCGGAGAACGCGCTCGAAGAACTCGAAGACATCGACGAGGACGCGACGATGTTCCGCGAAGTCGGCGAACTGTTCGTCAAGACCGGCTACGACGAGGCTCAGGAGGACCTCGAAGACAAGGTCGACAGCCTCGAAATCCGCGTCGAGACGCTGAACAAGCAGGAAGAGCGTGTCCGAACCCAGTTCGAGAAGCTGCAGGGCGAACTCCAAGAGATGCTCGGCGGCGGCGCGGGCGGCCCGTCCGGCCCGACCGGTCCCGGCGGCGCTGGCGGCGCGTAAGCGATGCCCAGCGACGAAGCGGTCGTCCTGACTGCCTCGGAAGCGGCCGAGGACCTCATATTCGAACGAATCAAGCAGTCGAACGTCAAGGATTTCGACGTGACGGTCACGTTCGAGGAGGGTATCCTCGAAGTGGACGTGTACGTCAACGCTCCGAACGCGGATCGGGACGAGGAGAAGGTGGCGAACGATGCTGCACTGGCCGCCCGCGCGGCGGTTGACGAACTGTTCGCCGAGACGGAAGCCGAGGAATCGGCATAACGTCACTCTCCCGACTTGCTTATTCAAGCCGAATTATTATAATAGATAGTGCAAAAGGAACACTGTGACGAGTCACCAGTCACTGGCCCGCCCGGAGGGCGACCGCCGAAAACGGCGGAACCGGCGCGCTTTCCTCGCGCCGTGAGACAGCGCCTTCGGGGCTGACCCGCCCACCCGCCACCCATCGGGACAACCGATGACCGGGACACATTTCCCTCGGGCGAACCGGCAGCAATCGAGTGGCAAACGCCCTCCCAGCCGGGAGACAGCGAGGACCGACACGATCGACTGCACGCCGGGACACGCCGAACATGGTGACCCGAAAACCCTCGGCGGAGACGCTGGGGGGGAGTAGGCTCGCGTTCGGACGCACGGGGATGGTACGGTTTTCGGGGAGTTTACGAGGATAGATTCGCTGCTGTTTCGGCTTTCGGACCGTTTTCGGCACATCGGGTGTACAAAAAGTGACTACTCCGCCCTTGGCTTGAGGTTGCCGTGGGCGTGAAAGACGCCGTCCGGATCGTAGTCGGCTTTGACTTTCGCCAGTCGCGTCGCGTTCTCCCCGAACGGGACCTCCGAGGACTCCTCTTCGAGGCCGGGGAAGTTGACGTACTGCCCTCGGGCCTCGGGGAACCCCTCCATCTCGTCGATCGATTCGCGCACCCACGAGATGGCTGCCTCGGTCTCCCTGGGGTCGTCCCAGTTCGCCTCGAAGTTGAGTCCGTACGGCGCGTCGCGGTGTGCGAACGCCGTCTCCGTCTCCCCGACGCGGGAGACGCGCCGCCGCCCTGCCAGATGTCCACGGTCGAGAGCGCCACCGGACACCGCTCGGCGCAGGCGACGACGGCGTCGATCACGTCGTCGTTCAACGCGTCCAGATACAGCGACTTCCAGTAGTAGAACCGCCCGCTCGGGTAGTCCTCGTCCAGCATCGTCTGGAGTTCGACGTAGGAAATCGTCCCGCTGAAATCCGCGACCGGTTCCGCGAACGCACGAACCGTTTGCAGTTCCTCCTCGCCTTTCTCCGGCGTTCCCGCGTAGCATCCGAGGACGGCGATTGCCGGGTCCCCCCACGACGCTTCGGGGAACTCGGGCAGTTCCGGAACCCACGCGTAGAACGGGAGCAGGCTCACCTCGTCCGGAGCGTCCGGCGCGTATTCGCGGAACGAACGGAGGACGTCGGGTGCCTCCGCGCCGTCGAACCAGACGAAGCACGTGGCGACGTCCGGCCCGACCGGATGGCAGTCGTACTCGAACGCCGTGACGACGCCGAAGTTGCCCCCGCCGCCGCGGAGCGCCCAGAACAGTTCCTCGTGTGAGTCCTCGCTCGCCGTGAGGAACTCCCCGTCGGCGGTCACCACGTCGGCGGAAACGAGGTTGTCACACGAGAGGCCGTACTTCCGCCGGAGGTGTCCCATCCCGCCGCCGAGGGTCAGCCCCGCGATTCCGGTGTCCGAGACGACGCCGCCCGGAACCGCCAGTCCGAACGCTTGCGTCTCGCGGTCGACGTCCCCCCACGTCGCCCCGGCACCGACGCGAACGCGTCCCGCTTCGGGCGTGACGTGCACCCAGTTCATCGGTTCGAGGCTCGATGACGAGGCCGTCGTCGACCACCGCCCGTCCGGCGACGCCGTGACCGCCGCCGCGTACCGCAATCGGATAGTCGTGGTCGCGGGCGAAATTCACGGCCGCCCGAACGTCCGCGACGCCCTCACAGCGAGCCACCATCGCCGGACGCTTGTTTATCATCCCGTTCCAGACCCGGCGAGCATCGTCGTACGCCGGTTCGTCCTCCGGCGTGACGAGGTCGCCTTTGAGTTCCGCTCGAAGCGTTTCCACTCCGATTTCTGCCGTTTCGGTCGCCATTTTTCCCTCCCCCAATCAGAGTAGGCGAGCGGCGTCGATAAATGCGACTGCAATCGTTCGATATCCTCAGGCGAGGAAGAAGACGAGAACGGCGATGGCCGTCACGGCGAGGATAACCGCACCAGCGAGCGCCGCGCCCATGGCGATGACGGCGTTCGCGTGACTGGCCAGCGTCTCGGTGCGGTCGTTGCCGAAGACGGTGACCTCCGCGTACTCGCTCTCCATTCCGGCCTCCACGGGTTCGAGGTCGGCGGTGGCGTCGTCGACCAATCGCGTGACGAGACCGATGAGTTCGTCGTGGTCGATTGCGCCGCCGACCTGATTCGAGGACTCGACCATGTTCACGATGTGCGTGTCCGTGGTCATCACTTCCACCTCGTCCGCCTCCACGGTTTCCACGATTCTGTCACGGAGGCCGGGTTCCATGTTGTTACCGTCCACGAGGACGTAGGCCGTCCGCTGGTCCGCAACGTCGAGCACCGCGACGCGGACGCCGAGCGGGCCGATACCGTCCGCTGGCAGCCACTCCGTTTTGTCCCACGCGACACCGAGTTTCGGACGGCCGCGTTTCGTCATCCCGAGTTCCTTCGCCGTTCCTTTCGCGGCCTGAATCATGTGGAACGAGCGCTCGCTGCCGGGGTAGATGTGGCCGATGTCCTCGCCTTGAAGCCCGTTGTTGCAGTTGTGTGCGTCCACCAGCATCACGTCGTCCAACCCGCTCGATCGGGCCTCGGCGGCGGCGGCGAGACCGACCGCGTACTCCACGTCGTCGGCGTACTCCGGGGAGTAGGTGGCGACGAGGAGCGCGTCGTCGCCGAACGCCTGTCCGAGCAGTTTGGCGTCACCTTCCTGCGTTCGAACGCTCCGACTGGCGTCGTCGCTGTACTCGATCCGTTCGTAGGCTTCTTGGGCCGTTTCGAGGAGGGTATCGACCTCGCGCTCGGTGACGAGGTTGAAATCGTGTCCGGCGGTGGCGTGCGGCGGGAACGCGAGTCCCTCCGACTGGGCGGCGACGCGGCGGGGGAGGTTGCCGCCGCCGATTTCGCCCATCGGACCCGGGTGAATCATCGGGAGGACGAACCGTGCCTTCTCGCTGCCGCCCTCCCGACGAAAGGAGAGGACGGTGACGGGGACGACGGCTTGTTGTCCCATCTGCTCGAAGAAGTCCTCCAGTTCCCGGGTTCCCTCCGCGATGTGACCGATGAATCCCCGAAGGAAGTCGAGCGCGCTGACGCCGAGACTGCGCCGCCACGGGCGGTCGATGACGACGAGAAAGCCGTACACCGCGAGGGCGTACATCCCGCTGATGATCCCGAGCACGATGAAATCGCGCGGCGTGATGATACCGAGTGCGGCCGGTGCCTTGTCCCCCCGTGCGAGGAATTTCTGCACCAGCGGTCCGCCGACTTCGAAGACGCGAATCGTCTCGCTGTAGATGAAAAAGAGGACGGCGGCGGTGCCGGTTTGGATCCCGGCCGGAATCAGGGAGACCAGAAACGACGTTCGCGAGACGGCCATCACGATGAGCAACCGAAATGCAAAGACGGACGCGAGGCTGAAGAGGAGCACGTCGAAGACGAACTGCTGATCCAGTTTCGTGAGCGCGGCGATGATACCCGCTATCGACAGGACGGCGACGACGATGATCTCACACGTCAGCGCGAGCAGCGACGACCGATTGTAGGTCAACTGGCCGCTCAGGCGGCGGTCAACCGGCGTCGTGAAGACGCTCGCGATGACTGTCGGCACCCCGATGAAGAAGATGCCTTCCCACGCGTCCTGCAGGATATACTGGGAGTCGAATGCCCCGACACCCGCAATCGCGGCGATGAGGAGCGCAAACGCGATGCTCGCGTACCACTGCGGGGCACGGAAGATGTACCGGGACAGGCTCGCCAGGTCGCTCTGGGTCGCTGTCATTGGCGAAAAGCTACGCCGCGAAGAGTTAAAGGATGCTACTCGCAGAGATCCTGGAAGTTTTCGAACACTTCCTCGCCCTCTTCGGTATGTGCGACCTCAGGATGCCACTGCACGCCGTACAGGTCGCGGTCGGTGTCGCTCATCGACTCGATACCGCACACATCGCTGGCCCCGGTGCGCTCGAACCCGGTCGGAACCTGCTTCACTTCGTCGGCGTGGCTGGCCCACACGCGGGTTTCCGGCGCGAGCGATCCGACGAGCGGGTCGTTCTCGTTGTCAATTTCGACGGTCACGTCGGCGTAGCCGCCGTACTCGCCCTCGCCCACTTCGCCGTCGAGGACGTGTGCCATCACTTGCATGCCCAAGCAGATACCGAGCACCGGAATATCGAGTTCGAGGTACTCCGCGCAGTTTCCGATGTCGTCCATCGACGGGCCGCCCGAGAGGACGAGGCCGTCCGCGTCGATATCCTCCGGCGGCGTATCGTTGTCGATGAGTTCGGTGTCGATTCCCATGTCACGGAGCGCCCGGTGTTCGAGGTGGGTGAACTGTCCGTGGTTGTCCACGACGAGGATTTTCGTCATTGGCGGGCGATATGGAGGGCGCGAATAAAAACACCTCGTCACCGTCGCGACGCGACGGCACCGATTCTCGTCAGCGACGGATCACTATCGCCGCCCCGAGGAGCACGAGTGCGGCGATGAGACCGCTCACACCGGGATGTTTGAACACGATGTTCGGTCCCGGCAACGTGTTGTCGTCGGTCGTTCCGTGTGTCGTCCCGCTCGGCTTCGAGTGCGTGGTCGTCTGCTGTGTCGTCGTCTTCTGCTGCGTCGTCGGGGTTTGCACGTCGAGCGTTCCCGCTTTCACCCCGTTGACGGCTACCTCCTGTTTCCCGGACGAGGTCGCCTCGTAGCTGTAGGTGACCTTCTTCGTCGCCCCCGCTCCGACCTGCACCCGTTTTCTGTCACCGACGGAGTCACCGACCGCGAGGACGGTCGGAATCTCCCCGGCACCGTCGCCCGTGTTTTTGAGCGTCGCGGTGACCGTCACGGTGTCCCCCTTCGAGACCTGTTGTTTGTCGAGCGACGCGCCCGTGACCCGGATGTTCGACTTCGTCTTCTTCACCGTCACGGGAACCGTCGTACCGGCGTGGCGGCCGTTGTTATCCTCAACCGTCACGTGAGCGATGTAGTTTCCGGGGGTTTCGTAGACGTGCGTGGTCGTGGGACGGGTCGTCGTCTGATCGACCGTTCCGTCGTTGTCGAAGTCCCAGTGGTACTTCGTCGGCGAGCCACCCGAATCGCTCGTTTGACTCGCGTCGAAGGAAACGGGATTTCCGGCACCGGCCGTGCCGCTGACGCCCACGACGGGGTTGAGCGACTCACCACACGTTCCGGCGTGGATGCTCACGGGTTCGTCCATATCGAGTTGTTTCGAATCGGGGTTCGAAACGCTGCCCGTGAGGAAGGACCACGACGTGACGTTCTCGTGCGCTTCCGAGGGGTTGTACAGTGCCGCGTCCCGGTTCCACGAGGGCGTGACGGTGATGTTCGAGTCACCCGGCAGACCGCGGAAGACGCCGCCGTCGGTGCGCGACCCGGCCCACATCCAGTCCAACTCGTTGCGGGACCACTTGTCGTCCCGGTGCGGATACGTATCGTCCATCAGCACCCACTTGCCCGAACTCGGCAGGCCGCTGAATTTGAACGTCACCGTGCTGATCGGGAGACTGCCGCCGGTCCGGCTTTTGTTCATCCGGTCGTGAATCATCACGAGACTTATCACGCCGCTCGGGGCCTGATAGAGGAACATCGTGCTCCCGTTCTCGTGCGTGACGGATTTCGTCCCGAAGGAGCCGTAGGCCCAACTGCTCTTGTTCGTGTACGGGGACTCGTAATCGTAGAAGTCGACGACGTTCTTGCTGCCGTGAATCGGCGACACCTGCGTACACGATCCGCCCTGCTCGACGGCGTAGGTGCTGTGATGATTCGTCGGCGCGTCGGGGAGAGGGCCGTTGGGAATTCCCGGTGGGGGGAGCGCGACGGCGGTCCCGACCGAGCAGAGGACGAGGAGGGCGATAAGCACGGGGCGAAGCTTCATTGCACCGGTCGCCTCCGAATGCGATACTGCGTCTGTGTGGCTGGATACGTCATAATCACGATTCTCCGATAGCACGCGATGTGCGTGCTCTACCGATTTCCGAGACAGTCGTGATTGCCTTTGTTATGGGCCACCTGCGGGCCGCTTAGGCCGTTCCTTCGGCGAAAACCGCGTTTTGGGATCGAGGGGTGACCCGTCTCGCGAAGGGAATCGCGACGGCGAACCACACCGCACAGTACTAGCGTTCCGCCAACAGCGCGGGCAGGTCATCGACGGAGTCGATGACCGCCGCCGCGTCCGCCGATTCGTACTTCCGACGCCCGGAGTCGCCCGTCAATCCTCCGGTCAGCACGCCGACGCCGAAGTACTCACGGTCGGGGTCGGCTTCCGCGGCGTTCACGGCCGTCTGGATGTCGTCCAGCGTGTCCCCAACGAAGACGACTCGTTCGGCGTCGAACCGCTCGGCGAGGGTCACCAGCGCGTGCGGGTGCGGTTTGCCCTGCTCCCAGTCGTCCATCGTGAACCGGCGGTCGTCCGAAACGTCCAGTCCGACGCGTTCGAGGGCGATGTCCGCCTCGGCACTCGGCCTGCCCGTCACGACGCCGACGGGATAGTTCGCGGTGAGCGTTTCTACCGTCTCGGCCGAGATGAGGACCGGTTCGTCGTTGATGTACCCTCGCGTGTCCAGCGTCGGGTCGTCCCCTTCGAGGTCGGCGTACAGGTCCGCGCCGAGGTACAGTTGCTGGAACACCTCGCGGAGCGTCGCGGGGTCCCATTCGGTGCGCACTCGGTCGTGGTCGTCCTCGGGCAGTTCCTCCTCGACCACCCGTTCTGCGGCGTCCAATCCGCCCCCGTTCGCGGCGATTCGGTCGGTGAACTCCTCGATGGTGTCATCGAGGCTCTCACGGGACGCGAGGACGTACAGCGCCACCGCGTAGGTGAGTTCCCAGTCGTTGTTGAATCCCGATGCGTCCTTGAACGACTGGATGGCGTCCTTGGGCACCGTGTCGTCGTAGACCCGCTCGACGGATTCGAGTATCGCCCGCCGGTAGGAGTTTGCCACGTCCACGAGCACCCCGTCGATATCCAGCACGACAGCGTCGGCGTTCATACCATCGCGTTCGTCCGCGGCGATAAGGATGTGCCGAATCGAGGGAGAACCCATCGTCGATCACCACCCGCGGTAACGCGTGACTGTCGAACCGACTATGGTCGTTCGCTCTCATGGTCCGTGCATGGATCACGACGAACTCCAGCGACTTTACGGGAGCGACGAATTTTATTGGGGGACCGATCCCAACGGGTTGGTGGAGACGGTACTGGAGTTCGCACCCGAACGAACGGCACCCGCAGCGGTCGATATCGGGAGCGGCGAGGGTCGGGACGCGGTGTATCTCGCCGAACAGGGATACGGCGTTCTCGCGGTCGATCCCGTGCCGAACGGGCTACGAAAGGCCGAACGACTCGCCGAGGAGCGCGACGTCCACATTCAGACCCGCGCGGCCGACATCAACGACCTCGATTTCCCCGCGATGGACGTCGTCTACTCCTGCGGTGCGCTCCAGTATCTCCGCCCGGACAACCGCGAATCGCAGTTCGAGCGGTTCAAAACCGCGACCACGGACGGCGGGATTCACGTCCTGTTCGCCTTCGTGGACCATCCCGAGATTCCGACCGCACCCGACTGGGGTGACAACGAATTCTTCTACGAACAGGGCGAACTCGGAAGCTACTACGACGACTGGGAACTGTTGAAGGAAGACGAGTTCGTTTTCGACGACGAGTCCGGCGGGGAACCACATCAGCACGCCGCGGAAACCATCGTCGTGGCGAAACCCGAAGCGTAGACGGTCATCGTCGTCGTCGTTCGTCCCTTCGAACGTTTTTCAGCCGAATAGTCAATATATCTGCACGGTGTCAAGGAATTAACTAAATTCCCGCCCTCCCTTCGAGTGCAGATGGAACGATACACCCTCCGAGTCATCGGCATGAGTTGCAAGAGCTGTGAAAACATCGTCCGAAGCGAGGTGACGGGACTGCGGGGCGTGAGCAGCGTCGATCCGGACGCACGAGCCAACGAAGTCGTCGTTCAGGGGGAACCAGCGACGGAATCCCGCGTTCGACAGGCCATCACCGAAATCGGCTACGACGTAGCGGAGTAAGCGCCAGGAACGAAGAACGGATATTTTTATACTCACTCGCGCGCCCAGAACAGCGTCTCGCCCGGAATCGTCTCCCGCCGAACCGGCACGGACGGCCCGTCGCCGCCGAGGGTCGTGAAGACGAAGTCGGCGTCACACTCCTTCGCGACGGCGAGGGCGGGTCGGTGGAGTTCCGGCGGCAAGTTCCGGGCGTACAGCAGGTCGGACCCCGAATACAGTTCCAGTTTCGGCTTCGTCACGTCGTCCAGATGAAATCCGACGCCGTCGGGCACTCGTCGTGGGACGATATCGGTCGCGGTGACGGCGACACCGGCCGCCGCGAGTTCGCCCGCGACGTCCGGTCGATTTCCGATTCCGATCTCGACGGCGCGCTGATAGTTGGCGAGCCGCATAACGATTTCGTCACGGGGTTTCGGGTCCACGGCGGGATGTTTATGCATCGTCCGCTCATAGAAGTTGCCATGTTGATTGACATCGTCCCCGTGGGGGACGTCACGGGGCGGGTCAAACGCGAGGCTTCAGCGGCCCTTCGGACGATTTACGATTGCGACGTAATGGTGCACGAGCGACAGGAAATTCCCTCCGGGACCCACGACCCGAACCGCGACCAGTATCGCGCCGAGGGGTTCATCGAGCTAGCCAGTCGTATCGGGACGGGTGAGAAAAACATCGCCATCACCCCGGAGGACCTCTTCTATCGTCGCCGGAACTACGTATTCGGCCTCGCGTATCTCGACGGACGCGGCAGCGTCATCTCCACCTATCGACTGGAACCCACGAAGGACGGCCTCTCCTCCGACGGCGGTATCACGACCAAACCGACCGAAGAGGTGTTCTCCGACCGGGTTCGAAAGGAAGTCGTCCACGAAATCGGGCACACCCTCGGTCTCGAACACTGCGACAACAACCGCTGTGTGATGAACTTCTCCCCGACCGTCCGCGAAGTGGACGTCAAAGAGGAGAACCTCTGCGGTACCTGTCAGCGTCAAGTGCTCTGAACGAGTTCCCGCATTATTCTCGATTCCGCGTTTCGCAGATGTGTCGAGGCCGTACTCGGCGCACAGTCGAGTTTTTCACCCACCGCTTCGACACCGGACTCACGCGGGACATCGTAGTAGCCGACTTCGACTGCCGTTTCGAGTGCCGACCGCTGACGCTCGGTCAATCTTGCCCACAGTCCCATCCACGGCGAGTCGTACTCGCCGACCTGTTCGACCGAGACGTCGATGTCGGTATCCATCTCCGCCATCGCGGTTCGCATGTCGCCAGCCCTCCCCACGAGTTCCATGCACATCGCACCGTCGCTTGTGTACGTGATGGGGGGAATCACGAGAATGCTCGTCCCCGCGAACGCGGTTCGAAAGTCGCTATCCACGTCGCGCTTTTCGTGTTCGATGTACGCGTAAAACGAGGTTCCGTCGAGCGGCGTCAACTCGTAGTCGAGAATCAGCGACGCGTTTGCGACCGCCTCGTCGTACGCTTCGAGTTCGCCGACGATTCGAAAGAGGACGTAATCCCGGTCGGAGTGCGATAGGTTCCAGTTCAGCAGTTCCGCCCGCTCCATCGACTCGTGGTCCATGATGAACGACTGCATTGGGTTTCGCATCTCCCGTGGATGGCGGAGCGTGAGCCGAACGTATTTCATACGGAAAGATACGTCTCTGCTTATAAAATCTCTAGTGAATTCGACAGAATCGACTTCGGATTGGCGCGACCACGTTCGTTCATGACCGCGTCAAAATTCACGGCGAACCGACCGGCGGAGTTTCCGCTTCCGCCGGGACCGAAATCGTATCCCGGTATCGGAAACACGCTCGGATTTCTCCGCGACCCGTTCGCGTTCTACGACGGACTAGCCCAGTACGGCGACGTGGTGTCGTACTCGGTTGCGGGCGAGGATTTCTGCACCGTCCTCCACCCCGACTACGTCGAGCAGGTGCTCGTGACCGAGGAATCGAAGTTCGGCAAGAGCGAGTTCATTCGGGACGGCGGAGCGAAGTTCGTCGGAAACGGACTCGTCGTGAGCGAAGGCGAGTTCTGGCGACGCCAGCGGACGATGATGCAACCCGCGTTCTACCGCGAGCGAATCGACACCTACACCGAACCGATGGTCGATTTCCCCGCCGAAACGGCCGATTCGTGGGACGACGGCGAGACGATTCGACTCCGCGAGACGATGGCGGAGTTGACGCTTCGAATCCTCTCGAAAGCGCTGTTCGACCACGACATCCGTGACGAACGCTCCCCAGTTCGTGACGCCGCAATCGGTATCACTCGGGCCATCAACGAGAAGAGCGACGCAGGGTCGGTCGGTTCGCTGATTCCCGAGTGGATTCCGACCGCTACCAACCGTCGGTATCGACGCGCAATAGCGCGGTTCGACGACGCCATCCACACCCTCATCGAGGAACGGCGCGACGACCCGGGGGACGATTTCCTCTCGATGCTCCTCCACGCGACGGACGAGAACGGCGAGAAGATGTCGCCCAAAGCGCTCCGCGACGAGATGGCGACGTTCCTCTTCGCGGGCCACGAAACGACCGCGCTGGCGCTGACTTACTGTTGGTATCTGCTCTCGACGAACCCCGACGTTCGCCGAAAGCTCCACGACGAACTCGATTCCGTGTTGGACGGTCGGCGGCCGACGATGGCCGACCTCGAAAATCTCGAATACACCGACAAAGTCGTCACCGAAGCGCTCCGTCGGTACTCGCCCGCCTACGTCATCTTCCGCGAGACGACCGAGGACGCGGTGGTTGGTGGCTACACGATTCCCGAAGGGACTTCGTTGACGCTTCCGCAGTTCGTGATTCACAATGACGGTCGGTGGTACGACGACCCCGACGAGTTCAGACCCGAACGCTGGACGGCAGAAATGAAAGCCGACCTTCCAGACTACGCCTACTTCCCGTTCGGCGGCGGGCCGCGTCACTGCATCGGAATGCGGTTTGCGAACGCGGAACTCAGACTCGTGTTGGCGACGATAGCACAGCGAGTCGCGTTAGACCGACGCTCCGAAAACGGTCTCGACGTGCGGATGGGAACGACGCTCGAACCCACGGAACCGATAGAAATGTCGGTTCGAACCCGTTAGCGCAGGCGTTCGATGACGGCCCCGACGAGCGCCAACAGGCCGAAGAGCATCGTGACCAACTGTTGTGCGAGGTCGTTCGGCAGGACGTACTTGGCCATCGCGACGCCCCAATCGACCCGTTCGTTCACGACGGACGTTCCCTCGGTGCGATTCGGAATCCCGAGTTGACTGGCCGTCGGACCGTTGCTTCCCTCGCCTGGCACTCGGTCCGCCTCGTAGGGAAGCGACCCGGTTTTGATGGCCCAGACGACTTTCCCGTTTTGGTCGATTTCCACGACGCGGTCGTTGTACGAGTCGGTGATGAGCGTGTGGCCGTTGGACAGGCGGTCGGCGTCACGGGGCCAGTCGAACATGCCGCTCCCTCCGTACGTCCAAGTGGTCGTGTTGTTTCGAATCTCGACCACGCGGTCGTGTTCGCTGTCGGCCACGAGCAGGGTGTCGTTGGCCAGCGTGTCGGGGTTGTGCTGTTCGTATAGGATCTTCCCGGATTTCGAGTACGAATTCGGCCCGACCACGGGGGTGACAGTGACCGATCCGTTCCCCTGCACGTGCAGGTCCGCGACCGTATCGAAGTTGCGGAGGCTGATCCGGAAGACGCCCGGTCGGATGCGGTCCACGTCGTTGACGTGCGTCCAGTCCCCTTCCTTGTCCATCCCGTCCGGGAATTCGTAGGTGTCGGTGGCGTTCCACTGCCAGACGATCTGTTTGTCGCGGTTCACGGCGAACACGCGGTTGTTGCCCATATCGACCATCACCCAGCGGTCCTCGCCGTCGACGACGTAGTGGTCGGCGTCGTGGAGTTCGTGGTGCTGGAGTTTGGCGTCGTACCACGAGTAGTTCCACAGGGTCTTCTTCGTGCTCTTCTCCACGATTCGGAGCGAATCACGAACGCAGTTTTCGTACCCGTCGTTCCGGTACTTCGCGGGACAGTTTTCGTCGGGAATCTCTTCGGCGGTTGCGATCTGTACCCGGTTCGGTCCGAGCGCTTCGATGTCGAACACGTCGTCCGCTTTCGTGTACTGCCAGACGATCTTTCCTGCGGGGTTGACCTCGATGGCGCGTCCCTCGTGTTGGTAGCCCTGCAACGCGATGTAGGTGTTGTTGGCCGGGCGCTGCTGATCGACGGTCAGGTGGGGGCCGTCGGGCGCGGTGAGCGCCCCGACTCCTGCGGTGGCGAACAGAACGACCGTGAGGGCGGCGAACAACTTTGCGCGGTTGTCCGAGAGAGAAAGCCACGAGGAGAGCGTGGAAATCACTACTCCTCCCTACGCAGACGGGGGAAAAAGGGATTCGGTTTCGGGTCAGTTCGTCGCGGAATCCAACAGTTTGGTTACCTTGTCCGTCTTGAGAGCGGCGACCGTTTGACCGTCGATGATCAACATCGGCGTGCTGTTGACGCCCGCTTTCTGGGCCGCCTGATCGGTCTTCTGTAGCTCCGATTCGTATTTTTTCGACTCTATCTGTGACTTGATCTCGTCCCGGTGTTTCACGCCCGCTTTCTTCATGAACGAGAGCAGTTTGTCCGTCGTCGCCCACTGCTTCTGTTCGGAAGGCTGGTTGGAGAACACCTGCTCGTAGTACTTCCAGAACGACTGCGGATCGACGTTCCACACCGCGAGTCCCGCCTCGGAGGCGCGTGGTGCGTCCGCCCCGAGGAACGGTTTGCCGTTGTAGTACGCGAGCGACCGGAATTCGAGGTCGATCTTCCCCGGTTCGACGTAGTCGGACATCACCGTGTGCAGAAAGCCCGTGCTGAACTGCGCGCAGTACGGACACTTCCAGTTGCTGAAGTACTGCACCGTCGTATCGGCGTTGCCCGTTCCCGCAATCGCGTACGTGTGTTTGCCCGGATTATCGGGAATCGGGGCGTCCGCGACATTGTAGTCGCCGTTCGAATCGCCGCTCTGACCGAGACTGAGACACCCGCCGAGGGCGGCTACGCCGGTCACGCCGGTCGCCTGGAGAAGTCGTCGCCGTGAGAGACCCATTTTCGTACCCTTCGGACTTCTGGATTGAGTACCTTTCGTCTGTTCTCGGGGGATGGGTCCCGTCGCTCTGCGTCGGGTCGTTTGTCACCAGTCGCACGGAGCGACCGCCGCTGATGCGGATCGAAAACGCGTGAGATGAAAGAAACGCGACTCTAGCTGTAGTAGTACTCGCCCTCGTTCTTCTGTTGGCGGTCGAGTTGGCTGCCGGGTTTGTTGATGCGCGGGCGACCCACGTTCTCGTCGCGGCGGAACGTGATGTCGAGGTTGGCGAGGAAGTCGTTCATGCCGTCGCGCATTCCCTTCGGGCGTCCGGCGTGACCGTGCTCGGCGGGTTCGCCGTCGAACACCATCAGGCGGTCCGAGAGCAGGTCGATCATGTACGTGTCGTGGTCGATGACCAACACGGTGGCGTCCTGAATCTCGGCGTAGCGGCGGATGGCGCGCGTCGCGCGGACGCGCTGTTCGACGTCGAGGTACGCCGATGGCTCGTCCAGCAGGTAGAGATCGGCGGGTTTCGACAGACAGGCCGCGATGGCGACTCGCTGGCGCTCGCCGCCGGAGAGGTCGGTCAGGTCCTGCTCCATGATGCGTTCGAGTTGGAGCGGTTGGGAGATTTCCGTGTCCCAGTAGGAGGTCCCCATGTCGTCGGTCAGCGACGACAGGAAGACGTCCACGCGCATCGGTTGGTCGATCTCGATGTACTGAGGTTTGTACGAGATATCCAGCGCGAAGTCAACGTCGCCCTCGTCCGGTTCGAGTCGCCCTGCGAGCAGTCGCGCGAACGTCGATTTCCCGATGCCGTTCGGACCGACGATGCCCAACACTTCGTTCTCGTAGATCGTCCCGCCCTCCACGTCGAGCGAGAACTCGCCCTCGCCGTACGATTTTCTGAGGTCCGGGTACTCCACGAGCGGGTCGGCCGTGACCGTCTCGCGCGGGGCGTGTGCGTCGAACTCGATGGCGTTCGGGCGGATCCGCATATTCTCGTTGTTGAGATAGCCCTTGAGGTACTCGTTGATGCCGTTGCGGACCGATTTCGGCGTCGTGATGACACCGTACGCGCCGGGCTCGCCGTACGCGACGTGGAGGTTGTCGGCCACCAAGTCGAGGATGGCGAGGTCGTGTTCGACCACGAGCATGGAGCGACCCTGCTCGTTTGCCATCTCCTGTAGCAGGCGGGCGACCGTGACGCGCTGGCTGATGTCGAGATACGGCGTGATTTCGTCGAGGAAGTAGAAGTCCGCGTCCCGAGCGAGTGCCGCCGTCAGCGCGACGCGTTGGAGTTCACCGCCGGACAGGCTGTCGATGTCCTGTTCCATGACGTGCTCGATTTCGAGGCGGGAAAGGAGGTCGTCCAGCACGCCGCGCTCGTCGGTTCGGGTGAGCAACTCGGCGGTGCTCCCGTCGAATCGGTCCGGAATCTTGTCCACGTACTGCGGTTTTCGGGCGACGGTCACGTCGCCGTCTCGCACATCGCCGAGGTAGTCCTGTAGTTCCGTCCCGCGATAGCGTTCGAGGATGGTGTCCCATCCCGGCGGGTCGTCGAACTGGCCGAGGTTCGGCGCGAGTTCGCCCGCCAGAATCTTCACCGCGGTCGTTTTCCCGCTCCCGTTCGGACCGAGAATACCCGTGACCTGCCCTTCCTGTGGAACCGGCAGTCCGTAGAGCGAAAAGGCGTTTTCCCCGTAACGGTGGACGGGGTCCTCCTGCAGTTCGCTCGGTAGGTTGATGATCTCGATGGCGTCGAACGGACACTTCTCGACACAGATACCGCACGTCTCGCCGAGACAGATCTCCTCGCTGATGTGGACCTGGTCGGGCTGTCCTTCGGTCGTGTCCTCGCCGCGGAGCGTGATGCACTCCTTGCCCGTCCGGTTCGGCGGGCAGAAGTTCTTACACTCGTAGTTGCAACGGTCGGGTGAGCACCGCTCAAGGTCCACGACCGCGATACTGTCGTCTGCCATTCTCAGATCCTCACTTGGTTAATCAGGAGAATTCCCCACGTAATGAACCAGAGCGAGAACGTCATGAACGCCACGAAGAGCGCGTCTTTCACACCGTCCAGTTCGTAACCGATGAGATACAGCAGTGGCAGTTGCACTACCACGAACGCGAGCATAATGACCAATCCCATCTGATCCTTCGCCGCCGTGGCCGTGGTCCCCGCCACCATGGCGGAGGCCACTCCGGCGATGATTCCTGCAATCGACGCGAGCGACGTAATAGTAATACTACGGAGATGGGACGCCCGTTGCTCAGATGCCTTTTCAGTCGCCATGCGTGGCAATCGGGTATCCTACCTCAAAAGATGTTCGCTTGTCCATATCCCTCGCCGTTTCTCCAGAGGCGACTCCGTCACGCGGGAGAACGCCGTTTCGTAGGGAAGCCGAAGTGGGACGAAACCCTCGGGAGAACGACCCCCGAATACAGACGGTGGATGACTTTTACGATGTGTATGTGAAACAGTATCAATGCCGACGCTGCGCTGTCGGCAAAAACGCTTCGAGACCCGTTTCGTCCCCCGAAAACGACCGTCGTAGTGGCCACGCGTGCCCTTTCCGTGTCACTCCGTCTCAATAGTTTTATGGCGATGGGGTGTTTCGATTCGTAACGATGATGAGCCAAACTGAACGGGAGGAAATCGACGACCTACCACCCAGTGCGAAATTAGTTTTCAAAGTTCTCGAATACAAGGGATCGCTGACGCAGAAACAGATCGTGGACGAATCGATGCTGTCAGCACGGACGGTCCGCTACGCGCTCGAACGACTCGAAGACATCGGCGTCGTGGACGAAGACATCTACTTCGCCGACGCGCGACAGAACCTCTACGAAATCAACGTCCCGACCGAGGCGGAGACGGACCAGTCCGTCGACGCCCAGTGTGCCGAATAACCCCGCTCATCTCTCCCAATTTTCGTTTTTCCTTTTGCCGACTGCGATGGTTCGATTCGCTCGCCGCTACCCGCATCCATTAGTTCTCACGCACGAACGACACGGTATGAACGTGTTCGTTATCGGCGGTACCGGACTCATCAGCACCGGCATCGTCACGCAACTCGTCGCGGACGACCGGTCCGTGACGGTCTTCACGCGCGGGAACCACGACGGCGACGGCGAACTGCCGGAGACCGTGACGCACGTACAGGGGGACCGACACGACACGGACGCCCTCGAAGCGGCGGTCGCGGACGCCGACCCGGACGCGCTGGTCGACATGGTCTGTTTCTCGCCCGAGACGGCGCGGAAGACCGTCGATGCGGTCGCGCCCCACATCGACCAGTACGTCTTCTGTAGCACCGTCGATGTCTACCACCGCCCACCGGAGCGCAACCCGATAACCGAGGACGCCGACAGACACCCGAACGTGAGCGACTACGGTCGCAACAAGGCCGACGCCGAGGACGTGTTCATGGGCGCTCACGAGGACGGGAAGTTCGAAACGACCGTCATCCGTCCGTGGAGCACCTACGGCGAGGGCGGCGGCGTCCTCCACACCTTCGGCGACGACACGTACTACCTCGACCGCCTTCGGGCGGGAAAACCTATCGTCGTCCACGGCGACGGCACCTCGATTTGGGGACCCTGCCACCGTGACGACGTGGCCCGCGCGTTCGTGAACGCCGTCGGCAACGAGGCCGCGTACGGCGAGGCCTACCACGTCACCAGCGAGGAGTTCATCACGTGGAACCAGTACCACCGCCGCGTCGCCAGCGCCATCGGCGCGCCCGAACCGGAACTCGTCCACATCCCGACCGACGTGCTCACGTCGGTGTCCCGGAGCGGACCGGCATGCTCCGCGATCACTTCCAGTTCGCCACGACGTTCGACAACGGCAAGGCGAAACGCGATCTGAACCACGAGTACACGGTCGACTTCGAGACCGGCGTCGCCCGGACCGTCGAGTGGTTGGAGGAGAACGACGAGATAGACGACTGGGACGAAGAACCGTTCGAGGACGCGCTCATCGAGGAGTGGCGCGTGGCGACCTCGGACGTGGTCGCAGAGCTAGCGGAGTATCGGTAAAACGGATAAAAACCGGGTCCCTGAATCGATCACGACTAAAAACAGAGGTGCACAGACGAACGATCACTCGCCTTCTTCGACTTCGAAGATTTCGTCGGCGACGAGTCCGTGTGCCTCCCGGTGAACCTTCTCGCCTGCTTCTTTGTTCGGTGCCTCGAAGAGGCAGAAGACCACTCCCTCGTCCTCGCCTGCCCAATAGGTCTTGTACTCCACCCCGTGTTCCTCCTGGGTCTCGATGTCCTGCTCGTGTGCCCTCGCCACGTCTTCGGCGGTCCCTTCTACCCCCCGGTGTACGTCCATGTATAGTGGCATGGCAGCTTGTATCTAGCACACACACCAGAATAAATATTTTTGATTGATACGTTTACTGATGGACGATAGCTACTCGAACGGATATTCTTGAGATAGCACCACGACGGCTCGTGAAAATTGCGTAAATCGACGCGGATGGCTGATTTCCCACGAGCAAATAGTGACTGAACGCTGTCCAATTACGCCGAAACGACGGTAATCTGGCGTTCCCGGTCGATGGCGTACTCCAGTTCCTCCGCGATGGCGCTGCCGCGGGAAACCTGAATATCGCCGCCGCGGCCGACCGTCGCGGTGAACAGGTACTCGCCGTCGGCCTGCACCTCGACGGTCTCCCCGGCGTGGCCGTCGAGCGGGATGATGACGTGACGCGACGTGATTTCGGGGGTAACGACGTTCCCCTTTGGAGCCACCGCCGTCGTCCCGACCGAGGACGGTTTCTCGTCGTGGGTCCGCACGTCGATGTCGATGCCGAGGCGGTTCTCGATGTCGTCGATGCGCCCGCCGCCCTTGCCGATGACGTAGGAGATGTCGTTTTCGTCCACGTAGACGACGGCCTTGTTCTGGCCTTGGAGGTCGACGTCGACGTGCCCGCGCGAGACGGACTGTATTTCGCGCTCGATCTCCTGTCGGGCGAGTCGGGAGACGCCGGTCTCCTTCTCGTCACCGTCCTCCAAAGGGACCGTGACGACCTGCCGGTTGAAGGTGTAAATCTCGTACTCCGGTGTTCCGGTCTCGAACTCCTCCACGAGGATGACGGGGCGGGCGAGGTCCTCCTCGGTCATGCCCGCGGGCACCTTGACCTCCGTCCGAACGTCGTACACCTTCTCGATCTGCCCGGCCTCGATGTAGACGACGGTGTCCACGATCTGCGGAATCATGCCGAGTTCGACCCGGCCGATGAGTCGCTGGAGCGCGTCGATGGGGCGAGTGGCGTGAACGACGCCGACCATGCCGACGCCCGCGAGACGCATGTCGGCGAACACCTCGAAGTCGTTCGTCTTCCGCACCTCGTCGTAGATGGTGTAGTCCGGCCGCACCATCAGCAGGGAGTCGGCGGTCTTCTCCATCTCGCCAGCCAGTTCGGTGTACTGGGTGACCTCCGGGCCGACCTGCAGGTCGCGGGGTTTCTCCATCGTCTTCACGGCGAAGTCGTTGTCCGCGAGGAACTCCGCGACGGCCTGTGCGAAGGTGGATTTCCCGGCACCGGGCGCACCGGAGATGAGAACGCCGCGCTGGCGTTCGAGGAGTCGCCCGCGGAGTTCGTCCGCGTGCTCGTAGTCGTCCAGCGAGGTCTTGACGATGGGTCGGACCGCCGTGATCTCCCACGCGTCAGCGAACGGCGGTTCCGCGATGGCGATACGGTAGTCGCGGAACTGGACGATGGTCATGCCCGGTTCGTCGATCTCGATGAAGCCCTCGTTGCTCTGTTTCGCGCTCTGGATGATCTCCTGTGCGTACTCCTTGAGATCCTCGTCGGTCGAGGGGTCGTCGCGGATCTTCTGATAGTGCATGTCGCCGATCTCGCCGCGCTTGGCCATCGGCGGCATCCGCGACCGGAGGTGGACGCTCATCGTCTGCTCGTCGAAGAAATCCTCGATACTGAGTCGGCCGACGTCCTCGGTCTTCGGCGCGATGTACTCCACGTCCAACCCCTTGGCCTTCGCCACCTCGCTCTGCACGAGGTCGCTCGTGACGAAGGTGGCGTCGTGTTCCTCGGCCAGTTCGCGGATGAGTGCGTCTATCTCGCCGCGGTGGGCGTACCCCTGCTCTTCGGGTCCGGGGCGCACCCCGACGTAATCGAGGTCGATGTCGCCCGCGTCCGCGAAGTCCGCGAGTCGCTGCAGTTCCGACAGACCGTCCCATCCGCTCTCCTCTCCTTTGTTCGCCTGCGATTCGAGTTCGCTAACGACGGCTTCGGGGATGAGAACCGTCGCCCCGGCAAAGTCACCGTCACCGACTTTCTGGGAAACTCGGCCATCGACGACGGCGCTCGTATCCGGCACTACGTTCATGTCTCTCGGTTCGTGCGGTAGCCTGATAAGGGTTTCAGCGTGTGAGTCATGCTTTTGGTAGTCGGTAACGTATGTGGGTCGATGCGTCACGCCCACCTCGTTCTCACCGTCGACGCCGAGACGCGCGACCGAATCGAAGCCGACCTCACGGACGAAACAGTCGAGGAGTGGCTTCTCGACGCCGTCGAGCGGAAACTCGACGCTACGCGGAGTACGAATACGTCGATGACTGTGGAATCTGACGGTTCCGCCGTTCGCTTCCGAGTTTCGTCACTTGCTGCCAAAGCCACTTGCTATCGCAAGCGCCAAAATTAGAAGGATAACAGAACAAAATGCGCGAGATGGTAGCACTCACGTCCGCGAGTCTCGACGAAACGTTCGAGACGCTTTCGGACGAACAACGGCGACGACTGTTGTACTACCTCTCCGAATCATCGGATGGTACCGCGACGGTCGAAGAACTGATCGAACTACTCGGGGGGAATGCACAGCAAACCGAAATACGTCTTCGACACGTTCACATTCCGTATCTCCGGGACACCGCGATGGTCGATTACGACGATCGGACTGAGACGGTTCGATATCGGGAAACCCCGTTTTTGGAACGAATCATCGAATGCTGTCCCGACGAGTTCACCTCGTGAAACTACCGCTCCCGACGTGAGTTCCGGATCCGTTCTTGCCGAGTTGCTGGATACTAAGCCCCCCGCCGAACAGATGGGTGTATGGACGAACTGGTCGAGTTGACCCGCGACCTCGTCTCGATTCCGAGTCACGAGGACGAGACGGCGGCGGGGGACCGTATCGAGGAATGGCTCCGGTCGGAGACGGACGCCGACGTCACCCGCGACGGAAAAGGAAACGTGATCGCTCGAAGAGCGACTGGCTCCCAGACGCAGTCCGGCGGAACGACGGACGACGGAACGACCGATACGTCCCTCGCGTTCGTCGGCCACCACGACGTCGTTCCGCCGGACGACTCCCAGACCGACGGCGGCGACTACGTGGTCGAAGAGCGCGATGGACGCCTGTACGGGCGCGGCGCGGCGGACATGAAAGGTTCCGTCGCCGCCTCGATGCTCGCGTTCCGCGACGCCGACCCGACCTGCGACCTCGTCTTCGCAAGCTTCGTCGGCGAGGAAATCGGCGGGACCGGTGCACGCTACGCCATCGACCACGACTTCGCGCCGGACTGTGCTATCATCGCCGAAGGCTCCACGAACTATTCGAAAGCGGACGTCACGGACGTCGTCGTCGCCCACCGGGGCCGTCGGGCGAGCACCATCACGGCACACGGAACGGCCGCCCACGCCAGCGAACCCGAAGCGGGCGAAAACGCGATTTACCGCGCCACCGACGCCGTGGACATCGTGCGCGACTGTTCGGTTCCTACCGTCTCCGTCCTCGGGAACGAACTCTCGGGGAGCGTCGTCGCCACCGAAATCGAGGGCGGTAGCGCGTGGAACGTCATTCCCGCGACCTGTGACGTCACCATCGACGAGCGCACCGTCCCCGGCGAACGCGCCGCCCTCGAAGCGGTCGAGGAAATCGACGGCGTCGAGTGGTCCGTCGAACAGGACTTGCCACCGATGGAGTGCGACGACGCCGACTTCGCCGACACGGTGCTCGCGGCGGCGGAAGACGCACAGGACAGCGACCCCGAACAGGTGACGAAACCCCACGCCACGGACGCGGGCTGGTTGGCACAAGCGGGCGTGACGTGCGTGGTCTGCGGTGCCTCCGAACCCGGTGAAGCCCACACGAAGAACGAGAGCGTCGGCATCGACGTGCTGGAGCGCTGTTACCGAATCTACCTGAACACCGCCGAGCGACTGTAGGGGCAGTGGCGAATGGGGACCGAGTTGGGGTTTCTCGATCCGCCGTATTTTTCGTGATTGCAGTTCCCGGGAGATGGACATCGACTGCCCAGTCACGACTCAGACGACGCGGTTCGTGAGTTGTTCGTCGGCGTCGATGTGCTGGACGTTCTCCCGGACCAGTTCCGCGATGTGATCGTAGTAATCCACCTCCATCGCGGAGGCGTGCGGCGTGATGATGACGTCGTCCATGTCCCAGAGCGGCGAGTCCTCGGGCAACGGCTCCTCCTCGAACACGTCGAGTGCGCCACCGGCGATGCCCCCGTCTTGCAGGGCGGCAACCAAGGCATCCTGATCGGCGCAGGGTCCACGGGCGACGTTGATGAAGTAGGCGTCGTCCCGCATGGCGTCGAACTCCGCTTCGCCCATCAACCCTTCCGTCTCGGCGGTGAGCGGGGTAGCCAGCGCGACGAAGCGGGCGTTCGAGATGGCCTCGTGGAGGTGGTCGTCCGCGTAGACGGTCCGGACGTGGGGAACCGACTCGGCCGAGCGGCGGACGCCGGTGACGTGCATACCGATAGCGTCGGCCCGTTTGGCGATTCCCTGTCCGAGCGTGCCGAGACCCACCACGCAGAGCGATTCGCCCTGCAGCGTGAACGGTTCGTCCCAGTCCGGGCGACTCCACTCGTGGTCGACCTGCTGGCGGGTGTAGACGTGCAGGTGGCGGGCGAGTTGGAGCATCGTCCCCAACACGGTCTCCCCGACGCTGGTGCCGTGAATCCCCGTGCTGTTCGTCAGAATGATCCCCGCGTCCTCGAACTCGTCCAGCGGGAAGCGGTCGTATCCGGCCTGAACCGAGTGGATCCATTCGAGGTCGGCATCGACAAACGAATCACGGTACGCGAAGGTGACGAGCGCGTCGCAGTCTGCCAACTCGTCCGGGTCGTCGCCCACGACGACGACCGTCGGGTCGACGGACGAAAGCGCATCCCGCAACTGTGCGGGAGGGAAGATGGCGCGAACGGACTCGTGGACACCGAGGTGAGATATCTCCATGGAGGGGGTACCCACGGCGACAGGATGAATCTTCGGACGGCGGCAGTCGGATCGGGATCGCCGATAGTTTCCTGTCACCCCGGTACCAGATCGGTGGTTTCCTGTCACCCCGGTACCAAATCGGGCACGATGACTGGACGCGGTGCCATCGGCGGTTGGTCGTTCGAGCCGAAACAGTGCACGGTCAAGCGACACTTTCTCCGCGAGGAGCTATGGGTGAACGACGCGGACGGCGAAACGGTGCTCGCCACCGAACGAGGGGTCGCGGGCGGAAAAGCGACGTTCCCGTTCGAGGATTCGGATGGCAATCCCGTCTTCCACGTCGATTCGGGACAGACCTACGATATCGCCGGGGAGTTCACCGTCGTCGAAGCCGGAACCGAGGAACCTCGACTCGTCCTCACGAAGGAGTTCGACCTTGGCAGTCGCCACTGGACCATCGAACGACCGGACGGCGAGACGCTCGCCGAACTCGATTCCCGACGGGGCGTCTTCGGCGCGTTGAACGGCGTCACGAAACTCGTCTCTCCGTTCCCCCGTACGTTCTCCATCACGGCCTCGAACGGCGAACACATCGGCACTCTCGGGAAGCGAATTCATCCCCGGACCATCTACGACGTGCGCATCGACCGACCGGGCGCGATTCCGCGGACGACGCTCGTCGTCGGCGCGGTGGCTGTCGCGGTGCTCGAAGGCGTATAAGATCGGAACGAGAAGTCACGTCCGTCGTGAATCGAAGCGGTGGTTCGGTGTTAAACCCATCATCACAAGGGGCTCAGTGGGGGTAACATCTCGTCATCACCACCGACCGATGGTAGAGGGTAGGGGGTGAAAAGGGTCACGTAGTGGCCCTGCCCGCTGTGGTACCCCGTCCGACGAACCGCGATGGGTTTCCGATTCGCGCTATTCGATTTCCAGCTTCCGGCGGAACAACGCAAGTCCGAAGAGGACGGCGCTAACTCCGATGAAGGCGAACGGCACACCCATCGCAACGCTGTCCGTGGTCACACCGATGAAGTCGAGGAGGGAACCGCCGTTGAGCGGGCCGACGTACCAGAGCGCCAGATACGAGAGCTCGAACAGAGTGGACGTCCGACTCCAACCTCCGGCCGCGCTCGCCAACGAGGGGGGGAGCAGCACGCCACTCGCGAATCCGGCCAGTAACGCGGTTCGTCCGGTAACGACGAACACCACGAGCATGCCGCTCCCGACGGCAACCGCGACGAGGACGCCGGCGAGCCACTCCGCGACGAGTTGTCGAATCGGATTCGTCGAAGCGAGTACCAGCGGCATCATCCGATGGCGAACCGTTCGGACCCCCATCTCGGACCAGATCAACAGCGGCCAGACGAACGCCAACGGGTACACCGACGTGCGGAAGGCATCGACCGGGACCTGCGTGACACCGGCAGTCAGAAGGCTGCCGAGCGGAATCGCGACCAGGAGGGCGGCCCCACAGTACCACCACCACCGTCGTCCCCGAAGCGCGAGCCGCAACTCGGCGACGGCCAGTTGACGGATTTCACCGGAACCCCGACTCTCGACGGGGGTCAGGGATACCGATTCGACCGTCTGCCCTCCGGTCGGAGATGTCGAACTATCGGTTCCGCCGACGACGGGTATCGAAGCCCGTATTCGAGACGGCACGCCGAACGTCGGCACGCCAACGCGGAGCCGTGGGAACCACCCCCCGCCACTCGATGGTTCGGTCGATGACAAGCGGTCGAACGGAACGGTCGAAAGGAAGACCACGAGAAGTCCGAGAAGCACCAATCCGAGACGTTGTGGGAACACCCAATGTGGCCACGCTCCGCCGTTCCAAAAGAACGTCTTCTGTGCTTCGAGCGTGCCGACCGACGGAAGACCCCCGTCGTACATCGGTTGTTGGGCGAGCAGCGCGCCCGCCGTCAGCGAGTACACTGCGAGATAGCCCATGACGTCGAACCCTTTCGTCCAGAGGGGGAGTTCGCTCGGCAGCGTGCTCCCGACCGGCGAGAGTGTCGTTCCCAACACCATCGGAACGAGCAAAAAATAGCAGATGTTTCCGAACGTGCCGTTCAACGTATCGACGGTTTCGAAGAGGAGCGAAACTGCCCCGACGAGCGCACAGAGGGGAAGCGCGAAGACGAACAGCGGGAACAGGAGCGAAATCGGGTTCGTCGGACCGACGCCGTTGACCGCGTGGTTTGCGATGGTGGACAACCCGAGCGTCACGACGATGACGACGCCGAGCGCGACGTTACTCAGCCACTTTCCGACGAGATACGTTCGGTCCGAAATTGGGGTGCTCGCGACCAGCCGTGTAACCTCGTACTTTCGGTCGCGGTCGAGCACGTTCTTCATCAGATAAAATCCGACGAACAACAGCACCACTGATCCTGTCAGCCCTGCTTTCAACCCGATGTACGCTGCCGTCGGCTCCCCGTGGAAAGCCGTCATCGTCCCGTCGCGGTGTATCTGGTACGCGAGCTTGATTCCCCCCACGTTGACCAGGTATCCGACGTACGCGATCACGGCCAACACGACCAGTAGGCGACGTGAGCGTGCTCGCTGAAGGAAATCGGCCCGCGCGACGTGGTAGGACTGTCGTAGCTTCGTCCGCGTCCCGGTCGTTCGTGTCATCTTAGCTCCCGTGCCGGTGTTCGACCGTTTCGAGATACGCGTCTTCGAGCGTCGGGGTTACCGGTTCGGCGTCGGTCGGCGGCGTCTCGGCGATCAGCCGAACTTTGACCCCGTCCGACCGCTGGACGGTACTACAGATCGGATACTCCTCGCGTAACGCGTTCAGCTCCGATTGCGACACGATGCACTCGTACACGTCACCGGCAACGCGATCGATGAGTTCCTCGACGCTCGCGTGCGTGACCAGTCGGCCGTCGTCCAGCAGCGCTATTTTGTTGGCCGTCGCTTCGACGTCCGGAACGATGTGCGTCGAGAGGATGACGATACGGTCGCTGGCGGTGTTCGCCAAGGCGCTCCGCAACCGAACGCGCTCTTCGGGGTCCAGCCCGACCGTCGGTTCGTCCACGACGAGGAGGTCCGGGTCGTTGAGCAACGCCTGTGCGATACCGACGCGCTGACGCATGCCACCCGAGAACGTCTTGAGCTTTCGTCCCCTGACATCGACCAGATTTACGAGGGTCAACAGCTCGTCGATACGGGCACTCGCCGTCTCGCTGTCGAGTCCACGGAGGGCGGCGACGTAGTCGAGAAACTCTTCGAGTTTGAGGTCCGGGTAGACGCCGAAATCCTGCGGGAGATAGCCGAGAACGGGTCGAACGGCTCCCGGCGATTCGACGATATCTGTATCGTTCCAGTATGCCGTGCCGGTCGTCGGTTTCATCACGGTCGTGAGAACGCTCATGAGGGTCGATTTCCCCGCTCCGTTCGGGCCTAACAGACCGTGAATCCCGTCGTGCATCTCCAGGGTGACGTCACGGATTCCCCAGACTTGCTCCGAGTACTGCTTTCCGAGATTTTCCGTATGGAGCTTCATTGGCAAATCTCTCTGGTCAAAACATTAGTAATTACTCACCGACAATTACTCGGTCGAGCCATTTCGACAAGTTCGGCGAACTCTTCCTCGTACATCAGCCAAACGCTGTTTCCCGCTGATTCAGCTCAGGAACGGTCGTCGGTCCACTGTGAGAGACCTTCCAGTTTCTCGGCCACCGAACCGATTCCCCCGCGGTCCAGGATACCGCGCTCGGTCACGTAGCCGGAAACGAGTTCGGCGGCCGTCACGTCGAAGGTCGGATTCACCACCGACAGGTCCGCATCGCCGTCGTACACCGCATTCGGTGAGCCGTCTTCCAGCACGGGTTCGTCCGTCGTCCGAACCTTGTCGGTCGCGGTGACGACGAGAACGGGGACGTCCTCCCGGTTCGCCGCGAGCGCCGCGCCCCGCGTTCCGGTCTTGTTCACCACGTCGCCGCTCGGGAGCACCGAATCCGCGCCGACGACGACGCAGTCGATTTCTTCGGTCGCCAGCACGTGCGCCGTCGCGGCGTCGGTGTGCAGGGTTACGTCGGTTCCCTCGGCCAGCGCCTCCGCCACGCCCACTCCCTCGTTCGCGGGACGCGATTCGGCGACGAACACGCGCGCCGCGTTCCGGAGCGCATCGAGCACGGTCCCCGAGCGCGAGAGCGTGAGCACCGCGGCGTCGGCGATTTCCTCACGGGCGTTTTCCGTCGCGTCCTCGTCCACGCGGTAGGCTCGTTCGATGCCCTCGATAGCGGCGCGTTCGACCGTCTCGGGGTCCGCTCCCCTGCTCGCGTCGGCTATGGCGCGATTCACGCGGTTTCCCAGCGCGGCCATGCTCGGACGGGCGTCGAGCAAGTCGCGGGCGAGGGCGGCGAGTTCGTTCCAGTCTCTGCTGTTGCTCTCCCTGCGAACCGCACACGTTCCCGCTCGGTCCCGAAGGACTTCGAGCGCCCGGACGGAGATATACGCCGACCCGTGTTCGGCGTCCTCGCCGACCGATTCGACCGTCGGCGCGACGCGGTCGTAGGAGGTCCAGAGGTCCGGAACCGTCTCTCGACGAAGGATTTCCGTCGGCTGGACCCACTCCGCCTCGGTCGTCTCCCAGTCGATCCGTACGTCCCGGTTCGTACAGTCGAACAGGTACGGATGCACGACCCAGCGTTTGTCCAGCGATTCGTCGTCCACCTCGAACGGGTCGCCCGCTCGGACGAACGTGCAGTCGTCCAGCAGTCCGGTCTCCTCCTCGATTTCCTCGCGCGCGAGGGCGTCGGGGTTCCCCTCCGCGTGTCCGGCCACCCCTCCCCACTGCCCGGAGTACGACCCCACCTCCTCGCTTCGCCGGAGGAGCAACACCTCCCCACGGTTGCGCAGCATGCAGGTCACGACGTGGGTTTCGTCCATGAGCGAAGCGACGAGAGCGCGGGAGTTCAACCTGTGGGCGAACGCGACGACGAGTAGAGTAATTGTCTTGGCGGAACCGACGAGGTCGGTTCTCCGAAACGATGCCGACCGCGTCGTACTTATCATCGAAGCAACACCCCGAAAATTTACTTCGAACTGTCGTTGACTGTGAACATGGACGAACAGCAAACCGTCGCCGCGTTCATGGAAGAGCACGGCATGACGTGCGACCCGGAGTTCCAGATTCTCGACTTGGCGGCCGAAGTTGGCGAAATCGCGGCCGACGCGACGAAATCATCGAAATGGGGGGCTGATTCGGAAGCGCTCGACGTGAAGTCGGACGAAATCGGCGATGCGCTGTTCTCGCTGCTCGCGGTGGCGAACGCCCTCGACGTGGACGCGGGCGACGCCTTGGACGAAGCGCTCGAAAAGTATCGGGAGCGGATTCACGAGAGCGGAAGCGCGATGTCGAAAGCGGAAACTGATTTCGACAAGTGAGCACTTCGAGAACCGAGTAAAACGGAGAGTACTTCGAGATCCGACCGTTACAGCGGAAGCCGCTCTTTGGCGAACCGCTTGAGGAGCGGGATGTCCTCCCGGTGAATCAGCTTCAGCATGCCGCGAATCTGGCCGTTGTTCGCGTTCGCCAGCGTGCTGTGGCTGAGCTGTTTGAGGTCGCGAATCAGCGTGTCGTAGCGCTCGTTTTCGGCGAGGTAGAGCAGTTGCGTCATCAGCAGGCGCATCCGGGCGTTGGGTGCCACGTTGCTGTGCCAGAGGTTGTCGTAGATGGACATGTTGTCCGCCGACGTGTCGGGGGTGGTCGTCATGAAACAGCGGTCGGCGGTTATCGCCGCCGCGCGTGCGGACTTCATGCCGACGTGGATACCCTCGCCCCAGAGCGGGTCGATAGTCGGAACGGTGTCGCCGATGGCCATGAAGTTGTCCGTGGAGAGCGCGCCCGGCGTCTGGATGTGGGCGGAGCCACGGTGTTGCTTGCCTTCGATTCGCTCCGCGTTCGCGAACCGTGGGTCGTTGTCGAGCCAGTACTGGAGGTAGTCGTCGATGCCCATGCCCTCCTTGGCGTAGTCGCTGTGGCTCTCGTTCTGGATGTAACAGAGTCCGACTTTCGCCGTGTCCTCGCCCGTGTGGAAGATCCACGAGTAGCCGCCGGGCGCGAGGTCGTGATCGAGTCGAAGCATCATCGCGTCCGTGAGGTCGGCGTACCCCTCGGGGTCGATATCGACGCCTTCCATCTCGAACTCGACGCCGATGGCCTGATTTTCGCGCTTGAGGTCGCTCACGCCGAGATGCTTTGCGAGCGGGGCGCTCGGACCGGTCGCGTCGATGATGATGTCGCCGTACACTTCCTGATTGCCGGAGTAGCGAACCCCGACGATCTCGTTGTGCTCCATGATCGGCTTCGCGACGCGGGAGCCAAACCAGTATTCGGCACCTTCCTCCCGGCTGTCTTCCACCAAGAAGCGCTTGAAATCGGCGAATTCGAGAACCGCACCCGGTTGGGACTTGGCGAAGTACTCGTTCGGGGATTCGAGGACGACGTTGTCGGTGTAGTTCATCACGACTTCGTCCGGGATGCCGAACGCCGCCATCATCGACGAGAACGTCCCAGCGGTCGATTTGTTGCTCTGTTGTGGGAAGCCGTCTTCCTTCTCGGCTTCGAGGACGACGACCTCGTAGCCACGCTGGGCCAAGTCCCGCGCACACTGCGCACCGGCGGGGCCCGCACCTGCGATGATCACATCGTAGTGCTCGCTCATGCCGTCACCTTCGTCGCACATGAGGAGGGTTCCTCCGTTTCGAACGCTTGCAATGAGGGGGAATCGGCGGTCGAACGGCCGTCGGTTCCGTCGCAGCGTCGGCCAGTGTCATAAGAGTCGAATGTCGTCACGGCGGGGGAACACCCGGTGCCGCTAACGACAGTACACATGTCCGCAGTCATCTCTATACCTTCTTACCGTTCATCTCATAAAAAACAGGCGCAAACGGCTTGATGAACCGGGTTTTCGTCGTGAGCGGATGGTCAGATGTGTCTGTGTCTCACACTACCATGGCCGGTCGACAGCGGGTTGGCTGGTCGTTGCGGAAAAAACAAAATCGAAATGGAACCCGAACTGCTTCAGTAGAACTCGCGCACGAGGTCCATCGCGTCCTCGGGTGCGCCGTCCGGAATCTCGGTCATGTTCTTCCCGAGACCGTGGAGTTCGCCGTACGGGACGCTGTCCTCGTCCTGGTAGATGACGCCCTGATACTCCTTGCTGGCGTCGAGGATTTTCTCCTTTGCCGCGTCGTAGTCGTGCGGGTCGTGACCCTCGTCCGCGAGGTCGACGATGGCGTCGCGGTAGTAGTCGTACGTGTCCACGTCGTTGAACGTGACACACGGCGAGAAGACGTTCACGAAGCCGAAGCCGTCGTGCTCGATGGCCTTCTGGACGATTTCCGCATGACGCTGTGCGTCCGTCGAGAAGGACTGTGCGATGAACGTCGCGCCCGCCGAGAGCGCGAGCGCGAGCGGGTTGACCGGCGGCTGTTTGGGGCCTTCCGGCGTCGTGCTCGTTTCGAAGTCCTCGCGGCTGGTCGGCGAGGCCTGTCCCTTCGTCAGTCCGTAGATGCGGTTGTCCATGACGACGTAGGACATGTCCACGTTGCGTCGAACTGCGTGGATGAAGTGACCCACACCGATGGAGTACCCGTCACCGTCACCACCCGCGACCATCACTTCGAGGTCGGGGTTGGCGAGTTTGACACCCGTGCCGACCGGGAGCGCACGTCCGTGAACGCCGTGGATGGCGTAGGAGTGCATGAACGTCCCGATCTTACCGGAGCAGCCGATACCGGCGACGACGAACGTGTCGTCCGGCGTGTTGCCGGTTTCGGCGAGTGCTTTCATCATCCCGTTCATCGTCCCGAAGTCACCGCATCCGGGACACCACGTCGGTTGCTTGTCCGACTTGAAGTCGGTGAATCGAACCTCTGAACTCATGCTTCTATCTCCTGTCCGAGTTTCGCCTTGATATCGTCAGCCAGTTCGTCGGCCTTGAATCGGATACCGTTGTACTTGTTTATCCGCTCGACACGGGTAAGCGCGTCGTGTTCGAGAACGTCCGCGAACTGCCCGGTGGCGTTACACTCGACCACGATGACCGTGTCCGCGGACTCGATGTCCTCGGTGAGGTCGGGACGCGGGAAGATGTACGGAACCGAGAGGAACCGAACGCTCACGTCGTCCGCTTCGAGGAAGTCGAGGGCTTCACGCATCGGCCCTTCGTTCGACCCCCACGAGATGACGAGCGTGTCCGAGTCGGAGTCACCGAACTCGCGCGGCGTCAAGTCCTCCTCTTCCTTGGCCGTCTCGACCTTGCGGTTGCGTTTGTCGACCTGCTCGACACGAATCTCGGTGTCTTCCGTCCGGCGACCGAGCGAGTTGTGTTCGAGACCGGTGGACATGTGGGCACCGCCCTTCGTTCCGGGGAACGCGCGGGGGCTGATGCCGTCCGCGGTCGGGAAGTGGGGTTGGAACCTGTCCTGTTCGTCCGTCCACGCGTCGATGTCGTCCTCGTCCACGACGTTTCCGCGGTCGATTTCGACCGCGTCCATGTCGAACTCCTCGGGCGCGAACGTCTGCTCGGTGACCGCCATCGCGAGGTCGGCGAGCAGGAAGACCGGCGTCTGGTACTTCTCGGCGAAGTTGAACGCCTCGATGGTCTTGTGGAAACACTCTGCGATGTTCGTCGGTGCGACGACGAACCGCGGAATCTCGCCGTGGCCACCGTACAGCGTCATGTTCAAATCGCCCTGTTCCTGCTTGGTCGGCATCCCGGTCGATGGACCGGAGCGCATCACGTCACAGATGACGAGCGGCGTCTCGCTCTGTGCGATGAGGCCGAACGTCTCGGTCATCAGGTCGATACCCGGACCGGACGTCGCCGTCATCGAACGTGCGCCTGCGCGCGCCGCGCCGAGCGCCATGTTGATGGCCGACAGTTCGTCCTCGGCCTGCATCACGGTGCCGCCGAAGTGCTCGATTCGGCCCGTGAGATACTCCATGACGTTCGTCGCCGGCGTGATCGGGTAGCCGGAGTAGAACCGACATCCCGCGGCGAGTGCGCCCATCCCGATGGCCTCGTCACCGTTGAGCAGGACGTAGTCGTTGTCCGTCGTCTCGACGTCGTAATCGAAGTCGTGATCGTACTCCTCCTGGACGTACTCCTGCCCGAGAAGGGCGGCTTTCTTGTTGTTCTCGACGATGGCCTCACCTTTGGAACCGAACTTCTTCTCGAGTGCGCTGTCGAGGTTCTCGATGGGGAAGTTCGTTACTTCGCAGGCAGCGCCGAGCGCGACGATGTTCTGCATGATGGTTCCGCCAGCGTCCTTCGCGAGGCTGCGGAGCGGAACGGCCAGCCCGATCATCTCCTCGGGAATGTCGACGTCCTCCATCTCCGTTCGTTCCCCGTCGTAGATGATGACGCTGTCCTCGTGAAGTTCATCGAGGTTCTCGTCGATCGTCCGCTGGGTCAGTGCTACGAGAATGTCCAATCGGTCCACGACGCTCTCGATTCGGTCGGTAGACGACCGAATCTTGTACGCGGTGTACCCACCTCGGATACGGGACGCGAAATCCTTCGACGTGAAGACATGTCGGCCCGCCCGGGAGAGTGCTTGCGCAAAGATTTTCCCGGTCGAATCGATTCCATCGCCGGCTTCGCCGCCGATGGCCCAGTTCAGGTCTTGCATCGTTGCTAGGCTACCCGGTGGCAAATCAAAAGCCTTCTGAAGCGGACTCGGTGAATCGGCAAGGAATTTGGTACTTACGGCCAAAGGTAGGATATGGATGGAACTGAGGTCGAAGTGAAGTCGGTGAGTAATGTCGGCGGAAATACAATCGCGTTGGAGATCGAGGCACCTTCGGACTTTTCGGCTCGGCCGGGACAGTTCCTGCAAGTCGCGGGAACCGTCGATGGCGAGGAGATTACGCGCCACTACACCCTTTCGTCGCCCGACGCGGAGGGGACGTTCGAGATCACGGTCGCCGTCGACCCGGACGGCGAACTCGGCCCCTGGCTCGCGGCGCGCGATGCCGGAGAGACCGTCGAAATCGCCGGTCCGTTCGGGCGGTCGTACTACGAGGGCGAACCGAGCGTCGTCGTTCTCGCGGGCGGACCGGGTGTCGGCCCGGCAGTCGGAATCGGAGAGCGCGCGCTCGCGGCGGGCGGCGACGTGACCATCGTCTATCAGGACGACGCCCCCGTCCACGAGGAACGACTGCGGGAACTGGAAGCGGGCGGTGCGACGGTCGTCATCACCGACGAACCGCTTCCCGAGAGCGAGAACGCGCGGACGGTTCTCTCGCGCGCGGACGGACAGGTATTTATCTACGGATTCACGCCGTTCCTGACGGAAGCACGGGACGTTCTGGCGACGGTCGGGCACGACCCGGACGAGGCGAAGTCCGAAAACTTCGGCTGAGGTCCAAAAAAACAGTACCCTTTTATCACACCGTGAAAATAACCCTCACTTAATGGGTCTCAGATGTTCGCTGTTAGGTCACGACTACGGCGAGTCCGAAATCGAGCGCGAGCGCGAAGAGCAAGGTAACGAAGTGGTGGTCGCGGTTCGGGAGTTCGAGAAATGTCAGCGCTGTGGCGCCGAAAGCGTCATCAGCGAGAACAAGGAAGTCACGACTATCGAGGAACCGGAACCGACGCCGGAACCGATTGAAAGCAGGACGGAAGAGGGGCTAGCGGCATCGGCATCGGCCGAACCGACACCGACCGAACAGGAATCGGTCGAACCGATGACGACCGGACCGGAATCCGAGACGGAAATCATCGACGAAACGGTCGAGTCGGACCCGGAACCGGTCGGTTTCAACGATGATGACTTCCATCCGCCGGAGAGCGCGGACGAGGACGACGGCGTCATCCTCGACGACGAAGACGACGAGGTCGAGGAACAGGGCCGCGGTCACGGCGAGTGGCCCGACCCCGAGGACACGAACGTGGACGAGTCGGCCCGCGGGTCGACGGACTGGCCCGATACCGGACTCGATGACGAGGGGTTCGACGCACAAGTCGATGACGGGAGCGACGTCGAGGTGAGCTTCGGTGGCGGATTGACGCCGGAAAGCACGCCTCACGCGGAGGACGGTGCCGAGGTTGTGGAGGCCGACACCAGTGAGGAAACGGGGTTCGTGCGGACCACGCGGCCCGAACCACAGCGGGAAACGGGATTCACACGCGCACGGGAGGCACCCCAACCGGACCAAGCCTCGGAATCGAGTCCGAGCGCGGAACTCATTTGTCCCGAATGCGGGCAGTTCGGCGGTGCTGCCTCGGGTTCGTCACTCCGTGCGGGAGACATCTGTCCGGAATGTCGGAAAGGATACCTGAGCGAACACGAGTAGACGCGACGCGAAAAGGGTAAACATCCACCCCTCTAATCTGGGTCCAACTCATGAAAGAATACAAAATGCGACGCGGTGAGCATCTCGAAGACAGAATGCCCGACCTGAAAGCGAGCATCGAGGACTACTTCGGTCCCATAACGGATACCGAGGATTTCAACGGACACGAACTCTACGTGGTCGAAGAACCGGACAACCCCGTTTTCAAGCGAATCGTGGCCGGTGCCGCATCGTACAGCGGAAAGAAGGACAAACTCGCCGTTGACTTCGAGGAGCGTCCCGCCGAGGACGTCATCGCGGAGGGGAACGCCGACGCTGCCGCCGACGCGGTGAGCAAGAAAAACGAGTTCCTTCTCGAAGCGACCGGCCGCGACGCGAAGGCACGCCGTGACTCGTTGAAGCGAACCGTCGAAGACGACGCGGACACGCCGGATAACGTCTAATTCCGACCGAGTTTTGTTCGACTGACGTTGACACCGGTCGGCGTCACGATAAGCTGATCATCACCTTTCTGAACGATGTCGCCGTTGACCTCGCGGGCGACCTGCTGAAGCTCGTCAGTGATGCGCTCGACGGTGGTGTCCTGCGTCCGAAGTCGAGTGATGTCAGCGATAACGATGTCGCCGTCGTAGACGGCGTCTTTGATGGCGATAACGTCCTGCTGTCCTTGGATCTCGGCGATGTGAACGTTCAATCCCGACTCGCTGGGTGTGGTCTCGAAGTCGTCCAAATCCAGCTCGACATAATCCCCGGCGCTTCCCGATTGCGTCTCGCCGAGAATCTTATTCATGAATCCCATAGAACTACGGGGCAATCGAACGAGTATAGTTCTTACGTCAGACGGAGCAACGAGCGAGCACGTAGAGCAGTCGAAAAACGCGCTTTTTTGCTCGCACGCTGTGTTCGCCTCTCCATGACGTTCAGCATCTGCGTCCGAGAGGGGTACACGGACGAAAACGGGGACGACCAGACGCGGTTCGGCGTCGCGGTGACGACACGCCTCCCGGGGGTCGGAACGCTCTGTCCATTCGCCAGCGAAAACGGGGCGATTGCCACCCAGAGCCTCGTCAACGTCGAACTCGGACGGAAGGGTATCGAGTACGTGGACGACGGCCTCGCGATCGACGACGCGCTCACGGCGCTGCTCAACGCCGACGACGGCGCGGAGAACCGGCAACTGCACGGCGTGGATGCCGAGGGGACGTTCACCTTCTCCGGGGAGGAGTGTCACGGCTGGTACGGCCACGAGAGCGGCGAGAACTACACCGTCGCCGGGAACCTGCTGACCGGCGAATCCGTCGTCGCCGAGACGGCACGCGCGTACCGCGAGAGCGCGGACGAGGACCGGCCGCTCGCCCAACGACTCATCGACGCGCTGGCCGCGGGCTACGCCGAAGGCGGGGACAAGCGTGAGGAACTGAACGTCCAGAGCGCCGCGCTGTTGATCGAGACGACCGAACCCGAGGAGACGGACCCGTACTACAACGACCTGCGCGTGGACGCGACCGAAACGCCGATCAGGGACCTACGGGAGGCCTACGAACTCGCCGGTGACGGGTTCACCGCCGCCGTCGAGCGCTACGAAGCGGCGAACGATGACGGGAACGACGATACGTAGCACGTACGACCCTCGATGCGGACGATGCCGGTCGAAACGGGTGGGTTTATAGACGAGACGAACGCACGACGGATTATGGAAGTCAAATCTCGCCATCATCTCCGGAGCGACGAGGTTCGGGAGATCGACGCGGCGCTCGAAGACACCCTCGGCGTCGAACTCGATGCCGACACCTACGAACTCGTGGAACTGGAGGATTCGGAGTTCGACATCGTCCTCGTGGACGGGGAACCGACGGTCTTCTACACCGACGACGAACCGTTCCTCACCGTTCAGGGTGCGAACGCCTACCCGCCGACGAAGCGCGTCGTCACCGTGGACGCGGGTGCCGTCTCGTTCGTCAGCGACGGTGCCGACGTGATGCGCCCCGGAATCGTGGAAGCGAGCGACGACATCGAATCGGGTGACCTCGTGGCCATCGCCGAGGAGACCCACGGCAAGGTGCTCGCCATCGGGCGTGCGAAGACGGACGGCGACGAGATGGTCGGCGACTCCGGAAAGGTGGTCGAGTCGGTCCATTTCGTTGGGGACGACCTCTACGAATTCGTAGTCTGATCGGACCCGAAACGTTCCCGGCAAAAAGGCGAAGTGTGAGGGCGTCGAAGGACGTGATATGTGGGGTTCCCGGTGGACCCGGGAGAGAAAGTCGGTCGACTGTATCGCGTGTGGCGATGCCGTTCGGCGCTCCGCGGCGCGCGAGTACGACAAGGAGGGGAACCGTTGGGAGCGCAACGGAAAGACCTTCGAGCACCTCTGTAAGGCGTGTCACCGCGAGTTGTGTCATCAGCCCCGCGACGAGTTGGAGGGGCTTCTCGTGGAGATGGACGCCGACCACGTCGAACAGGACGAGTTTTTAGCCCGGTACGAAACCGCCATCCGAGACCGATACGGCCCGCTGGAAGAACGGGAAGGATAGTCAGTCGATACGCCTAACTTCCTAACTCCCTTATCGGCGGGCATGACGAGCGACGCACAGGCCGAGGCGGGCACCGCCGAAGGCCAAGGGCCGGTCGAAATCTCCGAAGATCTCGCCGAGCGACTCGACAGCAAGCGCGAACAGTTGTTCGAGAAGTTCGAAATCAGGGACGGGTTTCCCGGCCCCGTGATGACGGAGGCCGAGAAGCGGACCGAGAACATTCAACAGGAGATTCAGGACGAGGCCGACGAGCGCAAGGACCTGCGTGAGATGACGACGTGGACGACCGACCCCGTCGACGCACAGGACTTCGACGACGCGATTTCCGTCGAGGAGCACGAGGACGAGTACGTCCTCTGGGTCCACATCGCCGACGTGACCCACTACGTCCACCCCGAATCGAACATGTGGGAAGAAGCGGTCAAACGCGGGAACACGGTGTATCTCCCTGCCTACACGATTCACATGCTCCCGCCGATGCTGGCCGAGACGGTCTGTTCTCTGGTCCCCGACGAGGACCGACTCGCCCACACCGTCGAGATGCACCTCGACAAGGAGAACCTCTCGTACGAGACCATCGACATCTACAAATCCGTCATCCGGAGCGACGAGCGACTCACCTACTCGCAGGCCGAGGAGCGACTTGACGACGAGGACGCCCCGCTCCACGAGGAGTGTAAACTCTCCTTCGAACTCGCCGACCGGATGCACGAGCAGCGAAAGGAGGACGGCAGTCTCGTCCTGAACCCGCGACGTGACCGCGCCCACACCATCATCGAGGAGTCGATGCTGAAGGCGAACAAGGCCGTCACGCACGAACTGATGTGGGGCCGCGGCGTCGAGGCGATGTACCGAGTTCACCCGCAACCGACGCCCGACGAGTGGGGCAAGGCGCTCCAGGAGATTCAGGACTTGAACGGCGTTTCGATTCCGGGTAGTACGTGGGACGACCCGCGGATGGCCGTCAACGCCACGCTGGAGGAAGCGCCGGGGCGACAACTCGACAAGATCCAGTGGGCCGTGATGAAGGTGATGCCCCGCGCTCGCTACATGAGCGATCCGTTCGGCGGCCACCACGCGCTGAACTTCGAGATTTACGGCCACTTCACCAGTCCCATCCGTCGGCTGTCGGACCTCATCAACCACTGGATCGTCTACACCAACGACGTGCCCGAGGACCTCGTGGCGCTCTGTGACCGCGCGAGCGACAAACAGGCCGACGCGGAAGCCTGTGAGCGCGAGTACAAACAGTTCCTCGAAGAGGTCGGGCTCGACCCCAACGCGGTCAACAACCGCGGCATCGAGGTCGTCGAGGACGACGAGTAGACGCGATCGATGTTCCCCGACTCCCGTAACGTCCTCGAACCGAACTGCTCGCGCTGTCCCGAACTCGTCGCGTGTCGAAACCGGATTTCGTGGGGGACCGGTCCAGTGGATGCCGACGTGATGGTCGTGGGCGAAGCGCCCGGTGCCGGGGAACCCGACGCCGAACTGTGGCAGGGGGGCAACTGGACGGGAATGGCCTACACCACGCGGCACTCGGGTCGAAAAATCCGGGGACTGTTCGTCGAACTCGGCTACGACGCCTACTTCACCAACGCCGTGAAGTGCTTTCCCGAGGGAGACGACGGCTCGAACCGCGAGCCGCGTGCCGAGGAGTTGGCGAACTGCTTCGATCACTTGCAAACGGAAATCGAACGGGTCGACCCGTCCGTCGTCGTCACGACGGGAAAACACGCCACGAAACTCCTGTTCGACTTCGAGTCGATTCGAATGAACGGCTTTCTCGACCGCGTGCTTTCGCCGGTCGAATGCGAACGGCTCGGCGTAACGGCATTGCCACTGCTTCATCCATCCTACGAGAACGTCTGGCGGAAGCGACTCGGCTACGACCGACCGGAATACGTTGCGGCTATCGGTTCCGAACTCTCGGCGTTGGTTTGATCACTCGTCTGCAGGTGCAGTTTCGGATGCACCGGACGGTGTGTCCGTGTCGTCCGTGATGTGTATCATCCCGTCGCTTTCGTACGTGATCTCGTACCCACGGTAGCTAAATACCGCTTTGCCGCCGATCCGAACCTGCCCATCGACTCGCGGCCGAAACAACGAATCCAATGCATCGGGGTCGACAGCGTCGTATAGACGTGGACCGATCTCGTCGGGTGACGCGTCCTCGTGGTCCGCGATCGCATTGACGACGGCGGTACTGGGCCGCTCGCCGTCCTGCAAATGGTAGGAAGTATGTTCCATTCCAGTACTTCCCTTAAGATTCGTCAATGGTTAAGTATGTCGGATAAATCTGTGTGAATCCCATCCTAAAGATAGTATTTCCCCAATTTCGAAATAATTCCCGGTGTCAGTCGGAGACGTCCTTCTGACCGAAGTGGTCGTACGGTTGCATGTGTTCGTCTTTCACCAGCAGTTGATCGACGACGTCCAGACCCATGTCGTCGAGTTGTTTGCTGACCTCGGTCGCGTCCTCGCGGGTCGTCGCGACGCCTCGACGTGGAGGTTCTGCACGCCGACCATGATCTCCTTGACGTTGACGACGCCCGACGCGTCGAGTGCCTCCGCCGCCAGTTCCTCGCGCTCGGGAATCGGAGCGGTGCAGATGAAGAGAACGCGGAGCGGGAATCCCGCCTCGTGGTAGTCGATCTGTGGGTGATAGCCTCTGATGACTCCCGCCTCTTCGAGACGTTGGAGTCGATTTCCGACGGTACTGGCGGAGACACCCACAGCGTCCCCGATTTCCGTCGTCGTCATGTTGCGTGCGTCCTCTTGGAGCAAGTGAAGGATGCCCCGGTCTACGTCGTCCAGTGTGTCGTTGCTCATTGGTTTGTTATCGAAACCGCTTCTCACTATTCGTATCCTGTTCCTAAAAAGTCGGCACGCGTTCGAGATGACAAACTTTCGTGGGAGGCATGGCCGAAACATGGCGAGAAGCCAACTCGCCACCAGAGCCTCCGGCACCGTCGAACACTTGCCTAGTAGTACACCCGGGCTTCGGGCGTATTTCATACGAACACCGCTACCCCCTTTATTATATTCCGAATAAGCGAGGCGTCCTCGGAAAAACTCGGTGAAACGGTGGCCGGACCGGATTTCCCGTGTCGGTCAAATTCCGGTTTGCAGCCGGTTTTCGCGGGGTTTGGGCCGTGAAACGGTCCGAGAAATGATGGATTTTACTGAACAATCCTCTTGTCTGTCGTGTTGAGAGGATCGTCGGGCATCCGGACTTCTCCGCCCGCCGGACCCATCGGAAACACGAGTGGGTCGAAGAGAACCGAGCGTCGAATCGAGTGCTACGGATCGTTTCGGGAGAACGGTCGTGGGTATCGCTCTCGATTTGGGAGGATAATATGTCACACTTATTGATTTGGAATTTCCCACGACTCGACAAGGCTTATGGGTTGATAGAATACTCCACTCACCATGCAAGCAACGAGGCGGATAAACCATACCTACCGAAACCGGCTAATCTCCGGGCTTTTAGCCGGTGTGGGGGCGTTTCTCGGCGGCTATGGCTTGACGTGGGCTTTCGTCACGCTCGACGAGTTGCCGACCTTTTCGTTCGCCGCCGAGAAGTGGCAAGTCGTCACGTGGTACTTCTACAACGCGCAATTCGTCGAAATCTCCCAAACCATCTCCGGTTCCGATGACTCCGACTACCTTCGGAACAGCGTCGATCTGATCGCCAACTCCTCGGATCCGTATATCCAGTTCCTCCATCTCCTCCCGCTCGTCGTCATCTTCATCGGTGGCGTTCTCCTCGCCTCTCACCTGGGTCGCGCCCGGACGGCCCCGCACGCGGCACTGAACGGCGCACACGTCGTCGTCGGCTACCTGCCGATCAGTCTCGTCGGCGCGTACATCGCCTCGAAACACGTCTCCGCCATCGGCGTGACCGCGCGCGTCGGTCCGAGGTACCTCGACACGCTCCTGTTCATGGGCCTCCTGCTCCCCCTCGTCGTCGGTTCACTCGGCGGCTTGGTTTACCACGTCGTTCGCGAATAACCTCCCACTCGCCACTCTCGCTTGTACTCGTCGTAAACGGTGGTAGTTGACTCGCGAAGATGGGTCCTTGCGGTTCCTGAACTCACTATATCGTCGAAATGAATCGAGAAGCCGTCAAGTAACGAGATGAATCAGATAGACGTGCCAGAACCAATCGAGCGGCGTCCAAACGCCGAAGGAGTGGGACACGGCGTCATCGAGCGCGATGAGCACGCCAAACAGCGCCGCCAACCGGAGATCGGACGCGCTGTCCGACCAGAACGAACGGAACACCACCGCCAGTAACGCACCTACGATACCCGATAGTGTCAGCAACGCTCCTGTGGCGGGGTAATCCGGCCACACGAAGAGGAAGCCGAACAGCGCCACCGTCAGCGCTGTCACGGTGGCCCATGCCTCTCGTTTGGGCATGCGGTTCGAGGCTACCCAGCAGACGATGTACGCCGCTAACACACCGATGTAGAGGTGGTGCGGAGCCAGAATGTTCCCGTCCGGAAGGCGCTGGGCTGGAAACGTCATCGTTCTTCGCCGTCGGAGGTGGCGGAGAACGAGTACGACCGAGGCATATATTTACTATACCCATCGTTTTCGAGTCAGGCCTTTTCAACCATCGTCCCCAGGCGCTGTCCAGATGAATCAGGGAACTACTACGTATTCGATTCCGTGAAACTACTGGCTGTTACCGACTCCTTGTCGATACTCGCTTCGGCTTTTCCGAACGGGCGGCGGTCCGGTGGCGAGTCCTGCGGAACACTCACCAATCGCCTCGCCACCAAGCGAACGAAGTGAGCGAGGGGGGGGGACTACGGCGAGTCCATCACGCACCGCGTCGATGTCCGCCAGCCACTGCAAAAAGACGCGCACCGTCGTCAGTTGCTTCTGCAACGTGATCGGCGCGATTTCGTCGCGTCGCCACGCCACGAAGTCCGACAGCGTCCTCCCCGAGAGGACCGTCGTATCGTCGATCCCTCGCTCGTCGAAGAAGTCGAGCAGATGGCCTAACCTCGTTCACTTTGAAGGGGATTTGGTTTATTCAGGAGAGTAGGGATTCGTCGCAGTGGTGAGTCGGGTGATTTCCTCGAAACGGTCGAGGTCGTCGTCAAAAGAATAGATGTACTCGATGTCGGTTCGCTGCATATGTGCGACGGTCGTGAGGTCAGGGAGTTCAACGTCGGGATACCGTCGGATGAGCGCTTGTGCTCGGTCGAAGTCCTCCTGGGCGATGTGACGGATTCGAAAGCCGCCGCTCTTGGTAATGGCGTTGAGCACTTTCACGCCCTCCTTGCCGCCCGCACGGTGCTGAATTGGCGTGATGGTCTCCATGAGGTTGGGCGATGTGACGACGCCGCGCGGGAGGTCGCCTCGATCAATCGCCTCGACGATTGGTTTCGCTTCGTCGTGCCACTGGTCGCGCTTCGAGCGCCAGCCGAGCAGCACGTTCGCGTCTACGAGAGCTTCCCCTCCCATCAGTCGTACTCGTAGGAGCGCACTTCAGTTTCCTCCACAGCGTCGGTTTCGCCCATGTCGATGGGTTCCATGTCGGCCATGTGCCCCATGCGTTCGCGGATGATTTCGGCCACGAGTCGGCCATCTTCGTCCACGGTCCAATGCAACCGGTCGCCGGGTTCGAGGTCGATCTGTTCGCGTACCTCGGCGGGGATCGTCGCCGAGTAGCTGCTATTCACCGTCGTTTCGAATTCAGACATACTGATAGGTTGGGGGTGTAGGTTCAAAACAATTACCCCGGAAATTGGGAGTGGGAATCGCCAGCTCGACTCGCACGCCGACATCGCCGATTCTCGTAGCGACGTAGGCGTTTCTCTCGGCACGAGTGAGTACGGACAGGTCGGGCGTCGGAGGCGACTCTTTGACCTCCGTGGTGGCGATCTTCACCGGGTCGCCGTAGATGTCCTTGGCACCGACGAAGTCGGCTTTCCTGAGGGTGCACAGATGTGCACACGCCCCCTCGTGGAACTGGAATCCTTTGCAGTCACACCGGCCAACGTAGCGGTCTCGCTGCTTGGCGAGCGCCACCACATGAACATTTCCACCAGGGAGAATCACGCGCCAGCCGTAGCTGCTAATCGGGTCGATGGCAGCGTTTTTCGGGTCCGCACGTTCCCACGAACTCCGCTTGTTGCGGGCCAGCACCGAGAAATTCAGCAGGTCGCCAGTCTCGGCGTCTTTTTGAGAGATAGCGCTCATGGAGGCGAACACCTCCTGACGAAGACACCAGCTTCTCCCGCTGCTGGGTCCTTGATGTGATCACGAATCGCCTCGACGACGGTCTCCGCATCGACCTCATCGAACTTGATCCACCCTTCGCTGTGTCGGTGCCAATTGACCTCGAAAAAGTTGCCATCTTCAACCAAATACCCGCTCCATCCGGCGGCATCTTGCCACAGCCGCAGTTCGCCGTTCTCGTCGAAGAGGTCAGTTACTTGGCGACGCTTGACGACTTCGACGGTCGCCTCGTTCTCGTCGAGGTCAACATCAACTCTCGTGCGCCTCTCTCCGTGACGCCCACTCATGCCGACTACCCCCGCGATCCTTCGACCCAATCGGGTGACGGCTTCGACCCGGTTGGAGTCGCCACTCGAACTCTATCAGAAACGGGTCTTCTTCTCACTCGGTGCCGTCGTGAAACGGGGACGCTACGCTGTCTCTCTTCAGTTTTTGGTGCCTTCGCAGGAAAGTGAAACTTCGATGGACTCGCCGGGATTTGAACCCGGGGCCTCTTCCTTGCGAAGGAAGCGATCTGCCACTGATCTACGAGCCCTCGAATTATTGTACCATCCGTGCGTTACTTGTAGCTTGTGTTTCGGTGCGGAGGATGTGAAGGCGTCCCGCGATTAGCCCCAGTGCGAAGCCGGTGAAGTGGGCGAGCAGGGCGACGCCAGGAGCCGCTGTCATCAGCGTGACGAGGGTCGTGAAGACGACGACGATGAGGACCTGCGCGCGGCGCGAGAGGCGTAGGCGGCCGAACACGGCCTCCGAGATGTCGTTGCTGGCGATGAGGTAGCCGTACAGGCCGAGAATCGCGCCGCTGGCTCCGAGGACGGCGGGGACCTGACTGCTGAACAGTTCCGTCACCCACACCTGCACCAGTCCGGCCGCCATCCCCACCGTGAGGAAGAAGGCGTGATAGCGGGCCGTCGTCGTCCCGCGCTCGACGATGAACCCGACGAGCACCAGCGCGACGGCGTTGGAGAAGAGGTGGGCGAACCCGGCGTGTGAGTACACGCTCAGCGGCAGCGTCCACACGTGGCCCGCCACGGGCGGCGAGAGCGCGAACAGCCCCAGCGCCAACGCGGGGCTGACGAACCGAACCGCGGATTGGACGACGAAGACGACGAGACAGACGGCGAGCGTCTGAATCGTCGGTGAGCGGGAAAGACGCATACCACTACTCGTCACCGAGACCACAAAAAATGACACCACGGGACGACCGCTCGTCGTCGTGACGGCACAACCGCTGGTCGATGGGTGAAAAACGAAAGAAGATTTGCAAAGATTTCCGTCGCGCGGGTATCCGCGCAACCGGTGAGTTCCTCGGTTCAGTCTTCGAGGACGATCTCGATGCTGACGTCGTTCGGAACCTGAATGCGCATCAACTGTCGAAGCGCGCGTTCATCGGCGTCGAGGTCGATGAGGCGCTTGTGGACGCGCATCTCCCAGTGTTCCCACGTCGCAGTGCCCTCTCCGTCGGGCGACTTGCGCGTCGGGATCTCCAGCGTCTTCGTCGGGAGCGGAATCGGACCGCTCAGGGAGACGCCGGTCTTCTCGGCGATCTCACGGACATCGTCGCAGATGTCGTCGAGGTCCGAGGGGTTGGCTCCTGCGAGTCGGACACGTGCTTGCTGCATCGTTTACTTCTCGTTGACTTCGAGGACCTGACCTGCTGCCACGGTCTGACCCATGTCACGGATTGCGAACGAACCGAGTTCCGGAATCTCGCCCGCAGGCTCGATGCTGAGTGGCTTTTGCGGTCGGACCGTGACGGTTGCTGCGTCACCGGACTTGATGAAGTCGGGGTTCTCCTCCGCGATTTCACCGGTGGACGGGTTGATCTTCGCGTCGATGGACTCGATGGTACACGCGACCTGCGCCGTGTGGGCGTGGAAGACCGGCGTGTAACCGGCCGTGATGACGCTCGGGTGCTGCATCACGACGATGCGAGCCTGGAACGTGTCGGCCACTTTCGGCGGGTTGTCGGCCGGGCCACACACGTCACCGCGACGGATGTCGTCCTTGCCGATGCCACGCACGTTGAAACCGACGTTGTCGCCGGGTTCCGCTTTCGGAACTTCCTCGTGGTGCATCTCGACGGTCTTCACTTCGCCACCGACGTCGCTCGGCTGGAACGAGACGTTGTCGCCCACGTTGAGCGTACCCGTCTCGACACGTCCGACCGGAACCGTACCGATTCCGGAAATCGTGTAGACGTCCTGGATGGGCAGACGGAGGTCTGCGTCCGTTGGCGGCTCGGGTGCGTCGAGGTCGTTGAGGGCCTCGAGCAGCGTCGGGCCGTCGTACCAAGGCGTGTTGTCCGAGGACTCGGAGACGTTGTCACCCTCGAACGCCGAGGTGGGGACGAACGTCGCGTCGTCGGACTTGAAGTTGACCTGCTTGAGGAGCTTCGAAACCTGCTCTTTGACGTCGTCGTAGGTGTCTTCCTTGTAGTCGACGACGTCCATCTTGTTGACCGCGATGATGAGCTCGTTGATACCGAGCGTCTTCGAGAGGAAGACGTGCTCCTGGGTCTGGGGCGCGACACCGTCGTCTGCGGCGACGACGAGGACAGCGTTGTCTGCCTGCGATGCGCCCGTGATCATGTTCTTCACGAAGTCACGGTGGCCCGGACAGTCGACGATGGTGAAGTAGTACTCGTCGGTGTCGAACTCTTGGTGGGCGATGTCGATGGTGACACCACGCTCTCGCTCCTCTGCGAGGTTGTCCATCACGTAGGCGAACTCGAAGCCGCCTTTACCCTTCTCTTCCGCTTCTTCGCGGTGCTGTTCGATAACGTGCTCCGGGACGCTCCCTGTCTCGAAGAGGAGTCGCCCGACCATCGTGCTTTTACCGTGGTCGACGTGGCCGATGACGGCCAAGTTCTGGTGTGGTTTGTCGCTCATTGTATATCTCACGCGCAGATGCGCTCTGGAGGAATTATTTGGCAGAAGCGGTTAAAACCATTTCGATACGCTATGCGAGCCATCTCGCCGCCGTCTGGCGGTTAATGGCAACAGATGTCATGGTGAAAATGAACACGGGGGCGGCTACGATTCGCGTTCGAGCCGCGTCACGTCGGCCAGCACTGCCGTCGCCGTTTCGGGGCCGCCCGCACCGCGTCCGCTGATGTTGAGTCGTCCGGCGTACTTCGTCTCGAATTGGACGATATTCCGGGTTCCGGACACCGCGAGCGTCCCGTTTTCGGGGACGAGACGCGGACCGACGCTGACACCGTCCCGGGCGACTTCGCCGACCAGCCGAATGGTCCACCCGTCCTCGGCCGCCAGTTCGAGCGCACTCCCCGGCAAATCGCGGATTCCATCGACGTCCGCGTCCGAAAGCGTGTGTCCACCGTCGAACAGTACGTTGGCGAGGATGGCGCATTTCAGCGCGGCGTCCGTCCCGTCCACGTCGAACGATGGGTCGGCTTCGGCCACTCCCAAATCCTGTGCTTCGGCGAGGACGTGTTCGTAGCTCAGTCGCTCGGTGGCCATCCGCGAGAGAACGAAGTTGGCCGTCCCGTTGAGTACGCCGCGAACGGCCGTGACGTTGTCCGCGCCGACGTCCTCGATGGTCGAGAGTACGGGAATCGCACCGCCGACAGTCGCTTCGAACAGGAGACTTCCTTCGCTGTCGCGTTCGTGCGCACGCAGTTCGTCGTATCGTTCCGCCACCGGTCCCTTGTTCGCCAGCACGACGTGACGGTCCCTGGCGAACGCTTCGCGCGCGTGGCCGAAACCGGGTTGTGCATCGCCGAGGGTGGTCGGCGTCGCCTCGACGAGCACGTCGTACTCGCTTTCGAGCGCCGTTTCGGGGTCGGCGTCCCCGACGGTTCCGTCGCTCTGCTTGCGCGCGAGTACAGACTCCACACCGATACCGTCCGCGTCCACGACGGCACCCGACGAATCAGTGAGCGCCGTCACCGTGTGGCCGTACTCGGCCGCCAGTTCGGCTACGGACCGACCGACAGCACCGGCTCCGAACACCGCGAGTTTCATGCTACCGCCTCCCCGTCCGTCAGCGGCTGGATGACGCGTAATTCCTTCTCACCGGCGATGGTGGCCACCGTGTCGAGAACGTCGTTCGTCTCGGTGGAATCCGTGGCGAGGCGCAGTCGAGCACTCGACACGTCGCTCGTCCCTTCGGGTGCGGACAGAGAGATATCGACGACGGAAGCGTTCGATTCCGTCGTGATTCTGGAGAGCGTGTCCGAAACGTCGGTATCGATGATATGCCCCGTGAGGATGACGGTAATCTCCTCGTCGTATCGTTCCGCACCCGCTCGAATGACGTTGATGCTCGCGGTTCGAAGCGCCGCGACGATGGTCTCGAACCGGTTCGGATGACATTCGAAATCCACTTCGACCGGAATGTTGCCGCGTGGTGTGAGCGACCCGCGTTCGTGAAAGACGCTGAGCAAGTTGCCACCGTGGTCGGCGATAGGTTTCAAGGCACGGAGCAGTTGACCCGGTTCGTCCGATAGTTCCAGCCGAACCGTGTATGCTTGTACGCGCCCCTCGTCGTGATCCGCCATGATGACTGGAGTGGGGTGATGGAGCAGTATAAGCCTTCAGACGGTCGCAAAATTATCCAATCGCAAGCGGGGGACGGGATGCAACGGAGCAAAACGGTGCGAAACCGGTGTTAGTCAGTTCCTGTGACAGTAGTTAACGGGGTCGTAGTAATATCCATGGAGGGTGAACCGACGAATCGGTGATAGAACATGAGATTTACCGATGCAGTCGGTGCGAGTAGTTCCGGTACGAGTCGAAAGCAGGATCACGTCTGTGCGTTCTGCCAGACCGCGTTCGACAGTCGAAACCAAGTGTGCCCCGTGTGCGACGCGGAGATCGTCTTCCGGGGGGACCGATAGCTGTTCGCGGCTGTAACTGACGGTACCTTCTCACCGATCTGAAAACGCTCGGCGAGCGATGCTAGCGACTCCACAGCCACGTGCAGTGAAACGGCAGTGATTCTACGCGGTGCGATGGCGATGATTCTACGCGGTGAGATATCCATCGAACAGCAGCGCAGGGCGTCAGCTCCTCGGTTCGTGACTGCACGAAAGAAAGGACGTTCGAGGGAGTCCTCGATTAGAAGTAATCGACGGCCTGCGGGAGTTCCAACTTCATGCCTTTGCGCTCTCGGATCTCCATGATGGTCTCGCGCTGGAGGTTGTCCGCCATAAAGCGGAACCCGGCGTTCTCCGTGTTCCACGACGCACGACCTTCCGTCGCACTGCGGATGTCCGAGGAGAACCCGATCATCTCGTCGACGGGCGCGATACCCTCGACGACCATGAGGTCACCCTCTTGGTACATGTCGTCCACGCGGCCACGGCGACCCTGAATCTCGCCGGACGCGGCACCCATGTGGTCGTTCGGAACGTCGATACGGACGTTCTGAATCGGTTCGAGGAGTTTGACGTGACCGTGGATGAGTGCGTTGTGCACTGCTTGCCGGACCGCAGGGATGACCTGTGCCGGACCACGGTGGATGGTGTCCTCGTGGAGACGTGCGTCGTTGAGCTTGATGAGCGTTCCCTCGACGGGTTCGCCAGCGAGCGGACCGTTGTCGAGCGCCTCTTCCAGACCTTCGATGACGAGTTCCATCGTCTCGTTCAGGTGCTGGATACCTTTCGTGTTGTCGATGAGGATGTTCGACCCGTGAATCTCCTCGACATTCTGGCTGATATCCTTGTCCATGCCAGCCTCTTGGAGCACTTCACGGCGCTCCTGTTCGGGCATGTCCATCGAAACCTCCCCGAGTTTCAGCTTCTCGACGATATCGTCCGACAGCGGTTCAACCGTGAGGTAGAACCGGTTGTGGCGGTTCGGGGAGATACCTTCGACTTCGGTGGTCGCTCCTTGGACCTTCTCGCGGAAGACGACGATAGGCTCACCAGTCGTCACCGGAATTCCCTGGTTGCGCTCGATACGCTGGGTGATGACTTCGAGGTGGAGTTCACCCTGTCCGCTGATGAGGTGTTCACCCGTGTCCTCGTTGATGTCGATCTGGATGGTCGGGTCCTCTTTGGAGACCTGTCGAAGCGTCTCGATGAGTTTCGGCAGGTCGTCCATGCTCTTTGCCTCGACGGACTTCGTGATGACGGGTTCGCTGATGTGTTCGATGGACTCGAACGGCGTCATCTCCACGCTCGATACCGTCGAACCGGCGATAGCGTCTTTCAGACCGGTGACTGCCGCGATGTTCCCGGCAGGGACGCGCTCCACTTCCTCGCGTTCGCCACCCATGTAGATACCGACGCTCTGAACGCGGTTCGTTCCGGCGGTTCCCGAGACGTAGAGGTCTTGGCCTTTCTCCAGCGTTCCGGAGAAGACACGACCGGCGGCGATTTCGCCAGCGTGCGGGTCGATACCGATGTCGGTGGCCATCAGGACGACTTCGCCGTCCGGGTCCACGAGTCGCATCTGCTCTGCGAGTTCGGACTCGTCGTCACCACGCCAGACGCGTGGGATACGTCGCGGTTGCGCCTCGATGGGGTCCGGGAAGTGTTCACAGACCATGTCGAGGATGACGTCCGACAGCGGCGTTCGCTCGTGGAGTTCTTGGCGCTTGTCGTTGCGTTCGAGGTCCATGATGTCCCCGAAGTCCATGCCCGTCGCTTGCATCGACGGCATGGAGACACCCCACTTGTAGAGTGCCGACCCGAATCCGACGGTTCCCTCTTCGACGGAGACGGTCCAGTCGTCCACGTCGTCCATGTCCTCGGTCATGCCGCGGATCAGCTCGTTCACGTCGTCGATGACGTTGAGCAGGCGGCGTTGCATCTCCTCGGGACCCTCTTGGAGTTCCGAGATGAGTCGGTCCACTTTGTTGATGAACAGGGCTGGCTTAACGCCCTCGCGGAGCGCCTGTCGGACGACGGTCTCCGTCTGCGGCATTGCGCCTTCGACAGCGTCCACGACGACGAGCGCACCGTCGACGGCACGCATCGCACGGGTCACGTCGCCACCGAAGTCGACGTGACCCGGCGTGTCGATGAGGTTGATGAGGTGGTCTTTGTCCTCGTACTCGTGGGTCATCGAGACGTTTGCCGCGTCGATGGTGATACCGCGTTCCTGCTCGTCCTCCTCCGTGTCCATCATCAACTGGGTGGCTTCGCCTTGGTCGGCGATCATGCCCGCACCAGCGAGAAGGTTGTCCGTCAGCGTCGTTTTACCGTGGTCGACGTGGGCGGCGATGGCGATGTTCCGGATCTGTTCCGGCTTGTCCATGAGCCGCTCACACTGTTCGACGATTTTCTTTCGTCTACCCATATATGGGTATCCCTACCTGTACGAGGTTGAAAAGCGTAGTGTTTTCCCGCCCACAAAACGGCTGGAAACGGCCCATTACCCTGCTAAACAGTCACATATGGCACAAGAGTAATGCCCATTCAGAGCGTGACAACAGCACGCATGGATATTCGAGTACACGGTTCTACGTCCCCCAACCCGTTCCTCAGTGCCTCCGACCTCTTCGAAACCGAACTCGACCTCGAACGACCCGTTCACGTTCGTGTGCGCGACGATCCGGACGAACGAACGTGGACCGCCCACCCCGACGGCCACCACGTCCTCAACATCTCCCGGCAGGCCGCGACCAGCGTGATGGCCCGCGAACTTGCACTCCACGAGTACTCGCACATGGCCCGTAACGAGCAGTCCCACCCCTCACACACCCAATCGACCGCCGAGGCGCTGTTCCTCGCCTTCGCGGGTCGGTCGGTCGAGCGTCGGAAACTCACTCACTGCTACCAGATCGCCAATCACATGAAGGACATCTACGCCGACGACATCACGCTCGACCTCGGTCCGAGCGACAAACTCGTCACCTTCCTCGAATCGCAACTCGCGGCGCTGGTCGCCGACCGTCCGCAACGACTTCCGGGCCGCCGACTGACCGCGACCTCCGACCCCGAGATGACGGCCGTCAACGCCGCGTTCGCGCTCGCCATGGTCGAGCGCCACGACCTCGTCGAGCGGGACCACCGCCTCTACGACCTCGCCCGAACCGCTTCCCGTGACGCTCCGTCCGTTGACGTACAGGGGTTCAAATACCGCTTCCTCTCGCTCGGCGACGACCCCACCGAGAGCGAGTACCGAAAAGCGCTGGTCGACGCCGCCCGTGAATACGTCCTCGGTGGCGAAGAAGGTGGTTCCGAACAAGCGGCGGACTAGGGAATCGAGCGGATTAGGGAACCGAATTCTTTCGGACGGCGGAATACGACGTTCGCTACGAGATGGACTCGGTAGGGATTACGATTCTTCCGGAGCCTCTGAACGAACCTCCTCCCAGCCGTGCTTCTCCACCCATATCCCGAGACAGCCGAATACGGGCCTGAAATCGAGCAGCTTCTCGGTTGCCGTGTACTCGACTCGCGGTGGAATCTCGTCGTACGACTCGCGTACGACGAGCCCCGCGTCCGTCAACTCCTTCAACCGGTTCGTGAGCGTCGTCGGGGGAACGTCCAGCCGCTCCCGAAGTTCGTTGAACCGCCACGGGCCGGGGTCCAGTACGAACTCGTGCAGGACCTTGAGCATGTATGCGCTGCCCAAAAAGGTGAGCAAATCCGATTTCTCGTTGGACCTCGCTTCGGGGACACCCTCCGCGGGAGGTATTTGAGCATCGATATCCGAGAGGAGACCACTCCAGTCCGCCTCACGTTCGTGTTGGCTCACGGATTCACTATCGAGACGGTTTCTAATACGGCTATTGGTCCAAGTGACGAAGCAACACCCGAGCTTGGGCCTTGCTTTCATGCTTGGGTCTTGACAACTTATTCATGCACCGATCCGAGGCGTAGTTGCACATGGATCGTACTCACGTGGTCAACTCGGATTCCTCCGCTGAATCTGATGCTGAGCAAAGCGAAGTCGCACTGATCACCGGCGCGAACAAGGGAATCGGATACGAAACTGCTCGGCAGTTAGGCGAACGAGGGATGACGGTTTTCGTCTCGGCGCGTCACGAACAGCGTGGCGAGGAAGCGACGGAGACGCTTCGGGAGGATGGAATCGATGCACGCTTCGTTCGGCTCGACGTGACTGACGAAGCCACCATCGAGGCCGCGGTACGGAGCATCGAAGACGAATTCGGCCGACTCGATGTCTTAGTAAACAACGCCGGGGTCAGCCTTGGCGGTAATTCCAACGAGGGGGAACGACCCCCCAGCGAGGTTACCGACGGGATGATGCGACGGACGTACGAAGTCAACGTCTTCGGGGTCGTTGCCGTGACGCATGCGATGCTTCCGTTGCTTCGCCGGGCACCAGCCGGACGGATAGTGAACGTATCGAGCGAGCTCGGATCCATGGCGCTCCTCGCCAGTTCGAAAAACCGGTTCAACGAACTGGCGTACAATTCGTCGAAAGCAGCGGTGAACGCGATGACGCTTGTCTATGCCGCCGAACTGCGCGACGCGGTTCTCGTGAACGCGGCGGCTCCCGGCTACACCTCGACCGCGCTCCACGATTTCAGCGGCGGTCGTCCCGTCGAAGAGGGAGCGTCGTTCGTCGTCCGTGCGGCAACCCTTCCGGCGGATGGACCGTCGGGACAGTTCATCGGTCCATCGGAGTACTTCGAGGAAGAGCACGGACTCCAGTGGTGAACGCTTTCTCCACGAAGAAGCGATAGTAAAGCAGTTGTCACGGAACGTCGGCACCGTCGTCTCCGAACTCGTCACTCAAGGAGCGATAAACGAGAGAATATCCGGGAGAAATTTAGCGGGCCGCGGCGGCGACGCGCTCTTTCTCTTCTTTCTGGTTGACCGCGTAGGTCTGGACGTCGTAGTCCGCAGCGCCGATAAGCTGGGAGGCGAGTGCCTCTTCAGCGTCGGTGGACGTCTTGAAGGACGCGCCGAGCGCGCCTTCCGCGATGAATTTCAGGGACTGGTCGACGCGGCGCTGGGGCGCGACGTCGACTGCCTTCGGGACCGAGATACCACCGTACTTCAGGCGGACGGTCTCCTCACGCGGGGCGGCGTTCTCGACTGCACGGACGAGAACCTGAACGGGGTTCTCCTCGGTACGGTCGTGAACGATGTCGAACGCGGAGCGGACGATTTTCATCGTCTGCTGTTTCTTGCCCGTGTTCTCCTCCGTCTGCATGAGACGGTTGATGAGGCGCTCGACGATGCTGACCTCGCTCTTCTGGAACTGCTTCGATGCGTGGCGGCCCATCGTGTGCGCGACGGGCGTGATGTTGATGTAGCGCTCGGTGCTGGGGTCGTTGAACTCGATGTTCGAGACGTCCCACGTACCGAACAGCTTCGCCGCCATCTCGTCGCCTTCGGTGCCGACTTCCTCTTCCGCTTCCGCTTCCGGTTGTTCTTCTTCTTCTGCACTCATGGTTATCGGACCGGTTTCTCCGCGTTTCCGCGAACCAGTTCTTTCAGGCTCACGCCGTTGACCTTCTCGACCTTGTAGTTGACACCGGAGATGTCACCCATCGCACGACCTTTCGCACCACCGATACCGGCGATGGTGACCTCGTCGTGCTCGTCGATGAACGAAATCGCGCCGTCACCGGGACAGAACGCGGAGACCTGCTTTCCGTTCTTGATGAGCTGGACACGAACACACTTTCGGATCGCGGAGTTGGGCTGCTTCGCTTCGATGCCCACTTTCTCCAGCACGATACCTCGGCCCTGCGGCGCGCCTTCGAGGGGATCGGATTTCTCCCCGAGACCACGCTCACGTCGGGCGTAATCGGAGTCAGACCACCGATGCTTCTGGCGGTCCTTCTTCAGCTTACGAGCTGCGTACTTGCCGTTCGCCATATGCTGTGGACTATCCGACGAAGGTACTTAAGCGTCCCCTTTTGGAAGCGAAGAGACGCCCGCAGGTCGCTCGAAAGGGGTCGATAAAGCGATCTGAGCGCGTTTCAATGATTCTAAGCCGAGTCAAATGGTTCGTTCGAACCGGACTGTGTCATTGACCGGTCAAGGAATTCGTCCGTAACGAGCGTGAGATGGCGTCCGCAAACTACCCGAACAGGATGTCACCCCATCGCAAGAGTCGAACACTCGCCGCGAGCAGGAGCGTAGCGACAGCGAGCGGGCCAACGACTGAGCGGAACGAAGTCCTCGTGAGTGAAACGAACGAGGGCACGGAAGACGCGATGCGTCTTCCGGAGTGAAGCGAAGGAGGAGTGCTTTTGGTCCAGCTTTTACAGGGAGACTGCCAGCGTCGCGCGCTACGGCACGCGACCGCTGGCTTTCGACCGTCGTAAAAGGTGGTTTAGGTCAACTGGATGTCGTCGACGTCGAAGTGGCGCGCGCGAGCAGTTTCGCGGCTTCGATGTTGCGACCGTTCGTTCCGATGGCAACGCCGGTGTCCTGCTGTGCCACCTCGGCGTAGGCGACCGTATCGTTGTTCTCGCTGATAGTGACGTGGTGAACTTCCGCCGGGGCGAGCGCGTTGATGACGAATCGCGCCGGGTCGTCCGCGTCCTCGACGAGTTCCACGTCCGCGTCGAGTTCCTCCTCGACCGTGCGGACGTTCGCGCCTCCCGGGCCGATGGCTTGTCCCATCTCCCCCGGTTTGACGACGAAGATGACGCGTTTCTCCTCCTCGTCGTCTCCATCGTCACCGAGTACGACACAGTCGCGGGCGGTCGCACCCGTCTCGTCCTCGAAGAGGGCGATGTACTGCCGTGCCGTATCGGTGAGTGTGACCGTCATCAGTCGGAGGGTTCCGCGCCGCGACTAACCGAGCCCATCCGGAGGTTCACGTCACCGGTTCCGAGTTTGATCGGCTTGCCGACGATGACGTTCTCGATGACGCCGTTCAAGTCGTCGATTTCGCCGTGGATGGCGGCGTCGAGCAGGTGGTTCACCGTCACCTCGAACGCTGCACGCGCGAGGACGGACTCCTTGCTGCCGGAGATACCGTGACGACCGATGGACTCGATCGTCCCGCGGTTGGTCATGATGTCGGACACGAGCATCAGGTGACGAACGTTCACGTCGTCGAGACCCTGCTCTTCGAGCGTGTCCATCGTCTCCTCGATGATGGACTCGCGGGCCGCCTCCACGCCGAGCGTCCGATAGATCTCGTGGATGTTGTTACACGTCGTTCGGGAGGCATCCACGCCCTCGATTTCGAGCGCGTCGGCGAACGCCGACCCTTCCGTGTAGAGGACGAACTCCTCGCCGTCGTCGAGCGATTCGCGGCGGATGACGACGCGGGAGATCTCCTCGATTCCCTTGAACACGATTTCGCGGAGTTCCTCGACCAACTGGAGTAGCTTGCGGTAACTCGGCTGGTCGGGACCGAACTCGATGACAGTTCCCTGCTGGGTCGTCTGCACGCCCAGGCTGTCCTCGATGATGGAGGCGACCTCGTCCGGGGTGATCATCCGCTCTTCGAGCGTGTCCTCGTTCAGGTTGATGGACACGATCATGTCGGCGACGTTCGTCGAGATGTCACCGAGCGCGAGGATTTTCGTCGCCTCGATGTTCCAGACGACTTCGTGAGCCTTCTCTCGGTTTTCGGCGTACTCGTCTTCGAGGTACACCGTCATGATGGGCGTGTCGGGCGTCTTCCGTGCGTCCACCAGTTCGATGAGGCGCGGAAGCCCCTGTGTCACGTCCATCTCCGCCACACCAGCGTAGTGGAACGTGTTCATCGTCATCTGCGTTCCCGGTTCCCCGATGGATTGGGCACTCACCGTCCCCACGGGGTCGAGCGGGTCGACACGGGTGTCGAGGTAGCGGTGTTCGACCGCTTTGGCGATGTCCGTTACCTGTTCGAGCGAGACGCCATCGCGGGATTCGATGGTCTCGTACACTTCGTCCTTGAGTCGTCGGGGAAGGTCCGTATCCTCGACGATGGCTTCCATATCGTCTGTTACGTTAGTCATCTGACTCCACCTGCCGTGCGTCTGCGTGTTCGGACAGATTCGTCGGCGGCTGTCGGTCGCCGAGGAATTCGAGCTTGCGGGTCTCGCTGTCGAACTCCTCGTCGAGAATCTGGTCTGCGATGCTATCCACGTCTATCGGGTTCTCCTCGGACGAGGAGACCTGAACCGGCGAGGTGCCGTCCTCACCGAACTCGAACTGGACGATGGTGTCGCTGGTGTCGCGCACCGTTCCGTCGTACTGCGTTTCGAGTTCGGACAGGGCGTTGATGAGACGACGCTGAAGGTACCCGGACTTGGAGGTCCGGACTGCCGTGTCCACCAGCCCTTCCCGGCCACCCATCGCGTGGAAGAAGAACTCCAGCGGGGTCAGACCGCCGGTGTAGGAGTGCTCCACGAACCCGTGGGCGTCCGCGGACAGGTCGTCGGCTTGGTAGTGCGAGAGCGTACGGTCCTCGTACCCGCGGTTGATGCGCTCGCCCCGAACTGCCTGCTGTCCGACACAGCCGGCCATCTGGGTCAGGTTGAGCAGCGACCCACGAGCACCGGAGTCGGCCATGATGACTGCCGGGTTGTCGCTCGCGAAGTGATCCTCCGCGATGTCACCGGCCGAGTCACGCGCCTTGCCGAGCGTCTGCATGATCTTCATCTCCAACGTCTCGTCCACGGTTCGACCCGGAAGCGATTCCAGCTCGCCGTTCTCGTACGTCTCGATGAGATCCTGCACGCGGTCGTATGCGTTCTCGATGGCTTCGTCGATCTGGTCCTGTGCGTCCAGCGGAATCGTCTCGTCGTCGATACCGATGGAGAAACCGAAGTGCATGATGGCGCGCATCGCCAACGTCGCGACTTCGTTGATGAAGTGACGGGCGCGGGTCTCGCCGTACACCTTACAGATGGTGTCGACGATCTCCCCGCCGAACGCGCCGACCGCGTCCTCGTCGATCGTCCCTTCGATGAGTTGACCCTCCTCGATGATCACCGTGTCGCCGGTCGAACTCATGAACTCCAGTTCGAGCTCGTCGGGCAGGAGTTCCGAGAACAGCGTCTGGCCCGTCCAGTACGGGGTTCCGTTCTCCTCCGTGCCGTCCTCCTCCGGCAATTCGTCGATCCGTGTCGCACGGAGCAGGTCGAGCGCCTGCGTCTCGTTGAAGTGCGGGTTGTGGTGGGTGAGCAGGTACGTTCCGGAAATGTGGTCCTGAATCGCGCCGATGATGTTCTCACCGAAGCGCGGGGAGAGGATTTGTTCCTGCACACGCATGAGCACGCGCGCTTCCGCGCGTGCCTCCTCGTTCTGGAGTGCGTGCATGTTCATCTCGTCCCCGTCGAAGTCGGCGTTGTACGGGGGACAGACGACGGTGTTCAGTCGGAACGTCTTGTACGGCATCACGACCACTTCGTGGGCCATGATGGACATCCGGTGCAGGGACGGCTGGCGGTTGAAGATGACGATGTCACCGTCGATGAGGTGTCGGTTGACCTCCCATCCCGGCTCGACCTTCTCGGCCAGTTCCTCGCAGTTCTTCTCGGTGACCTTCAGGCGTCGGCCGTCGGGTCGCTTGACGTAGTTCGCGCCGGGGTGACCTTCCGGTCCGTTTCGAACGTAGCGTCGCGCGTCCTCGATGGTTCGCGGCGTGACGTTCATCGTCTGGGTCATCTCGCGGGCGACCCGTCGCGGACACCGACTTCGTTCAGCGAGAGCGTCGGGTCCGGCGAGATGACGGTCCGTGCCGAGAAGTTCACACGCTTTCCGGACAGCGAGCCACGGAAGCGACCTTCCTTGCCCTTCAGGCGCTGGCTCAGCGTCTTCAGCGGACGCCCGGAACGGTGACGAGCGGGCGGCGTGCCCGAAATCTCGTTGTCCATGAACGTCGTGACGTGGTACTGCAGCAGTTCCCACAGGTCCTCGATGATGAGTTGTGGCGCACCGGCCTCGCGGTTCTCCATGAACCGCTGGTTGATGCGGATGATGTCCACCAGCTTGTGGGTCAGGTCGTCCTCGGACCGCTGCCCGTTGTCCAGAGTGATCGACGGGCGAGCAGTCACCGGCGGGACCGGCAGGACGGTCAGGATCATCCACTCGGGACGCGAGCGGTCGGAATCGATACCGAGTGCCTCGATGTCCGAGTCCGGGATGTCCTCGAACCAGTCGCGGATGTCCGAGGGCATCAGCTTGTTCATGTCCTCGGTCGTCAGGTCGATACCGAGCGCCTTCTCGATGGATTTCCGGTCGGCCTCGCGCGGGCGGAACTCCCCGGAAATGATCTGGTTGATGCGCGATATCTCGATACCCGTCTTGTCCGCCAACTCCTGTGGCGCCATGGGTTCGAGGTCCTCGTCCTCCTCGCCGTTCTCGTCACGGCCCTGCATCCGGGAGGCGATTCGCTCGGAGTACTCGCTCGTGAGCACCTGTTGGACCTCGTAGTAGGTCGTCGGCTTCTCGTGGTTGATGTCGTACTGGACTTCACCACAGTGCGGACAGCGGTCCTTCTTCCGCGCCTCGCGGATGGCCGCCTTCGTCACGTCGGTGATGTCGTTGCCGAGTTCCTTCGTCCGCGTGAGCATGCCGTGGTACTTCTCCTGTTCTTCCTCGGTGAGCAGGAGTCGGGAACAGTCGCGGCACGTCCCGCGAAGCAGTCGGCGGATGAGTTTCGTGAAGCCGACGTGGATGACCGGCGCGGCCAGTTCGATGTGACCGAAGTGGCCGTTGCACGACCCGGAGTGTTGTCCGCAGGTCTTGCATTCCAGACCGGGGTCGATGACGCCCAATCGCGGGTCCATCAGCCCCATGTCGATGGGGAATCCGTCGTCGTCGTACGTGTCGGCGGTGATGATCTTCGTCGCCGACATCTCTCGGTACTCCTCCGGGTCCATCAGCCCGAAGCTGATGGATCCGATTTCCTTGGGAGTTTGACTTGTTGCCATTAGACTGCGTCCTCCAGTTCGAGTCGCGGCGCGATGCCAAGCGCCTTCATCTCGTCGAGCAGGAGCTTGAACGCGTAGCTCATCTCGATTTCGTGAATGTCCGTTTCTTCCTCACAGTTCGGGCAGTACACACGGTTCTGGTCGATGTTCTCGACCGCGCTCATTCCACACTGACCGCAGACGTAGATCCATTCGCGGTCGGAGGAGTCGAGCAGTCGCTCCTTGAGCGCCAGCGCGGCACCGTGTCCGATGAGCACCTCACGCTCCATCTCACCGACGCGGAGACCACCCTCGCGGGCACGTCCTTCCGTCGGCTGGCGCGTGAGCACCTGCACCGGTCCACGCGAACGAGCGTGGAGTTTGTTCGACACCATGTGGTAGAGCTTGTGGTAGAGAATGGTGCCGACGAAGATTTCAGCTTCAATCTTCTCGCCCGTCACGCCGGAGTACATGATTTCCTTCCCCGACGATTTGTACCCGCGTTCCTGCAGCGCGGCGCGGAGGTCCTCTTTATCCTCGCCGGTGAACGCGGTTCCGTCCACGCGACGGCCTTCCATCGCGCCGACTTTCCCGCCAATCATCTCCAGCACGTGACCGACCGTCATCCGCGACGGCAGCGCGTGCGGGTTGACGATGAGGTCCGGGACGACCCCTTCCTGCGTGAAGGGCATGTCCTCCTGCGGTGCGATGTGACCGACGACACCTTTCTGTCCGTGTCGCGACGCGAACTTGTCCCCGAGTTCCGGGATTCGCTCGTCACGAACGGACACCTTGGAGAGCTTCGAACCGTCCTCGCCCTCCATCAGCGTGACCGTGTCCACGACGCCGGATTCGCCCGAGCGCATCGTGACACTGGTTTCGCGGCGCTTCTGTGGTGACAGGCCACCCATGTCGTCCGGCTCTTCGAGGAATCGCGGCGGACTCGTCTTCCCCAACAGAACGCTGTTCTCGTCCACGCGCGTCTCGGGGTTGACCAGTCCGTCCTCGTCCAGATGCGTGTACGCGTCCTCACCGCGGGCACCGCGCACGTCGTCGCCCGGAATCTCGAAGCGGTCTTCCTGTCCACCAGGGTAGCGGCGTTCCTCACCCTCGTAGGTACGGAAGAAGTGCGAACGCGCGAGCGCGCGTTCGACGGACCCCTTGTTCATGACGAGCGCGTCCTCGATGTTGAACCCTTCGTAGCTCATGACCGCGACGGTGAAGTTCTGTGCGGCGGGTCGGTCGTCGAACCCGATCTGTTCCGTCGTCTGCGTCTTCACCATCGAGAGCTGTGGGTAGTGGAAGAGGTGCTGTCGCGTGTCCGGGCGAATGCGGTAGTTCGCCGACGGCAGACCGAGCGACTGCTTCATCATCCCTGCACCCATCGTAATCCGCGGGCTGGCGTTGTGCTCCGGGTACGGAATCATCCCGGCACCGATACCGAAGATGAGTTGCGGGTCGATTTCGAGGTGTGTGTGGTCCTCGTTCAACTCGGTGTCATCGACGGCGACGTAGATGTCCTCTTCCTCCTCGGCGTCGATGAACTCGATCTTCCCACGCTCGACGAGGTCTTCGAACGAGAGGTCGCCCTGCTTGAGCGCCTCGGTTTCCTCGTCCGTGATGCGCGTTTCGCCGTCCTCGACCACGAGGAGCGGGCGGCGTGCGCGCCCCGCGTCGGCGTTGATGATGACCTCGCTGGTGCGTCCCTTGACCGAGACGTTGACCATCTCGCTGACGTCGCCCCGTCGGCGCGCCTCGCGGACCTGATCTGCAAGCTGTTCGGGGTCGGGGTGTGTTCCGACCAAACTACCGTTGACGTATACTTTGGCTTCTCGTCCCTGACTCATCAGTCTGCGCTCCCTTCGATGCTCTCGATTCCGGGAATCCCCTCGACGCCCATCGACGAGAGTTCCTGTTTCAGTTCCTGTTCGTCCTCGATGTTCTGGCTGAGTTCCATCGCCTGCGCGAAGTTCTTCACCAGTCCACAGTTCGGCCCTTCCGGCGTCTCGGACGGGCAAATGCGACCCCACTGGGTCGCGTGTAGGTCACGTGCCTCGAAGTGAGGCTGCGAACGACTGAGCGGACTGCGGAGACGGCGAAGGTGTGACAGCACACCCATGAAGTCCGTCCGGTCGACCAACTGCGACACGCCGGAGCGGCCACCGACCCAGTTCCCCGTCGCGATCGGGTGTTCGAGACGCTCGGTGAGAACGTCCGACCGAACCACCGTGTTCACGGACAGTTGTCGGTTACGCATGTTCGCGCGTTCGAGCTGGTACTTCACGTCGCGTGCCAGCTTGTTCAGCGCCGTCCGGAACAGGTCCTTCATCAGGTCGCCGGACACCTTCAGTCGCTTGTTGGCGTAGTGGTCCTTGTCGTCCGAGTCGCGCCGACCCAGTGCGAGTTCGAAACACGCCTCGGCCATCCGGGCGAGGTAGTACGCCTTGTTGATGCGAACTTCCTCCTCCTCGACACCGTCCTCGTGGAGGTGCGGCAGGAGATAGCGGTCGATGACGTAGTTCGCTCGTTTCAACTGGTAGTTCTTGCCCTGCCCGGAGGCGACCCGCTTCCCGAGGGTTTCGATTGCCTCCTCCTGCGTCTGGACTTCGGCGGCCTCCAGATTTTCGAGCATGAACTTCACGATTTCCGGATCGTCGGAGACTCGGTGGACGATCTCCTCGTCGGATTCGAGTCCCAGCGCACGAACGAGCGTGACGAAGTTGACGCTCCCCGAAACGGACGGGAACGACACTTCGAGCAGGCCGTCACGCGAGCGCTCGACCAGAACCAAGGCACGGTATCCTCGGCGCTGGCTGAACGTCTTTGCGACCTGAATCTCGTCGCCGTACTTCGTGTCGTACTCGGCGAGAATCTTGTTCGGTGCCAGGTCCTCGGAGGTCATCAACACCCGCTCGGAACCGTTGACGATGAAGTAGCCGCCGGGATCGGCGGGGTCCTCACCGATTTCGACCAAGTCGTCCTCCTCGAAGTTGGCGATGTTACACTTCTCGGAGCCGACCATGATCGGCATCCGTCCGACCTTCGTCTCGGTCGAATCGACGACGCGTTTGTCGTCGCCTTCGCCTTTGACGATGGTCATCTCCATGAACACCGGCGCGGAGTACGTGATGTTACGGAGGCGTGCCTCCTGCGGGTAGAGGAGTTCTTCACTCCCGTCCGCCTCGCGCACGCGCGGAGTGACCACACGAATGTCGCCCAGTTCGACGAACACCGGTTCCTCTCCTTCCTTGTCACCGATGTCGGTGTCGATGATTCCCTTCTCGGTAACGACTTCCTGCATGCCTCGGTTCAGGAAGGCGTTAAACGAGCGGTAGTGATGCTCCGCGAGTCGTTCTTTCGAGAAATACTCCCTCGATAGTTCGCGTCGATCTTGCTGTTGCATTATTCCACCACGAGTCGATACACGACTGCTCGTTCGGTCGTTCGTGAGTCGCGGACGATTTTGATAACGTCACCCGGCTCTGCGTCGTCGGGCAGTGCTGGGTCGGTCCGTTTGATCTTCGGCAGGTCTGTACTCTTGATGTCGTATTCCGCGAGCACTTCGTCGAGTTCGTCCGAATCGACGATGGTGTGCTCCGGAACCATTTTGTGTTGGCTTACGTCTACCATGTGTGCACGAGTTTCCGGCTAGCGGGAGAAATGGCTATCACGAGATACTACAGGGTATTACACGTAGCACTCATTTAAGGCTTGCTAAACAAGGTTCGCACACGCTCGGCTATCCCGAATACCTCCGCACCGGACGGAGGCAGCCAACTGAACACTGCTATCTACTCCGTTCTGGTATAAATGGTTTGGGCAAGCGGGATGCGTTAACATAGCTCGGCACGAATCCACATACGGAACGTCATTGGAAAGCCTTAAGAGTACAAGCCAGAAAGAAGTGAATGCGAAGGCCCGGGTGGTGTAGTGGCCCATCATACAACCCTGTCACGGTTGTGACGCGGGTTCAAATCCCGCCTCGGGCGCTTTCTGAACTTTCAACTCTCGAACAGAGTCATTTCTACTGATTTCTGTGATTCTCGATTCTTGTGTAGACTGAAGCATTACATGTTCTGTTGGCTCTCGCCCGTAGTTTACTACCCCTTCTACCCCTTCGGTAATTTCGATACCTCGTGAAAATCGATTTCGGAAAATTGTCTCTCTCACCGAAATAGTCAATATAATTGATATAGATCGTTAATACGACAGATGAGATGCTCGGGTGAGACAAATACGAAGGATAGAGGAGATGAAACCGAGGCGAAAGTCATTCACGAAATGATTTCGCATGGATACAGCGTTTCAATCCCATTTGGCGACAATGACAAATACGACTTGATAGTTGATGATGATGGACAGTTATATCGGATTCAGTGCAAAACGGCATGGCAGAACAAGGAGGAAACGATACGATTCAATACTCATTCACAAACAACTAAAAAAGGGAACTATCACGAAAATCAATATCACGGAAAGATCGATGCATTCGTCGTTCGTTATCCAAGAAACGGAAAAACGTACTGGATATATGTGAATGAAGCAACAGTACAGAAAATGGAACTTAGATTCGATGCCAAAATCGACCATCCTTCGATCAATTGGGCGAAAGAGTACGAGTTCACGGGTGAAATCCCACCTAGAAAGTGTGCTTACTATTCACCCACGTAACGTAGTACCATAGAGCGACGAAATCGACACCCCTTAATAAGGGCGCGAGAAAGAAGTGAATGCGAAGGCCCGGGTGGTGTAGTGGCCCATCATACAACCCTGTCACGGTTGTGACGCGGGTTCAAATCCCGCCTCGGGCGTATTTCTTCCGAACTCACCGACGAGCAACGCAGATGCGTTGCTCGTCTCCCAGTGAGGACGAAATCGCCAACGGATTTGAATCAGACCGAGGTTCTGCGCCGTGCGCAGGTTCTCGGGCGTGGTTCAAATCCCGCCTCGGGCGCTTTTCAAACTTTCAACTCTCGAATAGAGTCATCTGTATCCTGTGACGTGATTTCGGGACGAAACCTCACTCCGACACGAGGCAAACCTATACAAATGGTGGCGTCGTGACAGGTGTGGGGGACGAACGAATGGCACGAACGGGGGAGACGGTTCTCATGGGATGGGGAGGATGAATCGTCGGGTAGTTGTCTCGCTCATTCTGGTATTACTGGTCGCTCACGGCGGCTGGACGGCTATGGGGCGCACGGCAGGTACGGCGGCCAGCCAACAGGGGACGCCGAACCCGACGGGATCGTTCAGTATCGTCTCGACCGCGTCGAACGTGCCGATAAACGGATCGGGAAACCTCTCGATCACGTTCGTCAACACCGGACGCGACGTTTCCAACGCGAGTATTCGAGTGCGCTCGCCGAACGAGAGCGTTCGGTTCGGCCCGTCACAGACCGCCAGCAAGTTCGTCGGCAACTGGTCGAAGGGCGAGCGGATAACGGTGAAATTCGGTCTTCTCGCGGAGGAGTTCGCGCGATCCGAGAACTACCCGTTTCAGGCGAGGGTGTCGTACACGACCGCGAACGGCTCTCGGGAGCGAACGGAACCGTACACGTTCGACGTGCGGCCGACCGAGCGGGTTCGTTTGGAGCGGTTCGAGGTGACAGCGATATCCTCGAACGTACAGGCAGGCGACACGGGGACGGTCTCGCTGACCGTCGAGAACACGGGACGAGATGTTCACGACGCCGTCGTCTCGCTCCAGTCGGCGAACGAGCAACTCAGTTTGGGACGGTCGCCGAACGCCAGCCAGTTCGTCAGTCGGTGGTCGTCCAACGAGCGGCGAACGTTCCAGTATCGCGTCACGGCGAGCAACGACACGGTCGGCGGTAACTACCCGTTCAGCCTCTCGATCTCCTATCGGGAGAACGGAACCCGGAACCGAACGAATCCCCATCTCGTCGGCATCATTCCCGACCCCGAACAATCGTTTTCGGTAGGAAACTTGCACAGCACCTTGCGGGTGGGACAACAAGGGTTCGTCTCCGGTACGGTGACCAACGAAGGACCACAGCGCGCCCCGAACGCCGTCCTCGTTCTCGCACCCCAGCGCGGGAACACCACGTTCTCACCGACCGAGACGGAGTACGCGCTCGGGACGCTCGATAGCGGCGAGTCGAAACCGTTCGACTTCCGTATCGACGTGAGCGACACCGCCGACCGCGGCCCGCGACAGCTCTCGTTCGTCGTGCGCTATCAGAATCAGGACGGCGACCCGAGACAGAGCAAATCGCTCGACGCACAAATCGACGTCCATCCCCGGAAGGACGAGTTCCGGATCGATGCGAACCGGGCGTCGGTCGAGGCCGGTTCGACGGGGACGGTGTCGCTCGTCGTCACGAACAATCGGAACGAAACCCTGCGGAACATCGACGCACAGGCGTTCGTGGACAGTCCCTTGACCGTCAACGACAACGAGGCGTTCATCCCGAAACTGGAACCGAATCAGTCGGCGACGATCCGGTTCGACATCGGTGCCGACGGTGGGACGCTTCCGAACACGTACCCGGCGTCGGTCGATTTCCAGTACGATACACCGGACGGCGAGACGAAACTCACCGACACGTACTCGGTTCCCGTTCGAGTGACGTCACCGGAACGCGGTGGCGTCCTGTCGTTCGTGAGCGGTTCGAACGGAATCCTCGTCCTCCTCGGCATCGCCGTCCTGCTCGTCCTCGTGGCCGTGTTCGTCCTCCGCAGGCGGTGACCTCCGATGGTGGACTATCAACGCGTTATCGACTGGCTCGACGTGTGGATCGCCGAGCGGTCGAAAACCGTTCTGCTCGTCTTTCTCGTCCTGACCGCCGTCTTGGGTGTCGGCCTCGTTCGCATCTCGACCGAATCCGGGACGAGCCAGTTCACCGAAAACAGCCCCGCACAGGAGGCGTTCGACGCCGTCAACCGCGAGTTCACGCCACCGTTCGCGGCGGAAAACGGAAGCACACAGCTCATCCAAACCGGCCGGAACGTGCTCTCGAAACCCGAACTGCTGGCGATGCTGGAGGTTCAGTACCGCCTCGAACAGCGGACCGACCTCCGGGTTTCCTCGACGACGAGCGCCGCGAGCATCGTGGCACGAACCATCGATCCGAACGCGACGACGCTCGAAGCACAGGTGCGAACCGTTCGGCAGGCGACGCCGACGGAGATCGAAATCGCCGTTCGACGGGCCTCGGGAACGCCCGGTTTTCGAACCCTTCTGAGCAAGGACTTCAATCCACGGGCGGCCTCGGCCTCGGCGACGATCGCCGTCGTCGATCATCGAATTCCGCGTGGACTCTCACAGCAAGCGGGTGCCGAATCGAGCGCGAACGACCCGCTCACGCGGATCCAACTCCGCTCGGAATCCGTCGTCGGGAGCGTCGATAGCGACATCCGCGTGTTCGGTAGCGGTATCATCTCCTCGGAACTGTCGAGCGTCACGTTCGACTCGCTCATCATCGTCACGCCCGCGGCCGCGATCCTGATACTCGTCTTCCTGATCTTCGCCTATCGTGACCCCTTGGACCTCCTGCTCGGAGTCGTCTCGCTGGTGATGACCGTGGTTTGGACGCTGGGGTTCATGGGTTGGATCGGGATTCCGTTCACACAACTGCTCGTTGCGGTGCCACCTTTGCTCCTTGCGGTCGGTATCGACTACGGCATTCACGCCATCAACCGCTACCGGGAGGAGCGCGTCACCGGACTGGGAATCGGGAGGTCGATGCGACGAACGACCGACCAACTGCTCGTCGCCTTCTTCATCGTCACGGGAACGACCGTGATGGGGTTCGGGTCGAACCTCACGAGTCGCCTGCAACCGATCCGTGAGTTCGGACTGGTCGCCGCGATAGGCATCGTCGTCACGGCGCTCATCTTCGGAATCTTCCTCCCGGCGGCCAAGGTCGAAACCGACCGACTTCGGTACCGGTACGACCTCCCCGTGTTCGGCTTACGACCGCTCGGCGAGGAAGGGTCCGCACTCGGGCGACTCCTGCAAGTCAGCGTCACGCTCGCTCGGCGCGGTGCACCGTTCGTTCTCGCGTTCGCGCTGCTCGTGACGGTCGTTTCGGGGTACTACGCCACCGGCATCAGTACGTCCTTCTCGAACGAGGATTTCCTCCCGCCGGAACAGACGCCGAGCTATCTGCAATCGCTGCCGGAACCGTTCGCGCCGGGGACGTACACCGTCACCCAAACGACGAACTTCCTGGACGAGAAGTTCGCCGCCGTTCAGGGCGACACCGTGACGGTGTACGTTCGGGGGCCGTTACGCGAGGATTACGCGCTGGAATCGATTCAGCACGCGAACCACAACCCGCCGAAGGCGTTCGTCCAGAGGGATCGACAGGCGAGTTCCGAGAGCATCATCACCGTTATCCGGAACTACAGCGCTCAATCATCCGAATTCCGCCGACTCGTCCAACGGAACGACATCGACGGTGACGGCGTTCCGGACGATAACCTCGGCACGATTTACGATCGGTTGCTGTCGTCGCCCGCACGGGACGAGGCACTCCAGTACATCACGGCCGACCAGCGGCACGCACAGGTCGTCTACTCGACGAAAAGCGGTGCGTCACAGGATGCGGTCGCTCGTGATGCCCGAACCCTCGCGGGGCGATATCGTCTCCAAGCGACGGCGACGGGCGAAACCGTCGTATTCCAGTCCGTCGCGTCGATCATCTTCGCCTCGGCTCTCAGGAGCCTCATCACCGCGCTCATCGCGACTGCCGTCTTTCTCGCGTTCGTCTATCGCGTGCTCGTCGGGCGGGCGGCCTTCGGCGTGATCAACCTGCTTCCCGCGTCGTCGCCGTCGCGCTCCTCGCCGGAACGATGCGGTTGTTCGGCATCCCGTTCAACGCGCTCACCGCGACCGTTCTCGCGATCGCGCTCGGGTTGGGAACCGACTACTCGGCCCACGTCGTGCATCGGTTTACCGACGAGTTCGAACAGGGAACGGACGCGTCCGAACGCCCGACGGACGCCGACGTGTTCGACGCCCTCACCCGAACCGTCCGCGGCACTGGCGGTGCGCTGACCGGCAGTATGCTCACGACGGTCGCCGGGACGGGTATTCTCGTTCTCGCCATCACGCCAGTTCTCGGTCAGTTCGGTCTCGTGACGGCTTTGAGTATCTTCTACTCGTATCTCACGGCGATCCTGTTGACGCCATCCGTCATCGTCGTCTGGTATCGCTACTTCCTGTAGAACAGTTATTTCCCTGCCCGTCGAAGGTAGAACGGGATGTACGACGAGATACTCGTCCCGACCGATGGTAGTTCAGAGGTTACCGACGCCATCACGGAAGCACTCGACCTCGCGTCGTTTACGGGTGGGAGGGTACATTCGGTGTACGTCGTCGATACGCGGGATTACAACACGCTTTCGGACACGAAATGGCTCACCATCGAGCGTGACCGAACGGAACTGGGAGAAACGGCGATTTCGGACGTAACACGGGTGGCGGACGAACGGGACGTACCGCTAGAAACGGAACTCCTGCGCGGGATTCCCCACGAGGAAATCCTCTCCTACGCGGACGAACACGGAATCGACGTCATCGTGATGGGGACCCACGCCCGAACCGGTCTCGAACACTTCCTGAACGGGAGCGTCACCGAGAAAGTCATCCGCAATACCGACCTGCCGGTACTCGTGATCCGAGTGACGGCGTAGCTTAGCCGAGCAGTTGGGCGACGCCCCACGCGAGGGCGATAGCGAGGATGGCACCGACGAGGTTGCCGAGGGCGTTGGTGGCCGCGCGGAATCGCTCGCCGGTCTCCCACAACCGAAACGTCTCGAAGGAGAACGACGAGAACGTCGTAAACGAGCCACACGCACCGGTGCCGAGCAGGAGCGCGAGTTGATTCCCGAGGGAGAGGAACGTCACGAGACCCAGGACGAAGCTCCCCACGACGTTCACGGTGAGCGTTCCGATCGGGAACTCGTCGGCATCGATCCGTTCGCCGACGAAATGGCGGCACAGCGCGCCTATCGCACCGCCCGTTCCGACGATGTGGGCGGGGTCGAGCGAACTCATTCCGGCACCTCCGTTTCCGTCGTTTCCTGCTCTGCCATCTTCTCCGCTTCCTTGCTCCTCCCGTTGACGTTACGGGCGAGCATCCGGCCGAGCAGGACGCCCATCAGTCCTAACCCGTAGTTCGCCGCGACGTTGCCGATCATCCAGAGCGGCGACGCCGCTTGCGTCGTCTGCACCGCGAACGTGCTGTAGGTCGTAAACGATGAGAGGAACCCGGTGCCGACCACGACGTGGGTTTGGTCGGCCAGATACCCCATGTAGATGGCCTCGTACAGGATGAATCCCAGTGCGAAACTGCCGGCGACGTTCGCGATGAGCGTCCCCGTCAAGCCGGGTTGGACGAGGCTGACGAAGTAGCGGAGGTTCGACCCCGCAAACCCGCCGACGCCAACCAATAGCAGAACTTCTAACGTGTGGAGTGGATGTGTACGTCCCATATCTGTCGCTCTCGAAAAGGAGTCATCAGCCGACGTGTTCGGCGGTTGGGGGAGGCGGACTCCATCGCCCGGTTAGTCACTGTTCCCTCCCGAATCCACTTAACGAACTCGAAAGGAGCCGGATATTACCGGTTCGCGAATTCGCTCGCGCTTGGACTCCCGCCGCCGTGTTCGACGTCTCGCTCCCGAATCCGTATCTCGTGGACGTTCTCCGTCGCGTCGTCCACGACGAGGGCTTCTCCCGGTGTTTCGGACATTCGGTCGGCGAACGACCCGTGCATGTACGTCGGGCGAGCACGAGCCAACGCCTCCCGGTCGCCCCGCGAAGTCAGTCGGTGGGCCACGAGCAGATCCGACTGGGAAACCGCCACGTCCGGAAGCGCAGCGGGACGCTGGGTCGCGGCGACGAAACTGACGCCCGGTCGTCGACCCCGAGTCAGGATGGTTTCGAGCGCCGTCCCGGCGATTCCGTCGAAGAACGCGTGCGCCTCGTCGACGACCAGCCACGGAAGCGTCGCTACCGATTCCCTGACCTGGGAACGATACAGGTCGTCGGCAATCGCCCGAACGACGGCGTTCATCGGCGCGTCGTCGTAGACCGAACAGTCCAGTATCGTCGCCGACGCCACGCAGTCCGTCGCGGCGAGTCCATCGGGCGAAAACACGCCCCACGAGTCGGCGAGCGCGAGATGATTCCGGGCCGTGCGGCGGGTAGCCCGCGCGACGTCCGCGCCCGAGACGTATTCGTGCATCCCGGCCAGCGACCCCGTCTTCGCGGCGGCCTGCCACACCAGCGACCCGGCCGAATCCTCGTGATCGAGTCCGAGCAACTCACACCACGCACGCGGGGAAAGTGCGTCCGCCGACACGCGAGGGTTCTCGACCACGTCGAATCCGGAGACGTCTGCAAACGTCCGGAACGCCCCCATCGGGTCGGCGACGACAGGGGTGACGCCCGCCGTCTTCGCGAGTTCCTCGATCAGCACGCCGAGCGTGTAGGACTTCCCGTACCCGCGCTTGCCGACGACCAGCGTGGCGTGTGGTCCGTCCAAATCGATCCGAACCGGCGCACCTGCACTGCCGTCGCGGGCTCGATAGGTGCCGAGCCTTCCCGAAACACCCGAAACACCCGAAACATCCATGTCGCCCGCTCGCCCCAAAACGTCGGTCATGTGGGGTGTTGGCTTCGCTCTCCGGTATAAACCTTCGTCCGAGGGTTTATACTCCAAACCGGAACCACTCCGGGCCATGTCAGTGCGTCAGCGGCTACGGCAGGTGAAGCATCGTCGTGGGACTCGGGCGTTTCGGTCGGACGAGCGGGCTATCGAAGGGCTTCCGATTCGACTTGTCATCGCGCTCGTCGTCGGCGTCGCCAGTCTCGGGGTGATGATGAACATGTTGTCGGGGCTTCACGGGTTGACGGTGAGCGAACTCGACGCGAAACCGTCGCCCGAGGTAGTCCATCCGGGTTATCACTCGGTCGATATCTCGGTCATCGATTCGGACGGCAACCCCGTCGCAGGGGCGACAGTCGTCGTCAAGGGCGATTCGGCCACGTTGAAACACATCCAGACCGCGACGACGGATGACGATGGGAAAGCGACACTGTCGATACGTCCCGGATTGGGACCAAATCAGGACGATGGCACGCTCGAAATCGACATTAAACCACCCGCGGGAAGCAAGTTCGAGGACAAGCAAGGGAACACGAAAATACTGGTCGTATCCGGATAGGAAACGGGTGATGGACCGTGAACCCGCTCGGGCTCCGGGTCGTTACGGGGCTGTTTCCCGCGCAGTAGGTTCAAAGAAACAGCTCAATTCAAATAGTAACAGCTATCATCCCCCTCCTTCTACCGTGTTCCATATGGCAATGGCTCGTTGTCGACACTGCGGTCTGCAGATGATCGGCACGTCTTACCCTGTAGCGACGAAGTGGTATCACGATCATCTCCGCGACGAACATCCGAAGGCGTGGCTGCACGCGTAGTTTGACTCGATGACTGCGATCTGAATCGCTGTTCTTCCCCCGTTCGTGGGGAGACATCTCGATTAAGGAGACCATTCTATCGTGTTGTCCGCCGGACACTCGAACGGTTCCCGGTCGAGTCCCCCGTCTACCGGCGAAAAGTACGTTCTTTATGACGATTCCACACCATCATCGAGTGATACCCCATGACGACGTACATCGCTTTTCTACGCGGCATCAACGTCGGTGCGCACAATCGAATGAAGATGGATGCCCTCCGCGACCTCTGCCGATCACTCGGATTCGAACACGTTCGAACCTACATCCAGAGCGGGAACGTCGTGTTCGAGACGGACGATTCGACCGCGAACGAACTCGAAGACGAACTCGTGGATGCCGTCGAAGCGTCGTTCGGGTACGATATCTCGGTCATGGTCAGGACACGCGACGAACTCCACGAAATTATCGACCGATGTCCGTTCGCGCAATCGGAGGACGGGACGACGAAGCTGTACGTCTCGTTTTTGAACGACTGCCCCGATGACGAGCGGATTCGAACGCTTTCAGCCGCCGGGAACGACGCCGAGGAGTTCGAAACTTTGAACCGCGAAGTGTACAGCCGTATTCGAACGGACGAGCGGAAAAGCGGCCAGTTCACCGATGTCGGGGATGTTCTGGATATGCCTGCGACGCGACGCACGTGGAACGTGGTCACGAGGGTACACGAGTTAGCGCGGTAAATCCGTCCCTCGTTTCGACCCTATCGGCCTTTTCGTTTTTAACTGGTGATGGTCGTAGTAGACGTATGTCCCGGAACGAGGGAATCGAGCGGGGAACCCGAAACGCGCTCGCCGCATGGCTTCTCGTCGCCATGATCGGTATCACCGTACTCGCGAGCGTTCTCGGCGGGGATTTCCTCTGGGCTGGTCTCGGTCTCGTCGCCCTCGCATTCGCGCTGATTCCCGTCGGAGCGCACCACCGCCCGACGACGATGGTGCCGTGGGAAGCGCTCTGTTTCGTCGCAATTCCCCTCGCGAGTGTCCCGTTCGGTTCGGTTCTTCCCCGCTCCGTCGCGACGTTTCTGACCGTCGCGGGACTTGCGCTGGTGCTGGCGGTGGTATTGGACGCGTTCACCGAAGTCGAACTCTCCCCGTGGTTCGCGGTCCTGTTCGTCGTCATCACGACCATGGCGATTGCCGGTCTGTGGGCGGTCGTCCAGTGGGTCGCCGACCGGACGCTCGGTATGCACGACTTGCACGGACTCCAAAGCCTGATGTGGTCGCTGCTCGCCGCGACCCTCGCCGGTCTCGCGGCCGGAATCGTGTTCGCGACGTACTTCCGGCACATCGATTCGCGCCGATTCGGCTTTCGGGATGGTGGCAAGCGACGCGACTCGGAGGAGACGACGGCCGTCCAGTCGTCGGACGGATGGCTCTCGGATGACCAACAACGGTTGCTGGTGCGGTCGCTTCAGGTGGTCCTCGTCGGCGTACTGGCGTACGGCCTGTACCGGGCGAACGTTGGCATCGTCGTCAACACGGCAGTCGCGCTCGCGCTGATGGAGTTACCGGCGGTGCTCGAACGGGATTACCACTTGCCAGTCGATACCGGCCTAACGCTCTGGATCGTCGTCCCGGTCTTTCTGCACGCGGTCGGGACCGTCGGTCTGTACGAGTCCGTCGGCTTGTGGGACCAGTTGACCCACACCCTCTCCTCCTCGCTCGTCGCGGCGGCGGGCTACACGACGGTGCGGGCGCTCGACGTCCACGCCGATTCCATCTACCTTCCCCGGAAGTTCATGCTGCTGTTCATCCTCCTCTTCACGCTCGCGTTCGGCGTCCTCTGGGAACTGCTGGAGTTCGGACTCGGCGGGTTGGCGACGATGACGGGAACGGGGAGCGTCCTGTCGCAGTACTCGCTCGAAAACACGATGCTCGACTTGATGTTCGACACCGTCGGGGGAGTCATCGTGGCCGTCTGGGGGGCGACACACCTGTCGAACGTCTCCGATGCGGTCGCCGCGCGGTTGGATGCCGGGGCGGAGTGACGGGCGACGGCCTAGAAACCTATGGAACTCCCGTCCCTCGATTCTAGTCATGAGTTCCCCCGAAGACGGATTCGACGATGCGTACGCCGGAACACCACCGTGGGACATCGGTCGCCCGCAGTCGGCCATCCGCTCGTTGTTCGAGCGGGACGAAATACCGTTCGAGGGCCCGATTCTCGACCTCGGTTGTGGAACCGGAGAGAACTCGCTCTTCCTCGCCGACCGCGGATACACCGTTCTCGGAGTCGATGCGTCCCCCCGTGCCATCGAGCAGGCGAAAGCGAAGGCGGAAACCCGTGACGTCGCCGGGGACATCGACTTCCGGATCGAGGACGCGCTTTCGCTGGACGGCGTCGAGGACGAGTTCGGCGTCGTCGTCGACTGCGGCCTGTTTCACGTCTTCGACGACGAAACCCGACGAACGTACGTCTCGTCGCTGGCGAGCGCCGTCGGGCCGGACGGGCACGTCGTCATCCTCTGTTTCAGCGACCGGGAACCCGGAGAGTGGGGACCGCGACGAATCAGCGAGGAGGAACTCCGGACGGCGTTCGAGGACGGTTGGGAAATCGTGAAAATCGACCCTGCACGGTTCGAAGTCAACGCGCAGGGAGAGGACGTCTCACCGTCCAACGACGAGAGCGTCGAAGCGTGGCTCACGGTGGTTCGACGCGCCGTGAAATAACGAATATTCGCCGCTTCTCGGGAGCTACAATCCGTCGCCGTCCCAGTCGATCCACTCGTGTTCCCAGCCGCGACGGGTCTGAAAGTGGCGTTCCGCGAACTCGCGGTCCTCGCGGTCGGTTCGGTTCCGTTCGACGGTATCGGCCTGTTCGCCGTCCACGAGGAGCGGCGAAAACGCGACGGTGCCGAACTCATCCGCGACTTCGGAGGTTCCATCACGGGTGCGCTCGACGGCGGCCAACCGCTGTGTGCCGCCGCCCAACGGGACGACCAACCGGCCGTCGGGCGTCAGTTGTTCGACGAGGGCGTGCGGCGGTCGGATGGACGCCGCTTCCACGACGATTCGGTCGAACGGTGCGTACTCGGGGAGTCCGTCCGCACCGTCGCGGCAGTCCACGAAGACACCGTCGTAGCCCGCGGACGCGAGGTTCTGCCGAGCCTCGTAGACGATGGTTCGCGTGATATCGACCGCGTGGACGTTCTCCTCGCCCACGATTTCAGCGAGCACGGCGGACGTGTAGCCGACGCCAGCGCCGACGACGAGAACGGAATCGGTCTCCCGAACGTCGAGGGCTTCCAGCAGTTGGGCGACGGTGCTCGGCGACAGTATTTTCGTCCCTCGGTGGTCGAACGACTGGTCGGTGTAGGCACCTTCGTGTGCTTCGAGGGGGACGAACTCGTGGCGGGGGACTGTCCGAAGTGCGAGACCGATGTACTCGCTCCGAACGAGTCCTTTCATCTCGTGTTCGAGGCTGGCGACCATATCGTCGCGCAGCGCCGACGGTTCCATGGTTCGGCTTGGGTTCCGACGTTCTTCAATGGCGCGGCCTGTGTCCGATAATTGCTTGCTGTTGCGTGCCCGGGATGTCGCGCACGTCGACGGATTCGAAGCCAGCGCCCTCGAACCACTCCCGGAACTGAGTCTCGTCGTAGGTATCGCCGTTCTCGGTCACCGCGAGCATGTGCGCCCCGAACAGCGCCGCGTCGTCGGCCCACCCTCGGACCTTGTCGGTGAAGACCGCCACGCCGCCGGGGGAAAGCGCATCGAACGCGTTTTCGAGAAGCGTCCGGTTCTCGTCCGGGCCGAACGCGTGGGCGACCCGCGAGCAGAACGCGAGGTCGAATCCGGTCGGAAGGTCGTCGGTCGCATCGCCGGGGACGAGTTCGACGGGTTCGTGTTCGAGGAACTTGCGGTCGGCCTCGATGACGTCTGGTCGGTCCAACAGCGTCACGTCGAAGCCACGACGGGCGAACTCCTTCGAGAACTCACCCGGCCCGCCGCCGATGTCGAGGACGCGCTCCGCGTGGGGGTTCTCGTGAACGGCTTCCGTGACGCAGGTGCGGACCGTCGTCTCGTCGATGGTCGCCATCGCGCCCATGAAGTTGGCCGTCCATTCCTCGGACGGGTCGGGCGAGTCTCCAGTCAGCATTGTCTCCGGGAGCGCGAGCCACCCCTCCAGACAGTCCATGTAGTGGGGCATACGACCGATGGAACGCACGTCCGTCTTGGCGAACAGTCCGAGTGCTCGATTGGTCGCCTCGTATTCGCCATCGACCGTTTCGAGGTAGCCCAGTTCGGCCATCGCGGCGAGCGTGATTCGTGCGGCGCGCTCGGTGACGCCCGTTTCCGCGGCGACTTCGACCGGCGTTCCAGCGTGGAACATGACGGCCTCGATGATGCCCGTCTCGCGGGCGGCCCACAGCAAACACAACTCGCGATAGTCCATGCAGAACCGACGATGGCGAGTCGAAAAAAGCTACGTGTCGGAAGTTTCTGCCCGTCCACTTACCACGCGGACCACGCCGTCGAACCCTCGTCCTCGGCGTAGATTCGTTTCACGTCCTTGGCAAGGACGGCGTCGCCGTCGAAGTCCAGTCGGTCGTGGTCGTAGCCCGACGCGTCGTCCGTGACGAGGATGCCGTCGATGGTGAACTCCTCCTTCGCGAGTTCTTCCCGTTCGCCGACGACGAACTCGTAATCTCCCGGAATGTTCACCTTGACACTTCGGGAGTTGTCCCGTCGGCCGTCGTTGGGGTGAATCGTGACGTTGACGCTCACGTTGTCCACGGCGCGCGTCCAGATGGTTTCGACGTCGGGGGCCACCGACTCCTCGACGCGGCGGTCGTCCTCCTGTTCGAGGCTGGTGATTCGGACGACGAAGATGGCCTCGTCGGTTTCGAGGACGAACTCCTCGCCGACCGCCAGCGTCTCCTCGACGGGAACGTCCGCCTTCGCGGTGAACGACTCGCCTTCCTGCGAGACGACGACGTCGATTTCCTTGGTCTTCTCCTCCTCGATTTTCGTCTTGTGGACGTGGTCGCACTCGGTACATCGCACCGTCGCCTGTCCACCCGGCTTGAGGACTTCGTGAACCGTCTCCAAATCGGGGGAACAGGATGGGCAGACGACTGCCACACGTTCCGCTGTATCGCTCATGGAGCGGTGTAGGAAGTCAGGCCGTAAAAGTGCGTGGAGTTGTGGGAGAGGACGGCAAACGGAACACTCATGGAATCCGGCCGTACTCGTAGAGTCGAAATGAGACGGCGGAGGTTCGTCGGGAAAATCGGTGTCGGTGCCGTGACGCTGTCGCTCGGCGTCTCCGGTTGTAGCGAGTTCGTCGGCGGGGAAAACGAAGTCACGATTCCGCTGTTCGTCACGAACTACGACGGGATGGACCGGACGCTCACCGCGATTTGGCGCGCCGACGATGGAGAACGAGGTCGGGAAACGGGTACCGTTCCCGCCGGAAACCGGATTCGAATCGCCGATATCGGTGCGGACAACGGCGTAACCGTCGAACTCCCGACCGGATTTTCGAAGGGTGGTGGTCCGTTCTGGGATGCGACCTCGGCGGAAATATACCTCACCGTGAACGACGGTATCCAAATTCTCCCGTCGAAATCCGGGTGAACCTCACCCGTCGAAGTATAACTCGTAGTGGTTCGCACAGGCCGGATTGAATTCGGCGTCACAGTCGGGACACTGCGAGCCAGAATCGAGATACTCCGCAATCGTCAGTTCCGCACCGCAGACGCCGCACAGCACCGCCTCGGTGTCCCGTTCGTCTTCCGGCCACGTTTCGCGCGGATGCTCGGCGACCGCGTCGTGACACCGAAAACAGGGATAATACTCGTCACAGCACGGGAACCGAATTGCGATCACGTCACGCTCCGTGTCGTAGTGGGCACAGCGCGTTTCGGCGTCTACATCGACGCCGTGGACGTCGATTCCGTGGATGGTTCGCATCTGCTGGTCGATTTTATGGCTGTGGCAGTTCGACTTCCTCGCCGTCCGCGTAGACCGTCGGCTCACGAATGATGCCGTCGAGGTGGAGCGGAGCGTCCGTGTCGCCGCCGATGCCCGCGTCGTCGCCGATGGCGATGTGGACCGTGCCGCCCGCCTTCTCGTCGAGGAGGACGGAGCCGACGAGTTCGGTGACCGCGACGTTGGTGCCGATGCCGAGTTCGGCGAGGTTGTAGGCGTCCTGTCCGACTTCCTCCGCTCCCGTCTCGACCTGCTCGCGGATTTCGTCGTCGCTGATACTCGTGACGTAGCCGTCTTCGACTTCGAATTCGAGTGTCTGGCCGTCTTCGAGGAGGCCGTGCGGGCGCATGGTGCCGTCCACGACGTACTTGCCGTTCACGTTCTCGGGGCTGACGAACACCTCGCCCGCGGGAAGGTTGGTGAAGTCGCCGGGTTCGTGACAGAGGCCGGTGTCGTCGTACCACTCGCGGTCGCCGGGTTCGAAGGTGATGTCCGTCCCCTTCTCGGTCGTGACGCGAATCTCCTCCGCGTCCTCGACCTGCGCGAGCACGTCCTTGCAGTGCTCGTCGATGTTCTCGTAGTCGGCGGCGAGACCCGTCACCATCACTTTTTGTGTGATGCCGGGGAGGGTGGCGATGCGTGCCCCCTCGTCGTTCGCGTTTCCGCGTGCGCGGGTGTGGCTCAAACTCTTCGTCGTCGGCGCGAGGACGACGTCGGCGGCGGCCATCGCGGCGGCGACGGCGGCCGGTGGCTCCTCGCCGTGCTGGTTTCCGACGGGATAGCGGGTGATCGTCACGTCGTCGCTGATCTCGCTGGCGGTGTCGTACAGCGCCTTGCCGATGTCCCAGCGCTTGTCGTCGGTGATTATCGCACACGACTCGTCGGCTTCGAGTGCCATACACTGCTCGACGGCGGTCTTCGCGGCGTCGTCCAGACTCATAAATGGCGGTTGCGTTCGGGAGCGGTTAGGTGTTCCCTTTCGTGGCGTTTGGGTCGGGATTTCGTCCCGATATCGACGACCTCGAAACCGCCGAATTACTCACTTTCGAGTTGTGTTCTGCCCGGATTCGCTCGAAACGGTTTTAATGGCGGGGGTAGCAGGCCCACGTACATGCTACAGGTCGGCATTAACGGGTACGGGACTATCGGGAAGCGAGTCGCTGACGCCGTCCGCGCACAACCGGACATGGAAATCGTCGGTGTCGCGAAGACCCGGCCCAATTTCGAGGCCGAAAGTGCCGTCGAGAAGGGTTATCCGCTCTACGCCGCGATCGAAGAGCGGGCGGACCAGTTCGACGACGCGGGTATCGAACTCGCGGGAATGGTGGACGAGATGGTCGAAGCGGCCGACGTCGTCGTGGACGCTTGCCCATCTGGTATCGGCGCGGAGAACAAATCGCTGTACGACGAGTACGACACGCCCGCGCTGTATCAGGGCGGCGAGGACGCGAGCGTCGGCGAGACGAGCTTCAACGCCCGCGCCAACTACGACGAATCGATCGGCGCACAGCACGTCCGCGTCGTGTCGTGCAACACGACCGGTCTCTCCCGGCTCGTCGCCCCGCTCCGCGAGGAGTACGGCGTCGAGAAGGTTCGGGCGACCCTCGTCCGTCGCGGTGGCGACCCGGCCCAGACCGGTCGCGGTCCCATCAACGACATCGTCCCGAATCCGGTGTCGCTGCCGTCCCACCACGGTCCGGACGTGAAAACGATCTTCCCGGACCTCGCCATCGATACGCTCGGACTGAAGGTTCCGGCGACGCTGATGCACATGCACAGCATCAACGTCTCGCTCGAATCCGAACCCGACGCCCGGGACGTGCGCGAACTGCTCGAAAGCCAGTCGCGGCTGTTCGTCGTCCCCGAACACATGGACATCGACGGCGCTGGAAAGCTCAAGGAGTACGCCATGGACAGGGGCCGCCCGCGCGGCGACTTCTGGGAGAACTGCGTCTGGGGCGAGTCCGTCTCCATGGAAGGCAACGATCTCTATCTCTTCCAAGCCATCCACCAGGAGAGCGACGTCGTGCCGGAGAACGTGGACGCGATTCGGGCGGTGACGAATACGGCGGACGCCGAAGAGAGCATCGAGACCACCAACGACGCGCTCGGAATCGGCTTCTAAACCGACTCTTTCGACTTCGACTTTTTTCGAAGACACGAGTAGTACGCTCTCCCATCCGGCGAACCGAGTAACGCGGATACCGCCGCTGTGCGTCGCCAGTACGTAGTGGCTACCATCGTGTGCCTCGATATCATGACTCAATCGAATTCGAAATTGCCGTTCGGTATCGGCCGGTTCGACCGTTTACGAACGGAGTCGAACGAATGATTCCGATGCGAATGGAGTTACGCTCGGCGCTCCCGTCACTGATTTTCTTCGTTACCGGCGATTAGTCCCGAATTCAGCGCTTCGAAAAAGATGCGAACGGACTCAACGATACCCGGCGTTCATTTACCATCTCCCCGATGTGGTGAAACGGGTGGGTTGGACGGCAGAGCGGTCAGACGCTGTCCAGAAACGGTCTCTCCCGCCCGGAGAGAAAACAATGAGAAAGTCACTCAAAATCCTGCTCGTCATGAGCATGGTCGCCAGTGTGTTCGCAATCGGCTTCGCGGGTAACGCGGCCGCACTCGCCGACGACAACCAAGTACAGGTCAGCGGTCAGTATGCGAATTCGAACGTCGATCAGACGCAGTATGTCGCACAGGGTAACGCCAACTCGCAGGAGGACAACTACGCGGTCTCGGCCGCCGGTAACCTCGGAAGCGGTGAGGCTGAATCCGGTAACGCGTACGCGATCCAAGCCAGCTACCAGAGCAACGACAACTCGCAGTCCGCGTACTCGAACGCTCAGAACTTCAACTGGCAGAACCAGGACGACTAATCGAGATTCGACGGACGCTGATTTTTTCGGAATACTGCACTCGTACCCGCAAACCGGGGACTCCTCGCCGTGATTCTGTCGTCCGGAAAACGGCACGTCTGACGGCTGTCCAAAACCTTTTCCCCGGGAGGGACTTACCCTCAGGTATGCGACGAGACGATCGCGACGACCCCTTCGACGACCTCTTCCGCGAAATCGAGCGCATGATGAACGATATGATGGGCGGCAACGTCGATATGCAAGTCGACACCGGGACGACCGGGTTCGGTGCCGACACGCACGTCGATATCCACGAGGACGAAGAGTTGGTCCGCGTCATCGCGGACCTGCCCGGCGTCGAGAAAGACGACATCAACCTCAAATGCGACGGCGAAGCGATGACCATCAGCGCCGTCAGCGACCACCGCGAGTACGACGAGCGAATCTCGCTCCCGGCGCGCGTAGACGAGAGCTCCGCAAAAGCAACCTACAACAACGGCGTCCTCGAAGTCACGTTCGAGAAAACCGACGAATCCGCGAACATCAGCGTCGAGTAGTTCGGACGAGTTCGGCGAGGCGGTCGTACAACCCATTTTCGTACTTCGTTTCTTCGTCTATCGTCGGTCGTGCGTTCGTCTCGTTGACGACGACACGGTCGTCGAGGGCGAGCAAATCGACACCACAGAACCGAATTCCGAGCGTCTCCGCCGCCTGTTCAGCGATCTCACGATACTCGTCCGGTAGGGAGACGCCACGTGCTTGTGCCCCTCGGTGGACGTTGTGTTTCCAGCGTCCGGCATCCAGCGCCTCCTCCGGGAGTCGGCGCTCGACGGCGCCGACGTACTCCCCATCGACGATCATCGCCCGATAATCGACGGCGTTCGGGAGATACTCCTGCACGAGAAACGATTTGTCTCCCGTCGCCCGGTAGTCGTGAACGAGATTCAGGTAATCGATCACTCCGAGGAACGAGTCCAAGTCGTCCACTTTTGCGATGCCCGTCCCGCGCGTCGTCGAGTTGGGTTTCACCACGACCGGCGAATCGAACCGCCCGAAGACGTCGCGGAGGTCTCCCTCATCGACGGGATTCGAGACCACGACCGTCTTCGGGACGGGAATTCCCGCCCTTCCGAGTCGCGCGATGACGCCGCCCTTGTTTCGGGAGGTGAGGACCGCCTCGCGGCCGTTCACCCACGGGACCGAGAGCAACCCATCGACCACGCCGCCCTCCATCATCCGTGACGGATAGACGAATCCCACGTCGAACTCGTCGGGCGTCCACGGCGGGGATTCGAGGTCGAACGTCCGTTGCTCGCTCCGAACGTGTCGAACTCGAATCCCCCGCTCCGCGAGCGGTTCGCGGATTCGCTCGAACGTCTCCTGTCGGTACGCAACCGCCAAATCCAGCATCGGTCGTGCGTTCGTAGCCGTCGCTAAAAAGTTCGCCCGTCTCGGATCATTCGACGCGCTCGAACCGATGTCGGAACACCGTCGCGTCGTCGTCCCACTCGAAGCCATCGTGGGCGCGGTCCAGTCGCTCGCGGTAGGCGTCCAAATCCTCCGAGCCTTCCGCCCGTGCGTCCTCGTCGGTCAAATCGCCCAACGTCCGTTCGGTTACCGCCACGACCTCGAACGTTTCGCCATCGATGTCGAAGGTGTCACCCTCCTCGGCGTACGGGTTGCCGCGGTGAAGCTGTGACACCTGACCGGCCGTGACCGCTCGCTGAACGTGCTCCGACGGGAGTAGCGTGTCGGCGTCGATTTTCGACATATCCGTCCTTCGTCCTCCATCGAAAAAACGACTGCCCTTCGACCGTTCAGCCTTTCAGCACGCCGCCGATTGCGCCACCGATGGCGTTGTTGAGCGCCAGCAGGAACGCGACCAAGATGGCGATGAGGAACAGGCCCATGCCGCCGAACAGCGACCCGGCCGGACCGCCGACGAGTCCGCCGAAGACGGTTCCGGCCAGTCCGACGAACAGGGCGACGACGATTCCGCCGAGCGCTCCGGAGAGGAGGCCGTGCCAGAAACCACTCCCGAGACCACCACCGGCGACGTAACCCGCCGCAAAGCCGCCGATCAGTCCGGCACCGACGTGGCCGATTCCGGGGAGGGCGAACGCCACGATTCCGGCGAGGACCGACACGACGAAGCCGACGAAAACCGCGTACCAGTTAGTCATGAGTAAATAGGTTGGGAGGGGGAAAACAAAAGTCTCTCGCCAAAATCGGCTGGCAGAACGGTATGAACGCCCTTTTAAGGTGGGAGGGCATACGAACGTCCATGATTTTCGAGACCCTTCCGACAACGCCCACGTCGGAGGAACTCATCGACAAGGCATTCTCGCGGGCGACACGGGCAGGCCGGGCCAAAAGCGGTATTCAGGCTCAGCAGTCCATGCTCCAGACCGCTTCGAACATCCTCTCGGACAACATGCAAAACGTCGTCACCGCGTGGCCGGACTTCCAGGAAATAGACCCGTTCTACTACGAACTCGCGGACGCCGTCGTGGACGTCGACGAAGTCAGAAAGAGCCTTTCGGAGATTCAGTGGGCCTCCCGGAAGACGAAGGACATCGGCCGCGAGTACCAAGGTAAACTGCGCGGCGACATCAACTACGCTCGCAAGGTGCGAAAACAAGGGTTCGCCCGCCTCGCGTCCATCGTGGAGGAAGTCGAGGACGACCTCGACCGAATCGGCGAGGCGCGAAACGACCTGCGCACGCTTCCCGACATCGACCCGTCGGCCCCGACCGTCGTCGTCGCTGGCTACCCCAACGTCGGGAAGTCGTCCTTCGTCAACACCATCACGAACGCCCGCAACGAAATCGCGGAGTACCCGTTCACCACGAAGGGTATCCACGTCGGTCACTTCGACCGCCAGCACATCCGCTATCAGATCGTTGATACCCCCGGACTGCTCGACCGTCCGGCGGACGAGCGAAACGCCATCGAAACGCAGGCGGTGTCGGCGATCACTCACCTCGCCGACTGTATCCTGTTCTTCGTGGACGCGAGCGCCTACTGTGGCTACCCGCTCGACGCGCAACTGGAACTCCGCGATTCGGTCGAAGCGGAGTTCGGCGACGTGCCCGTCCTCACGGTCTGCAACAAAGCCGACCTCTCGACCGACGTGGAGGCGGACATGTACATGAGCATCGAAGAAGATGACAACGTCACGGAAACCCTCGACGCCGCCGTGGACGCCATCGGCTACGAACCCGAACTGCCGTTCGACGGATAGACCGATTTTCCGGACGCCGCCTCAGGCCGGAACTTCGCTAGTCTCCACGTATCGGATCTGAACCGCGACGTTTCTTCCCGTCCGCTGTGCGATTCGGTCGTGGATCCGCCTCGTGAGTTGTGGATACTGTTCCCCTTTCGGCTTACCGACGGTGACGACGACCCGATCCGGTTCGCGGAACGGTAGGTTTCGCGTGTAGTCGTTCTTCCCGACCGGGAACGTTTGACTGTACTCTACCTGCATCCGCAGCTTTTCGGCCTGCTGATACCGCGGTTCCTGAAAGACGTGGTTCGTCGCGATACTGGACCCCTGTTCGAACTGCGAACTCTGGTAGGTAAAATACGTGACTCCGCCGAGGAACACCGACAGGACTGCGATCCCGATGACGAGGGCGCCGATCCGTTTGACGGTCTCCTCGCGGGATGCTTCCAGTCTGAACCAGTTTTTTGGCCGATACCCCATGTACTGGAGCGTCACGAGGGCGGCGAGGTTGATCGAGAGGACGTTCACGAGGACGAGGACGAACGCCCCCAGCGCGACCATCGGCTTTTGCCACGCGATACCGATACCGACGGCCGCGGCGGGCGGGATGAGTGCCGCCGCGATCATGACGCCGACGAGGGCGACCGACACGCCAGCGGCGAGACTGACGACGCCCGCCGCCCCTGCGCCGAGCGCCACGATGAGCGAGAGGAAGTCGGGCGACAGTCGCCCGCTGATCTGGGATATCTGGGTGATGTCCGTGCTCGGTGGGAAGAGAAAGAGGTTCCTGATGAGGAACGCGAAGATCGTCGCGCTGCCGATGGCGACGGCGACGCCGAGCAGTTGGAGTTTGACGCCACGGCGAAACATATCGGGTTCGTTCAATACGGTACCTACTGACGCGGACAGCGCGGGACCGAGCAGTGGCGCGATGACCATCGATCCGACGACGACGGCCGGGGAGTCGAGCAGGAGTCCGGCGGTCGCCACGACGGCGCTCACCACGGTCATGAAGACGAAGGTCTGGAACCGGGGAGACAGCTCCCGCGCTTGCGTGAGGATTTCGTCACGAGCGATCCTGTTTCCGCCGTTTTCCGCTTCGTAGCGTTTTGTGAGTTGCTCGAACTCGCGGGACGTGTCCGTCTCGGCGTCGATGATTACCGTGTGGGCTTCGTCGCTCAACCCTGCGTCGTGAAGCTTGTCGATGACCGGTTGCACCGCGTTCTGCGGGAGCGGAAACGTCGCGATAGCGGCGTACCGACGGCCACCAGTCTCGTCGGTGACGAAGAAGTCGATTCCCTCGGATTCGAGCGTGTCGATGACGGTTTGTCGCTCGCCCGTCGGGATGGATACCTGTACGAGTCGCACGTCCTCCGATGCGGTTCACAGATTGATATAATCGCGGGCCGATATGCCGTTGGTTCATCCGATTTCTCTGTCAACTGCTACTGTCCGTTAGGGTGCCCTATCGACGCCGACGTAGCGAATTTGAACGGAGACGTTCCGTCCCGTCCGCCGGTAGAGTTTGGTTCGAATGCGTTCGGCCAGTCCGGGATAGGTTCGGTCCGTGGGTTTTCCGACGGTGATGATCACTTCACGAGGCTGATGAAACGGGAGCGTCGGGTCCCGATACTTTCGGGGAAGCGAAAGGGAGGGTCCGTATCGAACGACCGTTTCGAGTCGCTCTCCCCCCGCGTATCGCGGTCGTTCGAGCAGTGAATCGGTCGTCTCTCGGACGGTATGCTTGTACTGTGCGTCCTGTATCGAGGAGTACGTCACCCCACCGAGAAAAACCGAGAGGAGGACGATGACGACGAAGAGGACCGATGCACGCTTGAGCATCTCTCCTCTCGAATGTCGTCGTTTCAGCCACCCCCGCGGTCGATAGCCCATGTACCGGAGCGTGATCAGTGCCGAGAGATTGATGGCCAGAAGGTTGACCAGTACGAGGATACCGGCGCTCACGGTGACGGCCGGTTCGCCCCACGCGAGGCCGATGCCGACCGTCGCAGCGGGCGGGATGAGCGCAACGGCGATCATGACGCCGACGAGGGCAGTCGAAGCACCGGCCGACAAACTGATGATTCCGGCGATACCCGCGCCGAGTGCGATGATGAGCGAGAGGAAATCGGGGGAGATTCGAATCGCGACCTCGGGTATTTTCGTCACGTCCGCTCCGGGCGGGAACAGCGGAATCGACCGAATCAACGCGGCGAAGAGGGCGGCGCTTGCGACCGCGACGATGACGCCGAGGGCCTGTAACCGTACGCCCCGTCGAAACAGGTCACGGTCGTCGAGAACCGTCCCGATGCTCGCTGACAGGGCGGGGCCGACCAGCGGTGCGATGACCATCGACCCGACGACGACGGCGGCCGAATCGAGCAGAAGTCCGGCGGTCGCCACGACGGCGCTCACCACGGTCATCGTGACGAACGTTCGGAGGCTTGGAGAGAGTTCACGGGCGCGGATTCGAATCTCCTCGCGGGCGATGCGAATTCGTCGCCCTCGCTCCTCCCTGTAGCGTTCCACGAGTCGCTCGAAGCGATTCGAGACGTCGACCTCGGCGTCGATGACGATGACGTGAGCAACCTCGCTCAGCCCCGCATCGCGGAGTTCGTCGATGACCGGTTGCACCGCGTTCTGCGGGAGCGGAAACGTGATGATCGCGGCGTAGTCCTCCGCACCGCCCCGTCCGCTCGTCTCCTCGGTGATGTAGTAGTCGATGTCCCTCGCTTCCAGCGTTTCGATTACTAGCTCCCGTTGCCCCACCGGGATGGCGATTTCCACGAGACGCACATGCCGAGCACGACCCAGAGGACAATAAGTCTCGACGCGGGAGACGGCGGAAAACCACGGCGGTTAAACGTCGAGCGGCGTACGAACCACTATGTTCGAAAATCGACCCGGCCGAGATGCGGAAATCGTGTTCGTCGGGCGCTCGAACGTCGGCAAATCCACGCTGATGCGTGAGTTGACGGGCCACAAGTTCGAGACCGGTGGCAAACCCGGTGTCACGCGCCAACCCAACCACTTCGACTGGGCCAGCGAGGATTTCATGCTCACCGACCTGCCCGGTTTCGGGTTCATGTCCGGCGTCGAGGAGGAGTACAGGGAACAAATCAAGACCGACATCGTCCAGTACATCGAGGAGAACGCCGAGAAAATCCTGCTCGGCGTGCTGGTCGTCGATGGGAAGAGCGTCATCGACATCATCGACCGTCACTCGGGCGAGGACGAAATCCCGCACGACGTGGAGATGTTCTACTTCCTCCAGGAGGTCGGTATCCCGGTCGTCGTCGCCGTGAACAAGATGGACAAAGTGGACGACGAGGACGAACGCCTGAACGACCTCTGTGACCGCCTCGGATTGCATCCGCCGTGGAAGCAGTGGCAGGACACCATCGCCCCGATCAGCGCGAAACGCGGCAGTATCGACACGCTGAACGAGGCCGTGAAGACCCACCTGCACGAGGAGAAGCGCGACGACCTGTTCAAGTTCTTCTCGTAACGAAGGGAATCGGACGTTCGTCAGGGATTCGGGACACTGGTCAGTTTGGTCACGACATCGGGTATAAACTTTTGCAGGGGTACGAATTTTTCAGGAGTGCGAGTCGTCGAGAAGTCGTTCCCTCGCAAATCGGGTGATTCAAACCCCGCCGTGCTCACGTTCCCACGAATCGCATCGCACCCTCGGCGACGATTCGCGCGACTTCGACCACCTCGTCGGTGTAGACGAACTCGCCCGCGCCGTGGATGTTCTCGCCGTCGGGGCCGACGATGACGGTCGGCAACTCCGCACGGTCGCCGAGATAGTTGAAGTCCCCGACGCTGGCGAAGTAGCCGAACTCGGGTTCGACGCCCGCGACGGATTCGGTTGCGCCGACGAGCGATTCCACGAGGTCGTGATCCTCGGGCGTGACGTACGGGCCGTATTTGATGCCGGGGTCCGGCGATTCGCGAAACCCGAGTTCCACCTCGCTTTCGATGTCCAACTCGGCAACCGCGTCCTCGGCCTGTTGGCGCACCACGTCCTCATTTTCCCCCAGAACGACGTGGCGGTCCACCATGAGGTGGGCGCGCTCGGGCACCGACAGCGTCTGACTGCCACCCTCTACCAGGAGCGGGCAGACCGACCCGTCGCCGAGTTTCGGGTGACTTCCGGTATCGAGGTTCGAGAGCGCGTCGGCGACCTTTCCGGCGTCCACGACGGCGTTGATTCCCTTGTGCGGTTGCGAACCGTGGGCGGCGTGGCCCTTGACCTCGATGTCGTAGAGGAAGCGTCCACGAGCGCCGAGGAGGAGTGCGGGGTTTTGGATGTCCTCCTCCTGTGCGAGGATGGGGCCGGGTTCGGTGACGATGGCGGCGTCGTAGTCGTCGGTGTAGCCGTCGCGGATGAGGCGGTCGGTGCCGAGGCCGTACGGGCCTTCCTCGTCCACCACGGCGGAGAGAACGACGTCGCCCGCGAGTTCGGTTTCCGATTCGGCCAGCGCTTCGAACGCGACCATCACGGCGGCCAGTCCGCCCTTCATGTCGCAGGCTCCCTGTCCGTACAGCTTTCCGTCCTCGATTCGGCCGGAACAGGGGTCTTCCTCCCAGTCCTCCACCAGCAGGACGGTGTCCATGTGCGCATTCAGGAGGACCGTGGGAGCGTCAGGGTCGTGACCTTCCAACCGGGCAAGGACGTTGTCGCCCTCGTACTCGGTGATCTTCGGCTCGCTGACGTGGTGGTACTCGGGTTCGAGCCCCCGGGAATCCAACCAGTCGTAGACGAACTCGCTCAGTTCGTGCTCCTCGAAGTACGGCGAGGGGATACGCACCATCTCCTGCAGGAGGGAGATGGTTTCCTCGGGGTCGATCGCGGAGGTCGCTGTTATAGCCGCTTCAGCGGCTTCAGTCATCCGAGACGACCTCCGGCCCGCTCGTCTCGCGCTCCTCGCTCGACACGCCCGGAAGGGTGTCGAGAATCGCGCCGACGTCGGTGCCGCGCCGGTTGCCGAGTCGCCAGTAGACGGTGAAGATGCCGAGTCCGACGACCATCCACGGGAGGTAGATGCGGAGCGTCGGCGTGGCCTCGAACGCGGTCCAGTACGTGTTCAATACCGTCGCGCGGAGCGCGCTCAGGACCGGAATGGTTCCGGCGAATGGCGCGCCGATGAAGTCGGCGACGGAGCCGGGAAGCGCCGTAACGAAATCGCCGACTGCACTCGGAAGACCGCCGAAGTTAGCGGCCTTCGTCAGCAGTCCGGCGGCCCCGACGGCGGCGACGACACCCGTAATGGGCGTGAGCCATCCGTAGTCGAAGCCCGCCTTCTCGGCGAGGTCCGGGCGGGAGAGCCGAACGTACAGCAGGGTCAGGGAGACCGTCGAATAGGCGATGAGGTAGCTGAACGTCGCAATGATGATGGCTTCGTCGAGGCCGTCGCTCCAGAACGTCAACGCCGCCGCCACGGCGTACAGCGTGACGAGCGAGTAGTGGGGCGTGCCGAACCGCTGACTCACCGCGGAGAACTGCTTCGGAAACACCTCGTCCCACGACCACGAGTAGGGCATCTTGATGCCCGCGGCCATCACCGCGTGGACGCTGGAAGCGGTGGCGAGGAGACCGCCGAACGCGACGATGGCAGTCGCGCTGTTACCCAGGAACGCCTCCGCCGCCGTCGCCAACGGCCGGTCCGAGTTCGCCAGCACGGTGTAGTCGCCGACGACGCCGTAGATGACGACGGCCGTCCAGACGTAGAGGACGATGAGGAGCGCGGTGCCGCCGACCATCGCCAGCGGGAGGTTTTTGGACGGGTTCTTGACTTCCGCGCCCATCTGTCCCGCGACGGCGATGCCGATGTAGGCGTAGAACAGCGGAACGGCGGCCCCGATGAACCCGTCCATCCCGCCGGTGAAGAACGGGTGGTAGTTCGCGGCGTTCACGTGGAACGACCCCGGAATCACGAGAATGAGGATGGCCACCATCAGCACGGCCATGATGGCGTTCTGCGAGAGGCTGTACTCCTTCGTCCCGACGAGGTTGACCAGAAAGAGGACGGTGAGGAGCACGAAGCCCGCGATTGTCGCGTCGATACCGGGATAAAACACCTGTAAATAGTTGCCGAAGCCGAGCGCGAGCACGGCGTCTGCGGCCATGTACCCCAACCACTTCGACCACGTGACGATGAAGCCGGGGAGCCGATTGTCGAACGTCCGCGAGATGTACGCGTACGACCCGGCGGCGGCCGGGAAGATGGTCGCCATCCAACTGTAGTTCACCGCGATGGCCATCGCCAGTATTCCCGAGAGGATCACCACGAGGATGACGCTCGGTCCAGTCGTCGAACTCGCCGTACCCAGCGTGACGAACAACCCGGCCCCGAGCGTCCCCGCGACCACCGTACTCATCGCACCGAACAGCCCCATATCCCGTGAAAGGCTGTTACTGTCCTTGCCGTGTGAGGATGACATATGATGACACACAACTAGGCGGGGCCTTAGTCCCCGTCCCTCCCATGTGCGGGGTTGGGGCTAAGACGGGTGGATGATGCTTGTACTGCAGTGATTCAGGTAATTGCTTGTTTTTGTATGAGTGCAACGACCGCGATGAAGGCTTAGAAAGCCCCGCCCGCTTGCGGCCGCTGTGCGAGATATTTCGCCTCGCGTTGCTCGGCCAAAATAGTTGCTCACACAGACGCCCACGTAAACGCGAGCGGGCGGCCCCTTTCATCCCACCGTCGGAGACATGCTCCGACGAGCTCCCGTTCGCACGCTTACGGGAACACCCAGACACCGCAACGTACCGCACCACACCCCTCTCCAGCCGATTCGCTCCGGGAGAGCAACGCTCTCCCGTGCTCCCGTTCGCACGCTCACGGGAACTCCACTCCTACCAGTCGTTCCGCTCATCCCTCGCGCGATAGCCAGCACCCCCTCGGCCGGAATGGCCTCGGTCCTGCTGGCCCGCGCGCCACTGCGGTTGGTTCGTCTCGCACAGTCCGTCCATCCGAGCGAGGAATGACGAGCTAAACACACCGCATCACTTACCGGGAGAAGAAAAACGAGAAGAAGAAACCCCACTCACCGACTTCGCCGTTTCTAATTCGTGGAAACGATTTCCACGACGGACCGGTGATCGAGCTCCGAACTCGAACCGATCTGGCGCTTGCTCCGGCAGTCGATGCCGTGGAGGAACCCGTCGCCGATGTCGCTGTGCAGGTGGTACGCGAAGTCCTCGGCCGTCGAGCCACCGGGGAGGAGGAAGCAGTCGCGGAAGACGCCCTTCTCGCTGGCGCTGCCGTTGGCTGAACCGGGGAAGATGGCGATGAGGTCGAGTTCGTCGAACAGCGCGGCTTCGAGGGCGCGCTGGACGCCGGTACCGTCGAACTCGTTCGTGAACTCCCGAATCTGGTTGAGGCCCTGTTCCTGCTCTTCGCTGATGTCGCCCGTGATTTCGAAGTCCGCGTCCCCGGCGTCGTAGTCGATGACGCCCTGTTCGGCGGCGTTCTTGAGCGCCTTCTCGGCGTGGGCGCTGGCGGGGATGATGGTCAGGTGCTCGTAGTCGGGGTCGGAGGTGATGTCCTCGTAGTTCGCTTGGGCCTCGGGCGTGTCCATCTTGTTCGCCGCGATGACCATCGGTTTGGTGCGCTTTCGAATCTCGCGGGCGAGGGCTTCGCGGTCCTCGTCCTCCCACGTCTCGGGGTCCAAGTCGAGGCCGAGCGAGAGGATGATCTGTTTGATCTCGTCCTTGTTCGTTTTGAACGCCGACATCTGCTCGGCGAGGTCCTCCTCGATGTGTTTCTCCTCACCGGCGTAGCCCGAGCGGAAGCGCTCGATACCCTTTTCGAGGACTTCGAGGTACCACATGTCGAGTTCGTTTTCGAGGAAGGCGATGTCGTCGCGCGGGTCGTGACCCTCGGTCTTCTCGCCTTCGATGTCGGTCTTCCCCGAGAAGTCCACCACGTGGACGAGCACGTCGGCCTCGTTCAGGTCGGAGAGGAACTGGTTGCCCAACCCCTTGCCCTCGTGTGCACCGGGGATGAGTCCCGCCACGTCCACGAGTTTCGTCGGGACGTAGCGCGTCCCTTCCTCACAAAACCCGACACTGGGGGTGCAACTCTCGTCGAATTCGGGTGCGGCGCACTCCACGCGGGCGTACGCCTCGCCGATGGACGGGTCGATGGTCGTGAAGGGGTAGGCACCCTCCGGCACGTCGTTCATCGTCGCGGCGTTGAAGAAGGTCGATTTACCCACGGAGGGTTTCCCGACCAGTCCGATTTTGTAACTCATTAGGCCGGATTGGGTGATTCGAGGCTAAAGGCGTTTTCAAACGACGGGACGGCTGCCGAATGATACCGAATGGCTCGGTTCGCGTGCTCACTCGGGAACCGTCGGATCGATTCCGTGGCCCGGTCCCGAAATATCGATAGTCGGCCCGCCGGTCCCCTCGATCACGTCCTCTGTAACGAGCAGGTTGCCGTCCAAATCGACGTGCGAGAACGATCCGATTCCGGCGACGAGGTGTGCGCTGGTGTGGATCCCGAGCGCGCTTTCGAGCATGCACCCGATCATCAGTTCGACGTTCGCCGCCTCCGCTATCGACGCGATGTCCCGAGCGGCGAGCAGTCCCGACTTCCCCAACTTCACGTTGATCACGTCCACCGCGTCCTCGCGGACGACCCGAATCGCGTCCTCCGGCGTGAAGACGGCCTCGTCGGCCGCGACCGGAACCGACACGGCGTCCCGCGCCCGCGCCAGTCCGACCACGTCCGCCGCCGGGGTGGGCTGTTCGATGAGCGAGAGATCGATTTCCCGCGATTCGATTTCGCGGGCGAACTCCGCGGTCTCCTTCGGCGTCCAGCCCTGATTCGCGTCCACCGTCAGTTCCGCGTCGGGCGCGCCCTCGTGAACCGCCGCGACGCGGGCGACGTCGTCCGCGACCGAGGTGCCCGTCTTTACCTTCAGGCAGTCGAAGCCCTCCTCCGCTGCCCGCGTTGCCCCCCGCTCCGCGTCCTCGGGAGGCATGATGCCGATGGTGAAATCCGTGTCCACGGGGGCTGTCGGTCCACCGAACAGTTCCGAGAGGGACATCTCCCGCTCCCGGCAGTAGGCGTCGAGAATCGCGGTTTCGACCGCGAAGAGCGCGGAGACCATGCCCGGGAACGTGCTTCGGACCTCCCCGATGAGGCTTCGATAGTCGGCGAGCGACTTCCCTTCGAGCAACTCCGTCGCGGCGCGAGCGGTGGCGAGCGCCGCCTCCTGTGTTTCCCCCGTGACGGGCGTGAGCGGTGAGCCTTCGCCGTATCCGGTCACGGTCTCGGTTTCGACCGTCACGAGGACGTTCGTCGCGCTGTGTTGGGTCCCGAGCGAGATTTCGAACGGTTCGCGCAGGGGCAGGTCCAGGGGTTCGACCCACGCCCGTTCGATTTCCATTTACAGCGCCTCTCGGACCATGCCGAGGAGGTCCTCCGGACCGCCCTCGTCGTAGACGTTCGCGGCCGGGACGGAGTATTCGACGTCCGCTGGGTCGCCCCACGTCGAGACGCCAGCGACCGTCGCGTCCGAGAGTTCCTCCACGAGGTGGCGCTCGGCTTCCACGCCCGCGAGCGGCCACTGGTCGAAGTGGGTCCTGTTCTCGCGGTCCGGGTCGTCCACCAACACGACAGCGTCCGGCCACGAGCCGTGAAGGACGCCCAGCGTGACGCTCGAATAGGCGCGGTGGGTGAGCGACGCTTGGCCCTCCACGAAGACGATGTCGTGGTCCTCCGCGACGGCGGAGACGAGGTCTTCGACGACGCCAGCCGTGAAATCCGCCGGAACGCGGTCGATGACGACACCGTGGTGTGCGCCGACCATGATGCCGGTCTGACCGGTCGCGACCCAACCCGCGTTCAATCCGGCGCGTTTCGCCGCGCGATACAGTTCGAACGTCGTCGTGCGCTTGCCGACCGCACAGTCGGTCCCGGCGGTCAGCACGACGTCGGCATCGGCGTCGTCCACCGACCCGTCGCCGACGCGTAGGTCGTCCTCTTCCGGCGGTTTCCGCACGTCGAACAGTGTGACGCCGTGTTCGTCGGCGAGGCTGCGCCAGTGTTCCTGCTCGGAGAGGAAGACGTGCAGTCCGGAGACGATGTCGAGTCCGGCCCGGATGGCCTCCTCGATGTCTTCGACCCACTCGTCGGGCAGTTTGCCACCGGCGGGTGCGACGCCGATGACGAGCGCCTCGGCCTCGGGCGCGCGGTCGAGTGCGTCGCCGGTCGAGGAGACGATCGGCACGTCGCGCGTGTCGGGACGACCCAGTACCTCGCTCGTGAGGTTACCGGCGTGCGTCGAGTCGATGACCGCTCGTGCGTCGAACAGTTCGCTGTGCATGACGACCCCGTTGGCCGTCTTTCCATCCATCGTTCCGAATGCCCCCTCGGCGAGAACGAGTGCCGGGGCAGGGGCGTCGAACGAATCGCGGAGGTTCATATGGTACACTGGCTCACAGCCATTGAAAGCCTTCCCCCCTTTCATGCACGGGTGTCGATCCGTAGACCCCTCACTTCTGTCACCTATGCTAACAAATGTCATTCTCCCTGCCATACACTTTTGCCAGCTTCATTCCTCTATCCCGATAGATGACCACAGCGGAGCGCGCCGGACTCCGAGTGACGCTCGACATCTGGCACCCCAACTGCTGGACGCTCGAAGTGACCGAAGGCCGGGTCGCGGGACTGCTCGGCCACGGCGTCCACACCATCGACGGCATGGCGACCGGACGGTTCACGGCCTACGGCAACACGCTGGAGGAGGTGGACGACCTCGTCGAAGCGGTTCGGGACTCCGAGTTGACGGATTCGGTGTGGGAAACCGACCACCCGCACGCGACCGAGGACTCGGTCGCGTTCGGAAGCGCGAGTCGCGGCATCGTCGTCCACTACGATCTGCAAAACAGCATCAACGACGCGCTCGTCTCTCGCGGGTTCATCCCCGACGAACCCGTCCGGATGTACGGCGGGCGCGAGTACTGGACCGTCATCGTCGAAGCCGAACGGGACGAACTCCACGAGCGAATCGAGGACGTGTGCGAGGAGATGGACGCCGACGTCCGCGTTCGTCACGTCGCAACCGCCGAAACCGGGGCTGGCGTCCTCCGAACCGACGACCTCTCGGAACGACAGCGCGAGGCCTTCGAACTCGCCCGACGGCGAGGGTACTACCAGTGGCCTCGGAAGGTCACCGCGTCGGAACTCGCCGAAGAGATGGACGTGTCGAAGACCACGCTGCTCGAACACCTGCGGAAAGCCGAAGCGAAACTGCTGGGATAGCGGGTTAGTGGGCGGTTCTACTCCACCTGCGACGAGAGGACGCTAGCTTCGTTGCGATTGCAAGACCAAGCCACACGAATACCGCAACGCACCGGGGCCGCCCACACGCCTCCCCAACCGATTCCCTCGTCGCTAGCGCTCCCTCACTCATCCCTCGCACGGGTATGTCGGAGTGACGCGGCCAGTGGTCGGCCGCGTCGTCCCGTCAGCGCGCGCCACTCGGTTGGACGGGCCGGGCAATACTGCTGATCTTTCATCGTCGCTGAAATCGCAAAATCAGAACAGTCGGTTCGTCACACGCACGAACCCCTTCTCTCCGTTACTGAACGCCGGTCGCGTTCTTCAGGAGTCGCCAGCCGTCGTCCTCGGGTTCGAGGACGTCCCGGCGGACCATCTCGTCGAGGACTTCGCTCAGACGGTCGGGTTGGGCGATTTCCATCTGGATTCGCTCCACGTCGTGGTACTCGTTGAGGTAGTGGCGGATGTCGTCCTTCGTGAATACGTCCTCGTCGGTGCGGTCGAGCGCGCCGCTGGTGATGTCGATCATGTCCTCGATGAAGTTCCACGGGTAGACGATCCACGCCCACTCTTCGAGGCGCTCGCCGATGTAGTCGGGGTCGAACTCGCTGGTCTGGAGGAGTTGGAGGGTCGCGGTCCGGATTTCGCCCGCGTCGCGCTCGCTGACGTACTCGGCGGCGTGTTTGATCGACCCGCCGGTATCGGCGATATCGTCGATGATGAGCACGTCCTTGCCCTCGACGCTTCCCTCCGGCATCGGGTAGCGGACTTCGGGTTCGTTGGACTTCTGGGCCGCTCCGACGTAGTGTTCCATCTTCAGGCTCGTCAGGTCGTCCAAGCCGAGGAAGTCACAGATACACCGCCCCGCGAACCAGCCACCGCGCGCGAGGGCGACGATGACGTCTGGCTCGAACTCGGACTCTTTCACCTGTTCGCTCACGTCACGGCAGAGACTGTAGATGTAATCCCAGTTGGTGATGGTACATTTGAAATCGTCCGGGATATCGCTCATTCTATCCGAAACTCGCGCGCCGTGGCACTTAACGGTTTACAGGTACGCGCCGAATCGGACGGCCGAAGACGGGAATTATACTTTCGTTACCACCATGAACTATATTACGATTCGCGACTTAATATTCTTGAATCGAGCAGTGAAAATACACGGATGGTCTCCCGACGACCACCGCAAGAACCCCTACCCATGACACATACACAAGAGTTCGAACATCTCCTCGATTGCAAGAACGTCCTCGGCGTCGATTACGACGAGGACACCGACACGCTCACCGTCTTCGTCTCGCAGAAACTCCCGGACACGGAACTCGCGGACGAGGACAACGTGAAAAAGCGCGTCTCCGGCGTCACACTCCACGTCGAGGACGCGGGGTACGGCGACGAACGCGATGGTTTCGACGCGCTCGCGTTCCTCCACCCATTCCCGAGGCGGAGGGCGACCGCAAGGACCGTCACCGACCCGTCGTTGGCGGCATCAGCGAAATCAACGCGAAATCGACGGCCGCGACCGCCGGGCCGTACCCCGCCCGCGTGACCGACACCTCGAAGGCGAACTGGGGTGATTCGGTCTCCGAGGGCGACCTCGTTCGCCTCTCGAACAATCACGTCTACGCCCGAGTCAACGAGGCCGACTTCGGCGAACCCGTCATCCAGCCGTCGCCGATGGACGGCGGGAGCATGCCGGACGACAAGACCGGCGAACTACGTGGCTACGTCACCGTCGAGGACGACGCACTGGTGGACGTGGCGGCGCGCTCGGTCACCCCTGAACAGGAATCCACGGAGTACCACAAACTGGACGACTCGTGGCCGACGAGCATCCGGCGGGACGAGTACCGCTCGCTCAAAGGCCAGACCGTGACGAAATCGGGCCGAACCACCGGCGTCACGAGCGGCGACGTGAAGGCCACCGGCGCGACCGTCCGGGTGAACTACGGCGATGCGGGGGCAATCAAACTCCGCGACCAGTGCATCGCGGGACCGATGTCGAAGGGCGGCGACAGCGGGTCACCCGTCTTCCTCGACTCGTCCGGCGAACTCGTTGGCCTGCTGTTTGCCGGGTCCGAACGCCAGACCATCTTCTGTAAGATCGGCTCCGTCGAATCCGAACTCGGCGTCGAACTGCTGACCGAAGAACCCGGAAGCGGTGGCAGTGGCGGGGATGATGGCAGTGGTGGAGACGGGGGTCGCGGCGGAAGCGGCGGATCACCGACCTACCACAAGACGTTCGACACGACGGTTTCCGTCTCGACCGACGGGGCGGAACTGTCGCTCGAATCCTTCTCCGTCACCGGCCCGGCCGACTCGGACGACCGCGTGAACGCCGTCGCGACGAGTCCGGCACCGCGACCGGAACCGGGTGGCTCGCTGCCCAAGGCAACCGCACCACCTTCGAACTCACCGCCGAACACGCACGCGACGACAGCTTCGTCCGGGACGTTTCCGTTACCCTCGACGTGCCCGATTCGTCGCCGGAGTCGTTCGACGTGGACGTCTCCGGCGGGTACGTCGTCAACTCGTCGTAACGTTCAGACGGCGGTTTCGATTTCGCGTTTTTTGGTGGCGAACGACTACACTAACTCGGCGTCCACGACGCCGAGTTGTTGGAGCATCGCGAGGTTGTCCGGATGGAGCCATCGCTCGACGATTTCACCGTCTTCGATGCGGGTGAAGACCGTCTGCTGGACCTCTATTTCCCGTCCGGTCGGTTCGAGTGCTCCCATCGGTCCCTCGTGGGTTCCACGGGCCGTGAGCCGCATGGCGACCGTGTCACCCTCCGCGACGATGTCTTCGACTTTCTGGGTGATATCCGGGAACGCGGCCACGAACCCCTCGTAGGATTCACGAATCGCCGTCCTCCCTCGCAGGTCCCCGAACGGATTGTGCTCGATTGCGTCCTCGGCGTACAGTTCGTCCAACAAATCGAAGTTTCCCTCGGCGAACACCTCTTCCGGAATGCGTCGGGCAATCCGTTCGTTCGTTTCGGGCGTTTCGTTCGTCATTTCGATCCCTCCGTCGTTTCGTGGGTCGGGTACATCGCAACCACACCGTCAGTAGTTCACGAAACGGCCTGCGTTCGCGGGTCAACATGTTCCTGTGTTTATTAGCTTCGCTAACCGACGTCAAGGTATGCCGAAGGTGGAGTTACGGATAGACGGCGCGGCCGTGGACGACTGGCTGGCCGACCTCTCGACCGAGTTTCCGGACGACGAGTTCCGACTGCTGGCGACGCAGTCGAGGGAGGAGCACCCGCTCGCGCTCCTCGAAGCACGGACGAAAGAGGGCGACCGGTTCGTCAGGCGGTTCGAAGCCGCACCGGAGGTGCTCTCGTCCGACGTCGTCTATCACGACGACCGTCTGGTATTGGTCCAGTTCACGACCGTCGTAACCGAACTGTACGACGCGCTTCGCGGGTCGGACAACGTCTCGCTCTATCCGACCGTCCTCCGAAACGGCCGGTTTTCGGTTACCCTGACCGCATCGCACGAACGGCTGTCGAACTACGCCGACGAGTTACGAAAAGCGGGAATTCCGTATCAGGTCTCGTCGCTGGCTCAGTCCTACGACTCCGGTGAACTGCTCACCGAGCGCCAGCGGGAGTTCGTCACCGCGGCAGTCCAGCGGGGATACTACGACACGCCGCGGGGGTGTACGCTCACGGAACTGGCCGAGGAGTTCGAGGTTCACAAATCGGCGGCGAGCAGGCTACTTCACCGGGCCGAAGGGCGGATCATGAGGGAGTTCGTCGAATCGGCAACCAAAAAGTAGCGGCGAGTCGAGTTCGTTGGCCGTTCAAACTCCCTCGGGAACAGCGTCGAGTTGTTTGAGCAGTCCGAGGGCGTCGAAATTCCCCCACAGCTCGGTGATTCGCCCGTCTTCGAGGTGCATATCGATCATTCCAGTCACCTCTATCTCGTTACCGGTCGGGGCGACTCCCATGAACTCGCCCTCCTGTGTTCCCCGCAACGTCCATCGATACATCACGGTATCGCCTTGCGTAATGATGTTCTCGATGGTTTCGTGGTAGTCCGGGAACGCAGTCCGGTTCATCTCGATGAACTCCTTGTACTTCTCCCGTCCTCGAACGTCCCCCATGTCCGGGTCGTGCCGGACGAAGTCCTCAGCGAGATACTCATCGGCCACTTCGAGGTTCCCATTGTTGAACGCTTGCTCCACGAACTCCCGAACGATTTCCGTGTTTGCAGTGGTTTGTGCCATCTCATCCCTCCCCGCTGGCTAGCTACTGCATGTATGGCGATGAATGTTTCTGAAACTGAATATTCAGGTCAATGAAGATTAGTGCCGAAAACGGTAGTCGGTGTGGAGGAGGCTCCTTCATGTGCTCGTTTTGTTCATACAAGACGACTACCGTCGCTGACAACTTCGTAACCCGTTCGTGGCGAACCGCTGTTTTTGCCCGCACTTTTATCGCTGAATACGCTGTAATACTTTGTATACATGACGTCCGTCAGTGTACGACTCCCGGACGACGAAGCCGACCAGTTGGACGAAGTGGCCGAGTTGCTCGGAGAAGACCGTAGTACGACCATCCGAAAAGCACTCGGTGAGGGACTCTCGGAGCTTCGGATCAGAACGGCGGTCGAACGATACCAGTCCGGCGATATCTCGGTCAACGAAGCCGCCAGAATCGCAGGCGTCAGTCTCGGTGAATGGTTCGAAATCGCCCGCGAACGAAACCTCACCTCACAATTGTCGCCCGATGACCTCGAACGGGATGCGGATTCGGCCCGCAAGCTATGACCTCGACGCCACTCCTTTTCGATGCGACGACGCTTATCGCGCTCGGGACCGTCGGCGAACTCGATTTGGTGACGCACTTCGACGGGATTCCCGTCGTGCTCCCGACGGTTCGAGGCGAAATCACGACCGAACCCGAACGGACGAACGTCGACCGACTCGTCTCGAATGAGGGCGTCGAAACCGATGTTTGGCTTCCGATGACGACCGATCCATCAACTGACGAGTTCGACTCACCGGCACGAGAGATTCTCGGCGAACAGGAGCGGAACGGCGATGTCGCCATCGTTGCCAGCGTGTTGGCGCGAACGGACGTTGACCTCCCGATAGGGGTCGTTTCCGACGACCAACGAGTCAGAACCGTCTCTCGCGGTCTCGGCGCAACCGTCACCGGAACCATCGGCGTCATCGTCCGAGCAGTGGATGCGGAACTTTCCGCAGAGGTGGGCAAAGAAATCGTTCGAGACGTAGACGGTCACGGGCTCCACATGACCGGCGAACTTCGGGAAAAAGCGTTCGACCTGATAGACGACGCGGCGACCGACTAGTCCGCCTTCGCCTGCCAGCTTCGCAATCTATCTTCGCTGACGCCGTTGACCTGGTCGGCGACCGTCTCGACTTCGGCGTCCTTCAGGTCGTCGATGGTGTCGATACCGGCCTCGGCGAGCTTTTCGGCGGTCTTCGCGCCGATGCCGTCGATGATTTCCAGTCCACTCTTCTGTTCGCGCTGTTTGAACTCCTCGTAGTTGCAGATGGGACAACCGAGTTCCCACGGTTCGTCCCCGTTGTGCACGACGAGCTCCGGCAGGTCGTGTTCGTCACATCGCTCGTCGGTCACTTCGATGTCACCTCGGCGCGGGAGCGGCAGCGAGTAATCACAGTCGGGGTAACGCGTACAGCCGACGAGTCGGGAGCCGGTCTGAAGCTTCTTGATGGCGAGCTCGCCGCCGTGCTCTTCACCACAGTCGGGACAATCGCCGATGATTCGATCCTCGGCCTCCTCGGCCTCCTCGGCCTTGCAGAGCGGACAGCCGTGGACGAAGGTGCCACGTCCGGCGAGGATCTTCACTTCCCGCAGGCCGTGTTCCTCGCATCGGTCCTCCAGGATGAGCGGTTTACCCTTGTTCGGGAGCGGCAGCGTGTACGTGCAGTCCGGATAGCCGTCACAGCCGACGAAGTACGAGCCGCGCCTGCTCTGGCGCACGAGGAGGTCCTCGCCGCAGTCGGGACACGGTCCGAGCGTCTTGTCCTCCTTCAGCGACTGCTGAAGCTGTTCGCCGATCTCCTCCCGTGACTCCTCCAACTCGTCGAACACCGTGGCGAGGAGTTCCCGCGAGGAGTCGGCCACGTCGTCCAAGTCGGCCTCGCCCTCGGCGATGGCGGTCATGTCCTCCTCCAGTTCGCGGGTCATCGTCTCGCTGACGACGAGGTCGGCGTAGTCCTCGGCGGCCGTCACGACCGCCTGCGCGAGGCGAGTCGGGCGGGGCGGGTCGCTCTCCAGATAGCCGCGGTCGTACAGTTTCTGGATGGTGTTGTGGCGGGTCGATTTCGTCCCGATACCCATCTTCTCCATCTTCTCGATGAGTCTGGACTGGCCGTACCGCCGCGGTGGTTGGGTCTCCTTGTCCTCGATGCGCGTGTCGGTGACGGCCAACTCCTCGCCCTCCTCGACGTTGGGTACGTAGTTCTCGCTGGTGTTGAAGTACGGGTAGACGGCGTGATAACCTTCTTTGAGCAGGCGCTTGCCGTTGGCCTTGAGGGTCAGGTCGTCCACCGTGGAGACCACCTTGAGGTGTTCCCACTTCGCCGACTCCGCGACGGTGGCGAAGAAGCGGCGGACGACGAGTTCGTACACGTCCCACTCGTCGTCGCTCAACTCGCCCTTGGTCGGGATGTCCTCGGTCGGGTGAATCGGCGGGTGGTCGGTCGTCTCCTCGTCACCTTCCGTCGGTTCGATCTCGTCCTGTTCGAGGAGGCTCTCGGCGTCCTCTCCGAAGGTGTAATCACCGGCAAAGGTGTCGAGCAGTTCCTCGGGGTCCAAATCGTCCGGGTAGACCGTATTGTCCGTCCGGGGGTAGGTCATGTACCCAGCGGTGTAGAGGTCCTCGGCGATGCTCATCGCCCGCTGAGCGGAGTAGCCGAGGCTCCCCGCTGCCCGGATGAACTGGGTCGTGTTGAACGGCGTGGGTGGGGTGTCGGTGCGGGTGCGCCGCGACACGCTATCGACGGTGGCTCCCGTGGCCTTTCGAAGCGTCTCGTAGGCTTTCTCGGCCGTTTCCTCGTCCCAGACACGCTCGGCTTCGTTGCCGTCCTCGTCGCGGTAGAAGTACTGGGACTCGAACTCCTCGTCGTCCTTCCGGAGGTCGGCGAACATCTCCCAGTACTCCTCGGGGTCGAACGCCTGAATCTCGCGTTCGCGGTCCACGATGAGTTTCAGCGTCGGGCTCTGCACGCGGCCGACGCTGATGAAGTCGTTGCCGAGCTGCCGGGCCGAAAGCGAGAGGAAGCGCGTCAGCGCGGCACCCCAGATGAGGTCGATTATCTGGCGCGCTTCGCCCGCCGCCGCGAGGTCGAAGTCAAGTTCGTCCGGATTCTCGAAGGCTGAGGTGACTTCGTTCTGCGTAATCGAGGAGAATCGGACACGGTTGATGGGCGCATCCTCGTTCACGTCGCGGACGAGTTCCCACGCCTCCTTCCCGATGAGTTCTCCCTCGCGGTCGTAGTCGGTCGCAATCGTCACTTGGGTCGCATCACGCGCCAGCAAGCGGAGCGTGCGGACGATGTTCTCCTTCGTCGGCTGTTTCTCGACGCTCGCGTCGATGAGTTCGACGGGTTCCACGTCGCGCCAATCGTTGTACTCCGGAGGGAAATCCACCCCGACGACGTGGCCTGACAGCCCGATGCATCGCTTGCCGCCCCACTTGTACACGTTGACGCCGTTTTGTCGGTCGGTCTCCGCACTCTCGCCGGAGAGGATGTCGGCGATTCGACGTGCGGCGTTGTCTTTCTCGGTAATGATGAGTTCCACTCACGCACCACCCCTGTTCGCGTCAGTCATCGCCCGTCGCTACGGGTATGGCGCTGGTAAACGTTTCGCCAGCGAAAAGAACGGATTCGGGGCTCCGATTATCCGCAGTGATAATGGAAGAAACGGCTATGTGCGCCCTCTCAGTACAGAAACACATTCTGATATGTTCGGTTCTGTATCTTTCTCGGGCGGCGTCGTTCTCACCGGCACCGCTCTCGGCGGCGGTGTCGGGTTCGTACTCGCACGTCACGCGTGGTCGAACCGTGACGTGCCCGGCGCGGTGTCGTTCGCCTCGCTCATGCTCGCCGTCGCCGATGGTGCGTCTTTTCGCTGCTCGTCCTCACGAGTTCCTCGCTCGTTTCCGCTCGCCGCTGGACGACGCTCATCGGCATCTGTGTCACCGCAATTCCCATCCTCTGGTTGACCTTCGCGCTCGAATACACCGGCCGCGAGGATTGGGTCACGAGAACGACGCTCCCGCTCATCTGGGCGGAGCCAGTTTGCTACATCGTCTTCGCACTCGTGAGTCCCGCCCGGGGGTTCGCAAACGAAACCGCGCGGCTGACGACGAGCGACGGCCTCACCGCCTTGTCGGTCGTGCACACCGGATCGTTTTACTTCCATCTCGTCTACCTGTTCGTCGTCCTCGTCACCGGGTTCGGTTTTCTCACATCCTTCGTGGTGCAGGCCGACCGACTCTACCGGAAACAGACGGTCGCGATCATCCTCGCGGGATTGGTTCCCTTTTTCAGCATCTCGGTCTTCTCCGTCGTCGATTTGAACGTCGCTTTCGGGTTGACGCCCGTTTTCTTCGCCGCCAGCGGCATTCTGGACAGCCTCGCGCTGTTCCGCTACAACTTCCTCGACGTCGCGCCGCTCGCTTCGGAAGTCGTCCTCTCCGAGATGGACGACCCGGTGATCGTCGTCACCGACGGACGAATCGTCGAGTACAACTCGGCGGCGGAACCGCTGTTTCAGGTCGACAGCGTCGTCGGGAGCCAACTCGAAACAGCCGTTCCCGGCCTGCTCGACGCCGTATCATGCGGACATTCTTTCACCCCCGCCGTCCGAACAGACGACAGTATGGGGGAGACGCCCGTCTACGACCCCCGTTCGACACCGATCCGTGACCACCACGACGCCCATCGTGGGGACATCTTCGTCCTTCGAGAGATAACCGAACAGAAACGGCGAGAGGAGACGCTTCGTGCGCTTCAGTCCGCGACGCGTCGATTCATGGACGTGGAACGGCCGGAAGCGATCGCCGATGTCGCCGTGCAAACCGCCGACGAGGTGTTGGACCACCCCTACTCGGCCATCCTCTTTCCGGACGATGACGAAACGATCCTTCGGTCGGTTGCGATGACGTCCCTCCTCGAACGCGGTCTCGACGAGGAGTTGGCGTTTTCGCGTGACGTCGAATCGATGTGGTCGGTGTTCGAATCGGGAACGCCCGTCGTTTACGAGTCCCTCGACCTTCTACCGAGGTCCAAATACGGGTATCTCCCGGTCGGTTGTCTGTTGTTGCTCCCGCTCGGCGAACACGGCGTTCTGGGTGTCGGCAGCGACACGAGAAAACGGACGTTCACGGAGAACGAGCGCCGCTTCGCACGGGTTTTGGCGAGCACGACGGAAACGGCGCTCGACCGCGCACGGCGCGAGCGGGAACTACGGGAGAGCCAGGCGATGGTCGAGGAACGAACCGAACAGATCGAGTTCTTCAACGGCGTTCTGCGCCACGACATCCTGAACGGAATCACGGTCGTGAACGGCAACCTCGAACTCCTCGAACCCCACGTCAAAGCGTCCGGAACGTCGTATTTCGACACGGTTCGGAAGTGGAGCGAGGACATCGGCGCGTTGACCGAAAAGGTGCGGTCGGTCAGCCAGACCGTCACCGATTCCGAATCGGTGTCGCTGGAATCCGTTTCCCTCTCGGCGGCCGTGACGAGACGGGTCACGAAAGTCAGGGACACGTATCCGAACGCGAGCGTCGAGACCGATATCGAGGAGGGACTGACCGTGGCGGGCAACGAACTGCTCGGCGAGGTCGTGGAGAACGTGCTGTTGAACGCCATCGAGCATCACGACGACCGATCACCCTCCCTCGTGGTTCGAGCACGACGTTCCGAAGGTTCGGTTCGAGTCGAAATCGAGGACGACGGACCGGGAATTTCGGACGGGATGAAAACACAGGTGTTCGACCGCAACGTCACGTCCGAGACGACTGGCTCCATCGGGTTCGGTCTCTACTTCGTTTCCGTCATGATGGATCAGTACGGTGGTGCGGTGTGGTTCGAAGACGCGGACCCGCGTGGGACGGTTGCCGTCCTTACGTTCCCGCAGGACGACCGACCGGAATAGCCGTCTGTCAAAAAGCCCAACAGTGAATAAATGCTACCTAAAAACCAAAGATATATGAGTAGTTGATTGATTATCTCTATCAATACCGTCCCCGAACATGACGACAGCAGGTACTATCGGCGTGCTAATAGTGGACGACGAACCGGAGGTGACGGTTCTCTACGAGAAGTGGCTCTCGGACCACCGAACGTACGTCGCACACGACGGAACGGAAGCACTCTCGATACTCGACGAACGGGCGGCGGAGATAGACGTCGTGCTCCTCGACCGAAAGATGCCCGCGTTGAGCGGCCCCGAGGTTCTCGAACGAATTCGAACCGATGGGTACGACTGCCGTGTCGCCATGATCACCGCGGTGGCACCGAGTTACGACATCATCGACATGAAATTCGACGAGTACGTCACGAAACCTGTCGATAGGGGTTCACTCCAGGGGACGGTCGAGTCGCTCTACAACCGTGCGGAGTACGCGGAGACGCTGACACACTACTACTCGTTGGTTTCGACCCACGCGAACCTATTGGCCGAATATCCCCCCGACGAACTACAGGAAAACGACGAGTTCGTCTCCCTCGAAGCCGAAATCGACGACGTTCGCCGCACGCTCGATTCTTCGCTCGAAGTCAACGACCACCGGGAGTTCCAGCACGCACTCCGCGAGATTCAGTGACGAGTGAGGAGAGAACCGGCAGGGAGGGGGCGGAACACGTCCGTTTAAGCGCAGTTCGCTCGTTGTACTCGGACGGAAATGGCTGGACGAAGATCGGATCGTGTCGATATGACGACGGGAGCCATCTCGCCGAAGTTGGTGACGCTGGCGTGGCCGCTGGTCGTCGGCAACCTCCTGCAGACATTCTACAACCTCGCGGACATGTTTTGGGTCGGACGCGTCGGCACCAACGCCGTCGCTGCCGTTTCGCTCATGTTCCCGACCTCGTGGTTGTTCGTCTCGTTGGCGATGGGACTCACGGCGTCGTCGGTCGCGCTCGTCTCACAGCACGTCGGCGCGGGCGATGACCGCGCGGCCGACAACGTCGTCGCACAGACGACCCTCATGACCGTCGTTATCGGTGTCGTCCTCGCCGCGTTCGGCTTCGCGTTCCGTCATCAACTCCTCACGCTCATCGGGGCGAAAGGATCCGTCTACGTGCAAGCACTCGGGTACATCGAAGTGCTGTTCTTCTCCATTCCGTTCACGTTCCTCTTTTTCGTCTTCCGGGCGGTGCTTCGCGGCGCGGGTGACACCCGCACCGCGATGTGGCTGATGGTGCTCTCGGCCGGGATGAACGTCGTCCTCGACCCGATACTCATCCTCGGATACGGCCCGCTTGGTCCGATGGGAACGCAGGGCGCGGCGGTCGCCACGCTCATCTCTCGCGTGTTCGCGGCCGCCAGTCGGCGTCTACGTCCTCCTGCGCGGCGACTGGGGGATTCAGCTTCGACTGGAGGACCTCCGTCCCGACTGGCCGGTGTTGAAACGACTCGCCACGCTCGGCTATCCCGCGACCATCGACGGTGCGGCGCGGAGTTTCGCCTCGGTGGCGATGGTCGCGTTGGTCGCCCGGTTCGGCGCGGTCCCGACGGCGGCGTACGGCGTCGGCATCAGGATGATGTCCGTCTCGTGGACGGTGTCGGGCGCGGTCGGACAGGCCGCCGCGACCGGCGTCGGGCAGAACCTCGGCGCGGAGACGCCCGACCGCGCCGCGGAGGTGACGTGGAAAGCGACCGTCGGAACGATGGTGGTGCTGTTCGGTGCGGGCGGGTTGATGATGGCCTTCCCGGGCGTCGCCATGCGGGTGTTCACGGACGACCCCGCCGTCGTTCGCGTCGGTGCCCACTTCCTCCGAGTCATCGGACCGTTCCTCTCCTTCTTCGGCGGCCTGATGGTGATTCAAGGAGGGTTCCGCGGTGCGGGCAGCACCGGGGTTGCGATGGCCCTGTCGTTCCTCTCGCGGTGGATACTCCGCATTCCGATGGCCGTCCTGCTGGCCTACGGGTGGACGTACCAACTCGGGCCGCTCACGCTCTCGGGCATGGCGTGGGGCGTCAACGGTCTCTGGTGGTCGTGGTCGCTGTCGGCGGTCGGGGCGTTCGTCGTCGGCGTGCTCTGGTTCAGCCTCGGCCACTGGCGACAGGGCGTGCTGGACGAGGAGAAAGCGCCCTCGGCCGCGGACTGACCGCGAGTCGGAATACAGCGTGCAAAACAGCCCGCAGTCTCAACACTGTTCCCTTACCGACGTGGGGCGGTTTTTCGGTTCAACTGTTCACGGGCGACCCAGATGACGCCGAGACCGAGACAGAGAACGACGACGAGGCTCGCGAGGAGGAGCAGGCTCCCCTCCATCGACGTGGTGTAGGGCAGCAGTGTCGTGGAAATCGTTTCGATCATCCACCCGAGCGGGGACGTTTCGCCTGATCCTTCGTAAACGAGGTACGTCAAAAACACGTTGAAAACGAGCGATCCGCCCGCGGAGTAGACGACGAACCTCCGCAGGTCCATTTCGGCGAGTCCGGCGGGAATCGAGATGGCCGCGCGTACGAACGGAAGCATTCGGCCCCAGAAGACCGAACTCCGACCCCATTGCTGAAACCAGCCCTGACTTCGTTCCAAATCCGACTCGGAGACGTGGAGGATGTGTCCGTACCGATGAAGCGCCGCCTTCCCGTTTTTACCGAACACGTAATAGCCGAGGAGGCTCCCTACCGTCGCTCCAGCGGTCGTGACGACGACGAAAAACGCGAACGATAGCGGGTCGTGGACGAGTTGTACCGCCGCAAACGGGACGACGATTTCGCTCGGCGCGAAATGGAGAATGAACGCCGTTTCGAGTGCCAGATAGAGGAAGACAGCCAGGTAGCCGTATTTGGTGACGAACGAAAGTGTGGTACTGGCTAACCAGTCGAACATTCAAAATAGCGTTCACTGTTCTCCACCATCAATTTTTTCATGCAGAAGACCATCAGTATAATTGATAGCTAAACATACCCTTCTGGAGAACTGATGTGTTCTCCATAGACATCCGTTCACCGTCGATTCGCCTCCAGCATCGTCACGGCGGCCCCACCGGCGATGACCGGAAGCAGATAGGTTCCCGCTCGGAAGACGAGAAGCGCCGCCGTTATCACCGGAAGCGGAACGTTCGTCAGGCTCACGAGTAACAGGATGTACGCGGCATCGATACCGCCAAAGCCGCCGGGGAGCGGCGTCACGCTCGCCGTCATCGCCAGCGGGACGATGAACAGCGGTGCTTCGACCGGAATCGCGTAGCCGAGCGAGTAGAGCGAGAGCCAAAGGCAAACCGCCAGAAAGAGCCAGCCAACCGCCGAGAAGAACAGTCCGACGGCGAGTCGATGCGGTGTCCGTGCGATCTGTTCCAAATTCGAGAGAAACAGCGTCACCCGTCGTTCGAGTTCTTGCTCCGGAACGTCGACGTTCAGCGGGGTTTTCCGGCTGAGGACGCCCCCAACCGGGACAACCAACTCACGAGCGATGCCGCGAGCGTCTCCCTCGACCGCCACGCGAACACCGCGACCACGGCGACCAGGAGGGCGACGACCAGAAACAACACCAGTGCGAGTTTGAGTCGCGGATTGAGCGTCGCTCGGACGGTGAAGTACGCTAATCCGACCAGTGCGAACCCAACGGAGGGGAGGAAATTGATCGTATCGACGCTCACGACGGCCGACAGTCCCGTTTCGTACTCGGCATCCGTGGCACGCGAGACGAACAACGCGGCGAGGGGTTCCGCACCGGCCTGTGCGAACGGGGTGATGCTGTTGGCGAAAACGATGCTCAGATAGATCAGCATCGTCCGAGGACGTGACTGTGGATACTCCAGCAGCGACAGGACGACGTGCAACGCCGAACTCCACGCGACCTGCCAGCAGGTCACGGCAACCACGATGGCGAAGATAGCGCTCGGCCTCGCGGCTTTGAAGGCGGCGACGACCGACGAGACACCCACGAGCGAGACGATGATGATTAGCACGACGAGCGACGCGAGAAGGCCGAGCACGACCGACCGGACGTTCAACTGCGCGCCCCTTGCATCCATCTCCCCATCCCCCTGTTCCACCCGTTCGTTCCGAACCCGACCCGATTCATCCACACACCGGTGAACGACCCGTACCGGTAAGAATGGTATCACGATTTGGGGAACATGTTCAGTCCCGTGAACCAATCCGAGACGCCACGTCCACCGGAATCCGTTTTCCGCCCTCGTAGACGACGAGGGTCACGAACAGCACCCCCACGCCGGTCACGACCAGCGCTCCCTGGGGGGAGAGCCCGAGGTCGGTCACGAAAAACCGAGGGTCGTTCCAAATCCACGTGACGAGCGAGTAGGCGGCCACGGGGACGCTCATCGCGCTCGTGATGAACAGCAACCCGAGGACGGTTCCGACGATACCGACCACACGGAGCAACGCCGCCTTCGCGGCGAGTGGATTCGCGCGAATCCACTCGCGGTGGGTCCAGACGACGACGAGTACGACAACCGACGCCACGACCCCCATCAGAACCACGGGAAAGTGACTCCGCACGTACTGCACATCCAGCGTCAGAACTGCAACGAGTGCCGCGAGCGCTCGGTGAACTGGAGTCCCGGCTTGCGTTCCGGCGTACGCCAAGTACGTCAGCGCGGAGACGAACACGGCGGTTCCGGAGGCCGTGTAGAGCACAAATCGGCGAACGTCCATCTCCGCGATTCCCGCCGGAATACTGATGAGCGCCCGGAGAACGGGAAGAAATCGACAGAAAAAGACGGTTCCCTCGCCCCACCGATGAAAGACACGCCGCCCGCGTTCGAGATCCGCCGGAGTCAGATGGAGATACGTCCCGTATCGCTCCAGCACGTACTCGCCGCCACGCCCGAACACGTAGTAGACGAAGACGCTTCCCGCGGTTCCACCGGCCGTCGCCACGGCGACGAACACGACGAAGCTGACCGGTCCATGAACCAACAGCGCGGCCGCAAACGGCAGGACGACCTCGCTCGGCACGAAATGCAACAGCAGCCCCGATTCGAGGAACATGTAGACGAACACCGCGAGCAGGCCGTACTGCTGGATGAACGAGTTCGTGGTTCCTACGGGATCGGCCATAGCACACCCACGACTGGAACGGGATTAGTGTCCGTGGCCGTCACACCCCACGCCAAAACCATCCGTAGCTTTAAATCGAAAACCGCGACCAAACGGCGGTATGCCCTAACCGACTGCGCGATGGGGTCGAGGCTGGTGTGTGGCATACCCCTCGCGGTCGATTCTGCCGCCTGTTTGCACCTATTCGTCCAGTCGCTCGCGGAGCATGCCGTTCACGCTTCCGGGGTCGGCACTGCCGCCGGTCTTCTGCATGACCTGCCCGACGAGGAAGTTGATCGCGCCGCCTTCACCGGCGTGGTAGTCCTCCACGGTGTCCGGGTTCTCCTCGATTGCTTCTTCGACGGCTTGCTCGACTTCGCCCGAGTCGGCCTTGCCGAGACCCTCGCGGTCGATGACGGTCTCCGGGTCGTCACCCTCGTCCAGCATTTCGCGGAGAACCGTCTCTTCCGCGTTCTTGGCCGTAATCTCGTCCTCGGCGACGAGACGGATGAGGGCCTTGAACTCGCCGAGTCGTTCCTCGACGTCCGTGATTTCCATGTCGCGGTAGTTGAGTTCGCCGAGGAGACTGTCGGCGACCCACGCCGCCGCGAGGTCGGGGTCGAACTCCTCCGCCACGTCCTCGTAGAAGTCCGCGACCTGCTTGCTCGACGTTAGCTTGCTGGCGGCCTCCTTGTTCAGGCCGTACTCCTCGCGGAACCGTTCGCGGCGAGCGTCGGGGAGTTCCGGGATTTCGAGCTTCTGCTTCCAGTCGCTGACCTGCAACGGCGGCAAGTCCTCCTCGCGGAAGTAGCGGTAATCCTTCTCGGCTTCCTTGGAACGCATCGAGACGGTCGAGCCGTGCGTCTCGTTGAAGTGGCGAGTCTCCTGTTCGATCGCCTTCCCGCGCCGGATGAGGTTCCTCTGACGGCTCTCCTCGTACGCGAGTGCGCTTTCCGCGCCCTTGTGGCTGGAGATGTTCTTGACCTCGGTTCGATTGGCGTCCGCGAGCACCTCGTCGGAGATCGATCCGTCGTCGTTCACGTCCTCGGCCGGGATGATGGAGAGGTTCGCGTCGATACGCAGGCTGCCGTCTCGGGTGGAGTCGAACGCGCCGAGGTATTCGAGCACTTCCTCCAGCTTTTCGAGGAACGAGACGACTTCGCCGGGTTCTCGGAAGTCCGGTTCCGTGACGATTTCCATCAACGGCGTCCCGGCGCGGTTGTAGTTGACGAGCGTGTAGTCCGCGCGGTCGATGCCGACGGTACGGGTTTCGATGTCCCCGGTTCCATCACGAACGTGACGGAGGCTCCCGGGGTCTCTTCGAGGTGGGCGCGGTGAATGCCGACGGCTCGCGTGTCGCCCTCGAAGCTGAACTCCAGCGTGCCGTCCTGACAGATCGGCGCGTCGTACTGGGTTATCTGGAATCCCTTCGGGAGGTCGGGGTAGAAGTAGTTCTTCCGGTGGAAGGTCGTCTCTTCGGGGATATCGGCGTCGATGGCCTTGCCGACCTTGACGGCGTATTCGACGGCCGCCTCGTTCAATACCGGGAGCGCTCCCGGCAGTCCGAGACAGACCGGGCACGTGTAGGTGTTCGGTTCGGCGTCGTCTTGGTCGGTCGAACACCCGCAGAAGATCTTCGTGTCCGTCTCCAGTTGGACGTGGATTTCGAGGCCGATGACGGCCACGAGTTCGCCCTCTTGGACAGCCTGAGCAGTCATTGCTCACTGGTTGGTCGGGTGAGTGTTAAAATCCTGCGGGACGTGCCGAGCCACGACGGTTTCCCGTCTTTGACGCGGTTCGGGAGTTCCGGTGTCGAGCGAGTGATCGGCACGCTTGCAGGCAAGGTACCGGTGATAATCTCCTCTCTAAGTGGGTCGAGGTCGAATCCGTCGGTAAGATGGAACCGACCGAACTGAATGCCGTGCTCGAAGAGGCAGGTCTCTCCCCATATCAGGCGGATGCGTACGTCACGCTGCTCGAACTCGGATCGGCGTCGGCGAGCGAAATCGCGTCGATGAGCGGGGTGCCGCAACCACGAATCTACGACGTGCTTCGGACGCTGGACGACGAGGGCTACGTTACCGTCTACGAGCGCGACCGACTATACGCCCAAGCAACCCACCCGTCAGAAGCCCTGTCTGGGCTCAAGACGGCAATCGAGCGGTACGAATTCGCCATCGACGAAATCGAGACGCGATACCAAGCACCCGAGGTGCGGGAAGGTGACGTGAGTCTCGTCCAACGTTTTCGAACGGTGTTGGACCACGCTCGCGAATCGATCGGGATGGCGAACGAGCACATCCAACTGGCGGTTCCCGCCGATCAGTTCACCACGCTCCAACCGCTGTTGCGGGATGCCCACGAACGCGGCGTGTACGTTCAACTCTCGCTCCACCTCCCGCCCGACGACGAACTCCCGTTCGACCGTTCGGAGTTCGAGGGAGTGTGTACCGAAGTCCGCCGACGTGACCTCGCCGGGCCGTTCCTCCTGTTGGTCGACCGCCAGCGCGCCTGTTACGCGACGAACAGTTCACGGGAGTACGGCGTGCTCGTGGACGACTACACGACGACGTACGTGTTCCACTGGTACTACCTGACGCGACTCTGGGAGGTGTACGAGACGATATACGACGGACGCAACGAGCGACCTCCGTACTCGTTCGTGGAGATAACGGACTGTATTCGCGGGATAGAACCCCTTCTGGACGATGGTGCCGAGATATTCGGACGCGTCGAAGGGGAGTTGGTGAGAACGGGACGGGATCGCACGCTCACGGGGCAGTTCGTTGACGTGGAGTATACCGGTACCAGAACGGAAGGGACACCGGCCTCGCTCATAGAACTGGCCGCGGAAGCGACGATCTACTTCCAAACGGAGGAGAAGCGATACACGATCGGCGGACGGGGAGCAGAAAGGGAGGACATCGCCGCGAAACGGTTTACCGTCGAACGAATCGACGGCCCCTGATCGTCGTCCTTCGACCGGAAGGACGGAGACGCCAAGGCGAATTCCCGCTTTTCGGTGGGTGATGCAGTTGCTACTGTGTGCGACAATCCAGCGTGAGCGAATCTCCGCACTCCGAGCGTAGCATCCCGGATCAAAAACGGAGGCCAAGGCCACGCACTTCGAGTTTCTGTCGGACGGTCGGGGGTCGCCGACTTTCGGACAGTATCTTTCGAAGAAATGATAAACCCGTTCCAGATTCGAACCAATAGCCGGGTGGAATTATTTAGAGTCAACAGATACTTCCTTGCCTAAACATTGAACAGCGTCCAGATGCACGCAATCAGCGAAGTTCGATCTCACTTCGACAGGAACGTACCCGAGAACGGCGCAAAACTGGAATCCGTTGTGAACGACCGTATACTGCGTCATTCATGACTGCAATCGAGGAGTTCCGGCGCGAATCCGATCCGTTCATATTCGCGCTCTCGCTCGTTCCCCTGATCGGAATCATCGTTAGCATCGTCGCGTGGCCGGATGCCGCCGCGTCAAAACTGGCGACTGCGAATACGTTTATCATCTCCAATCTCGGATGGTTCTACCTCTTGGTGGTGTTCCTCTCGTTCGTCTTCGTACTGTACATTCTGTTCAGCCCGTGGGGACGTATCAAACTCGGCGGCCCGGACACCGAACCCGATTTCTCGTTCTGGCAGTACCTCGTACTGACGTTTACCGCTGGTCTCTCGTCGGGTGGCCTGGAATTTTGGGGGCCGGTCGAACCGCTCGTCCACTACAACACTCGGCCGCCGTACTTCAGTTCCAATGTCGGTACGTGGGCGCGGATGGTCGACGCACTCCAGTATGCCATCTTCCACTATGGCATGTCCGCGTGGGCCACCTACCTCGTATTCGCCGTCTCCATTTCCTACTTCGTCTATCGGAAGGATACGTCGTTCCGACCCGCTATCATTCTCGCCCCGTTCGTCGGTGCCGATAACGTAGGCGGCTGGGTCGCTAAACTGGTTGACGCGATGGTCGTCATCATCACCATCAGCGGCATCACCGTCTCCTTCGGCCTCGGCATCAGCCAGTTCACCGCTGGTCTCGGATATAAGTGGGGCATCCATCTCGGCGACACTGGCCGTATCGGGCTTATCCTGCTGGTCGGTGCCTTGTTCTTACTCTCCGTCGTTACCGGAATCAAGAAGGGCATCCGTCGGTTCGCCGACCTCAACATCGTGTTGCTACTCGGACTGATGGCCGTCACGTTCGTGTTTAGCCAGCCCGCATCGCTGGTCAACCTCGGTACGGAAGCGCTCTCCGGGTACGTGACCGACTTCGTCGGCATGAGCCTCTACTATAGCCCGAAGGCCACCGACTGGCTCGGCTCTTGGACGCTGTTTTTCTGGCCGTGGTGGCTCACGTTCGCACCGATGGTCGGCATCTTCATGGCGCGTATCTCCCAAGGGCGGACGCTCCGCCAACTCGTCTTCGCGGGGCTCTTCGGTTCGTTTGGGCTTACCGTCCCCTGGTACGTCGCTACCGGCGGCTCCGCGCTCCTCCTACAGACCTCGGGTGCCGCAGACCTACTCGGCATCTACTCGAAATCGGGCCTCGAAGCCGTCGGATTCGCACTGTTTGAACGACTCTTCCCGTACCCCGGCGTGTTCTCGGCCATCCTACTGGCGCTCGTCATCAGCTTCCTTATCACCACGTTGGACTCCTCGACGCTCAGCATCGCCATGGTCATCGTGAAAGGCGACGAATCGCCGTCCTCACTCAACCGCGTCATCTGGGGGCTGATGATGGTGCTTCTCACCGTCTCACTGAGCCTCGCTGGCGGTATGCCCGTTCTCCAGTCGTTTACCATCCTCGTCGGGTTGCCGACTGCTATCCTCTGTGCCGTCACTATGGTCGGCATGCTTCTCGAATTTGAACGAGAATTCCCCATCCTTACCGAGGACGATATCGACGATACCGATGACATCGAAACCGCACCGATGCAGTCGACGGTTCAGCAACGCGCAAGGCAAACCCCAGACTCCGACGACTGAATCGGTATCGTTCCGTCGCTGGCACCTCGTGATCGTCTAGTTGGGTCACCCGGGGTTTCGGGGTTTTCCAATTCGCGCGAGAGCGGCCGAATCGTGTTGGAGGGACAGGAACTCGAAAAGACAGAAAATTGAAAATAAGGGGGGTTGGAGGGACGGGAAGTCACCATACCTATCTCTCGACGCTCGGGATTCCTCCGTCATCAGCGGACGGGGATGTCACGTCGATGCTTCCCGTTCGTGGGAGAGGTGGGAAACCGTCGGAAGGATACCGGTGAAGACCGCCACGAGGAGGGCGAGGACCAAGGCCGGAACCAACGCCGCCCGTAACGTCGTCGCGTCGGCGATGACGCCGATGATGACCGGTCCGATGGCGAACCCGCCGTAACCGGTCGTCGAAACGGCGGCGATTGCTGGTTCGGCCGGTGACTCGGGGTCGTAATTCCCCGCCATGCTCATCGCGACGGGCATGAGACCGGCGAGGCCGAAACCGAGCAACGCCAAGCCGACCAGCGAAACGATCGTTTGGGCGACGAGCGTCAACGCGAGACCGAGGGCGGCGACGATGGCAGTGGTTCGAATGAACCGCTGAGAACCGAGTCGAACGACGATGTAGTCGGAGAGGAATCGACCGAGCATCATCGTGAGGGAGAACGCGCCGAATCCCAGTGCGGCAACGGTTGCAGAGGTACCGACGCTGCTCTTGAGGAACACGGCGCTCCAATCGTTTCCGACGCCCTCGATAAAGAGCGCACAGAATCCGATGGCGCAAAACCCGGCGAGCTTTCGGGATGGGAGGGAGAAAGCGGGTTCGGCGCCAGAGTCGCCGTTCTTCGGGAGGAGCCACGCACTCGCGGCGAGTCCACCGGCGAGCAAGGCGAGACCGACGATCAGGAAGTGCGTTCGAACCGAGAGTCCGAGCGTCGTTGCGACTGCGCCGATACCCGCACCGATCAACCCGCCGCCGCTGAACAGCGCGTGAAAACTGCCCATTATCTGTCCCGAGTAACCGTGTTCGATACGCATTCCTTGGGCGTTCGCGGCGACGTCGGTCAACCCCTTTCCGACCCCGAAAACGACGAGCGTGGTGACGAGGACGTCGAGTCTGTTGGCGAGCGTAATCGAGAGGAGCGAGAGGCAGTACACGGGGAGTCCGATCCGGATTATCCGTCTGCCGCCGTGGTGAGAGACGAGCCATCCGCCCGCGACCAATCCGACGATGCTTCCACACGCCAGTCCGAGGAGTGCGAGTCCGATGTCACCTGACGATGCGCCGATCTTGGACCGAACCGCTGGAATCCGAACCGCCCACGTCGCAAAGACGATACCCAGCACACCGAACACGATGGAATCGGCGATGCGGGCGCGGCGAGGCGTCTCCGAGATGTCGCTTGGAAGGCTCATCGAACGGGAGTTGAGGATCCGTGGCTATAAGACTTGTCAGGTGACCTAACAATACCCGTTGTAAATCGCGCGCTTGGACACGGATGAGAATATGCCCCGAACTCTCTTTTATCTGATAGTTAACCCACATATTCGGCAGTGAACGGGACGGTAAATGATAGTGAAACGCGACGGACATATCTAGAATTTCTTACATTTGTCTGACGCACCTTTATAGTGAAACCATCACGCATACGTTATTATGACTAGCCAGCGCGACCGGATCGGTTCGCTCGAATCGCGGATGGAGGAACTGGAAGCGACGATTCGTGGCCTGACGGAGGAACTCGTGGACGCAAACCAGCGTATCCGCGAACTGGAGCAGGCACGGGAAGCGGAGGAGGAGGAGGAATCGTCGCAGGCCGAAGAGGCTAAATCAGACGAGTCTAAGGACGAAACAGACAACGAGGAGTCCTCCGAATCCGGATCCGGATCCGGCGACGATATCATCGTCGCGTAGGGGCTCCCCCACGAGCAATCCATGCACATCAAGACGCTCGTCCTCGACAAGTTCAAGAGCTTCGGCCGGAAGACCGAAATCCCGTTTTACGAGGATTTCACCGTGGTTACCGGCCCGAACGGCTCCGGCAAGAGTAACATCATCGACAGCGTGCTCTTCGCGCTCGGGTTGGCCCGAACGCGGGGTATCCGCGCCGAGAAACTGACCGACCTCATCTACAATCCCGGCCACGATGGAGACGAGGGGACGAGCAACGGACCGCTCGAAGCCTCGGTCGAAGTGATTCTCGACAACTCCGACGGAACCCTCGACCGGGCACAGGTCGTCAACGCCGCCGGAACCGACAACGTCGGTGACGTGGACGAAATCACCATCAAACGGCGGGTCAAGCAGACCGAGGACAACTACTATTCGTACTACTATCTGAACGGTCGCTCGGTCAACCTCTCGGACATTCAGGATTTGCTCGCGCAAGCGGGCGTGACGCCGGAGGGGTACAACGTCGTCATGCAAGGCGACGTGACCGGCATCATCAACATGACGCCGTTCGAGCGGCGCGAAATCATCGACGAAATCGCCGGAGTGGCGGAGTTCGACGCGAAACGGGACGCCGCCTTGGAGGAACTCGAAGTGGTCAAGGACCGCGTCGAGGAGGCCGAACTCCGGATCGAGGAGAAGGAGGACCGCCTCGACCAACTGCGCGACGAGCGCGAGACGGCGCTCGAATATCAGGGGCTTCGGGAGGAAAAAGAGGAGTACGAGGGCTATCTGAAGGCCGCCGAGTTGGAGGAGAAGCGCTCCGATTTGGACGCCACCCGCGCGGACATCGACTCCCGAAAGGAGGAACTCGTTACCCTCCAGCGCGATTTGGACGAAAAGCAGGGCAAAGTCGTCCGACTGGAAGACAAGTTGGAGGAACTCAACGCCGAGATCGAGCGCAAGGGCGAGGACGAACAACTCGCCATCAAGAGCGAGATCGAGGAGGTCAAAGGCGATATCTCCCGTCTCGAAGACAAAACCGAGACGGCCGAGGAGAAGATTTCGGATGCGGAAAGCCGAAGACGACAGGCGTTCGTGGAGATCGACCGCAAGCAGGAGACGGTCGACGAACTGAACGGCGACATCCGCGACATCAAAATCGAGAAGGCCTCGGTCAAGGGTGAGATCGGCACGAAGGAGTCGAAACTCGCCGAGATCGAGGAGGAGATCGAGAACGTCGACACCGAGTACGACGAGGTGAAAGCCAACCTCGCCGAGAAGAAGGACGCGCTCGAAGCCGAGAAGGGAGAGAAGAACGAGCGTCAGCGCGAGAAGGACCGACTGCTGGACGAGGCGCGACGACGTTCCGACGCGGTCAACGAGAAACAGAACGAACTCGCCGAAGCGCGCGACCGAATCCCCCAACTCGAAACCGAACTCGGCGATTTGGCCGACGAACTGACGAAGGCCGAACGGAACGCCGGGCAGATAGAGGACGTGGTGTCGGACCTCAAGGACGAAAAGTCCGAACTCCAGTCGGATTTGGATTCGGTCGAGGGGAAAATTCAGTCGAAACAGCAGGAGTACGCGAAACTCGACGCACGGGCGAACGAGAGCGGTGATTCCTCGTTCGGCCGCGCCGTCTCCACGATTCTGAACAGCGGGCAGGACGGCGTTCACGGGGCGGTCGCCCAACTCGGCAGCGTGGACCAGCAGTACGCGACGGCGTGTGAGACGGCCGCCGGTGGTCGACTGGCGCAGGTCGTCGTCGACGACGACAGCGTCGGGCAGCGCTGTATCGAGTACCTGAAACAGCGAAACGCCGGACGGGCGACGTTCCTGCCGATTTCGAAGATGAACAAGCGCCGTCTTCCATCCGTGCCGAACACGCCAGGGGTGGTCGATTTCGCGTACAACCTCATCGACTTCGATTCGCAGTACGCGTCGGTGTTCTCCTACGTCGTCGGCGACACGCTCGTCGTGGAGGACATGGAAACCGCCCGCGACCTGATGGGCGACTTCCGCCTCGTCACGCTCTCGGGCGAACTCGTGGAGAAGAGCGGGGCGATGACCGGCGGTTCGACCAGCGGGTCGCGGTACTCCTTTTCGGCCTCCGGAAAGGGGAAAATCGAGCGCGTGGCGCGGAAAATCAACGAGTTGGAGGACGAACGTCAGTCCATCCGGAGTTCGATCAACGACGTCGAGGAGCGGTTGGACGACGCCCGCGACCGGCAGACGGACGCGACCGACCAGGTCCGAACCATCGAGAACGACATCGAGCAGAAGGAATCCGAACTCGAATCCATCGAGGAGCGCATCGGTTCGCTCCAGTCGGAAATCGATGAACTACAGGAGGAGCGCGAGGACGTAACCGAGCGAATGGAGGAACTCGACGCTGAGGTGTCCGATCACGACGAGACCATCGCGGACATCGAGGACGACATCTCGGAGTTGGAGAGCGAACTCGCGGATTCACAGATTCCGGAGTTGACGAGCCGGGCCGACGAGGTACAGGCCGAAATCGATTCGCTTTCCGACCGGATGGATGAACTCGACGGCAAACTCAACGAACTGCAACTCGAAAAGCAGTACGCCGAGGACGCCATCGACGACCTCCACGACGACGTGGAATCCGCGCAGAATCGCAAGGCAGAGCAGGAAGAGCGCATCGCGGAATTCGAAGCGGACATCGAGGAGAAAGAAGGAACCCTCGAAGCGAAGCGCGAAGCGGTCTCCGAACTCGAAGAGGAACTCTCCGAACTCAAGGAGGAGCGCGCCGAGCAGAAGGAGGAACTGCAGGAGGCGAAGTCCGAGCGCGACTCACAGCAGTCGAAGGTCGAAGCCGTCGAGAACCGCCTCGAAAGCCTCCAACGAAGCGCAAATCGGCTCGAAGAGGAGGTCGCCGAACTCCGCGAGGAGGTCGGCGAGTACGACCCCGAGGACGTGCCGAATCACGACGAGGTGCAGGAGAACATCGACCGACTCACGCGGTCGATGGAGGCGCTCGAACCCGTCAACATGCTCGCCATCGACGAGTACGACGAAGTCGACGACGAGTTGGACGACCTCAAGGAGCGCAAGGCGACGCTGGTGGAGGAACGGGACGGCATCCGGGAGCGCATCGACTCCTACGAAGCCCAGAAGAAGGAGACGTTCATGGAGGCGTTCGACGCCATCGACGACCATTTCCAAGACATCTTCACGCGCCTGTCGGCCGGGTCGGGCGAACTGTTCCTCGAAGACGAGGACGACCCGTTCGACGGCGGTCTGACGATGAAGGCGCAACCGGCAGACAAACCCGTCCAACGTCTCGATGCGATGAGCGGCGGGGAGAAGTCGTTGACCGCGCTGGCGTTCATCTTCGCCATCCAGCGCTACAACCCCGCGCCGTTCTACGCGCTGGACGAGGTGGACGCCTTCCTCGACGCCGTGAACGCCGAACGCGTGGGCGAGATGGTGGACGAACTCGCGGGCGACGCCCAGTTCGTCGTGGTCTCGCATCGCTCCGCGATGCTCGACCGTTCGGAGCGCGCAATCGGGGTGACGATGCAGGGCGACAACGTGAGCAGCGTGACGGGTATTCGGTTGGACGGGGAGCAGGAGGTGCCTGCGGATGACTAGCGATGTTCCGAAGGAGCATCGAGATGCGAATAGCGCGGAACGGAGTTCCGCGGACAGTCGAGCGGCGGAGCCGCGAGACGACGACGAAGCCGCGAGCAACGAGATTCCAGAGGAATCTCCAGACGCGAACGGCAACGCCGTGAGCGACGATTCTCCAAAGGAGAATCGAAACGAAAACGACGACATCCCGCTGAACATCGCCGGTCACGAGGACCGGGAGCGGGGCGAGTCGGGGATGCTCTCGGACCTGAAACCCGACGACCCCAGCGACTTCGACGACGACGAAGTCGAACCGGTCGAACTCCTCGTTCAGTTGGCGGAGGAGGGCGAGATAGAGCCGTGGGACATCGACATCGTGGACGTGACGGACAAGTTCCTCGCGCGGTTGGACGGGACTGACCTCCGGACGTCCGGCCGGGCGCTGTTTTACGCCAGTGTGCTCCTGCGGATGAAGAGCGACGCGCTCCTCACGGACGACGAACTCGAGGAGGAGGAACTGGAACCGTGGGAAGCGCCCATGGCGATGGACGAGTCGGACGGCTTCGATCCCATCGCGTCGCTCGAAGACGAGATGGAGCGCCGTCTCGACCGGAAGAGCGCCCGCGGAACGCCGGAGACGCTGGACGAACTCGTGCGCGACCTGCGCGAGCACGAACGCGGGTCGTGGTGGAAGGAATCACGGACGTACGACACCAGCGATTCGCCGCAGGGCTTCCGGCGGGGAACCCAAACCCTCGATTACCACTCGGGCGACGACATGCGGTTCGACGACGAACCGACGGAGTCGGAGGTGACGGGGACGACCCACGACGAGCACATCGAGACGGTCATCGAGGACGTGCGGGAGGCGCTGTTCGACCAGTACGAAGCGGGACGGACGGAAGTGCTCTATGCGGAAATCGAGATGGTCGGTTCGACGCGCGTGATGACGTACCTCGCCCTGCTGTTTCTGGCCCACCGCGGCACCCTCATGCTCGACCAGGACGACCTGTTCGGCGACCTCTGGGTGCAGGACGCCCGCGATGCCGAGGATGAAGAACCGCCGGAACTGCTAGCTGATTGATCGGTGCTGGCTCAATCGAGCACGGATTCGAGCGCGTCCATCGTCGTTTCGACGTTCGTCTCCGTCGCGTTGTAGCCCATGTGCCCGACGCGGAGGATGTCGTTTTCCAGGTCTCCCAGTCCGGTAGTCACGAGGACGTCGTGGTCGTCGTACAACTGTCGCTGTACGTCCGTCGCCCGTCCCTCTATTTCGAAGGCCGTGACGGTGGGCGAGCACAGGGACTCGGAACCGGGGAAGGGGGAGAGTCCGAGTTCCTCGCCCCGTTTCCGGCACCGGTCGGCCGCGGATTCGTGCCGCGCGAAGACGTTCTCCCTGCCTTCGTCCAGAATTCGGTCGAGCGACGCCTCCAACGCGTAGAGGTTCGAGACGAGGTGAGTGTATGGAAGGAACGAGAAATCCGCGTCCTGCCACGGTTCCAGACTGGTGTAGAAGCCGTCCTGTTCGGTCGCCTCGACTTTCTCCCACGCAGCGTCGCTGACCGACATGGTGGTCAGGCCGGGCGGTGAACTGAAACACTTCTGGGACGCGCCGAGACAGACGTCGATGTTCTCGACCGGGACCGCCGTCCCGCCGAGCGACGAGACGGCATCCACGATGGTGAGGACGCCCGCGTCTTGGAGCGTTCCCAGAATCTCGTCGAAATCGTTCAGCAGGCCGGTCGGCGTCTCGCAGTGTACCATCGTCGCGGCGGCGAACTCGCCGGATTCGACGAGTTCGGCGACTTGCTCGGGATCGAACGCCTCGGTGTAGTCGATATCGTGGACGACCGGGTTGCACCGGCCATCTCGACGAAATCGGCGAAGCCGTCGCCGTACAGGCCGTTGGCGAGGCAGAGGACGTCCTCGCCCGGCGAGACCAGTGACTCGACGGCGGTTTCCAGACCGAGGATTCCCTCGCCGCCGAGGACGACCACGTCGTCGTCCGTGCCGTACACGCGGGCCAGTTTGTCGAGGAGGGTTTCGTAGTACGACGCGAACTCGGGGTTTACGTCGGGGTTCATCGCCGGTTTCGCCATCGCTTCCCGAACGTCCTCGGGGACGGCGGTCGGACCCGGCGTCATCGTGAGCGTGTTCTCGTCCATATGGTTCCTCTGCGTTCGCGGTCGGATAAACCGTTCCCGTTTCACGGACCCGCGTCCGGTTATAAAAACGTGCGACAATAATCATACCACGAACAGAATTAACGATATTTATAATTATTATCCAACTTTTCACTCGTAAGCAAAAAGAATGTAGTTATTCGTCAGGGATATCCAGACAGGAGGCACTCGTCTTGGAAAACGCTACGAGAGATACCGGAACGAATCGATTTATCTACATAACCGCCGCGATTGCGGCGCTGAACGGGTTGTTGTTCGGCTTCGATACGGGCGTCATCTCGGGTGCGCTGTTGTACATCGACAACAGTTTCGGTCTCACCCATCTCATGCAGGAGATCATCGTCAGCGCCACGCTCGTCGGCGCGATAGTCGGAGCGGCCGCCGGTGGGCGGTTGGCGGACCGATTGGGACGACGTCGGCTCATGGTCGCCGGGGCGTGCGTGTTCTTCGTCGGATCGGTCGTGATGGCGTTCGCGCCGAACGTCCCGGCGCTCGTCGTCGGGCGTCTCGTGGTCGGGTTCGCCATCGGCGTCGCATCGATGGTCGGACCGCTCTACAACTCCGAAATCGCGCCGCCGAAGATTCGTGGGTCGCTGGTCTCGCTCAACCAACTCGCGGTGACGTCCGGTATCCTGCTCGCGTACCTCGTCAACTACGTTTTCAAGGGACCGGGCGGTTGGCGCTGGATGCTCGGGTCCGGCGTCGTTCCGGCCGCGGCGCTCGCGCTCGGGATGCTCTTCATGCCGGAAAGTCCGCGCTGGTTGGTCGAGAACGGACGCCTGGACGAAGCCCGGTCGGTCCTCTCACGAACCCGTTCGGAGGACCGTATCGAGGAGGAAATTCAGAACATAGAGGAGACGGCGAAAGTCGAGGAGAACGACGCCTCGACCCTACTCGAATCGTGGATTCGTCCCGCGCTCATCGTCGGCGTCGGTCTCGCCGTCCTCCAGCAAGTGACCGGTATCAACACCGTCATCTACTACGCACCGACCATCTTCAAATCGACCGGGTTCGGGGCGTCCGCATCCCTGCTCGCCACCGTCGGCGTCGGACTGGTCAACGTCGGCGCGACGATCTGTGCGGTGCTCCTCGTCGACCGCGTCGGCCGTCGTCCGCTCCTGCTCGTGGGACTGACCGGTATGGTGCTCGCGCTCGGCGGGTTGAGCGCTGTGTTCTTCCTCCCCGGCCTGTCGGGTGTCGTCGGGTGGGCCGCCGTGGGCAGTCTGATGTTCTACGTCGGCTTTTTCGCCATCGGAATGGGACCGGTGTTCTGGTTGCTCATCTCCGAAATCTACCCACTTCAAGTCCGTGGGTCGGCCATGGGCGTCGTCACCGTCGCCAACTGGGCCGCGAACCTCCTCGTCTCGCTGACGTTCCTCACGCTCATCAACGGCGGGACGTTCTCCGGGGTCGAGTTCGGCGGCATCGGACAGACGGGGACGTTCGGGCTGTACGCCGTCTTGAGCCTGTTCTCCCTGCTGTTCGTCTACTGGAAGGTTCCGGAGACGAAGGGCCGTTCTCTCGAAGAGATCGAAGCCGACCTGCGCGGCGGCACGAGCGGGAAGTACGCCGACGCGAGCGGGGAAACGGCCGAGAACGCCGATTGAGGCTCATCGGCTCCGAACTCGTGTCGAATCATGCGAACGATTAACTGTCAGAACAACTCATTTTCACGGGATGTCTCGCCCTTCGACGCTGGCCGCCCGTATCCGCCGGGCCGTGACCAAAATCGGCGTCCCCATACTGCTGGCATACCTCTTTTTCGGGATGGATTGGCCGGTCCCGGACCTGGCGCTGATGGGACTTTATTTCACCCTCGTATTTTTCGTGCTCGATTCGAATCTCGTCCAGTATCCGCGCTCTACGGTCGGCATCGAACGCCGAGTGGACACGGAACCGGTGGACGGAGGGACCGACTGTAGCGTCTGTGACTCGACTATCGAGACCGGACAGCGGCGGACGTACACGAAACAGGCGGTGCTGTTCGGCGTTCCGCTCTGGACGATCGACGGGGGAGAAAACGACTACTGTTCGTCCTGCATCGACGGCGAGGTCCACGATTCCGACGGTGACCGGACTCACGAACCGGAACGAAACGAGGAACGGGAACCCGAACCGAACTGAACTAAACTGACTAAACTGACTAAGCTGATTGAACTGAACGGAACTGACTGAACTGGAACCGACCCGACCGACTCAGTCGAGATACTGTCCCGCGAGCAGATCGACTTCTTCCCGCGTTTCTTCCGGAATCGCTTCCGTCGGGGTGTTGACTGTGCCTTCGAGCGCGTGGGCACAGTCACACTCGCGCTCGTCCGGCATCGACCGAATCGCGTGTTCGACGACCTCCTTGATGGCGTCCTCGTTCTTCGCGGCGTTGTCGAGCACTTCCTCCAGCGTGACTTCGCTGTCCTCCTTCCACACGTCGTAGTCCGTGACGCCCGCCACCGTCGCGTAGCACATCTCGGCCTCGCGGGCGAGTTTCGCCTCCGGAATCGCCGTCATGCCGATGATCTCGAAGCCCTGTGCGCGGTAGAACTCGCTCTCGGCGCGCGTCGAGTACTGCGGGCCTTCGATGCAGACGTACGTGCCGCCGGAGTGGTGATCCGCGTCCGTCGCCTCGGCGCTCGCGTCCGAAAGGTGCGAGACCATGTGCGGGCAGTACGGGTCGGCGAATGGCATGTGGACGACCATGCCGTCGCCGAAGAACGTCGGCGTTCGGTGTTTCGTGCGGTCGAAGATCTGATCGGGAATCACGAGCGTCTGGGGCGGTAGTTCCTCACGGAGGCTCCCGACGGCGTTGCTCGCCAGGATACGCTCCACGCCCAACTCCTTCAGCGCGTAGATGTTCGCCCGGTACGGCGCTTCCGTCGGGGTTTTCTGGTGTTTCGGTCCGTGTCGCGGCAGGAACGCGACTTCCTTCCCGGCGATTTTGCCGATGGTGACCGGTGCGCTCGGTTCGCCGAAGGGGGTCGTCACTTCCTCTTCCCGCGTGTTTTCCAGGGGCAGTGCATCGTAGATGCCGCTTCCGCCGATGAAGCCGATCATGACCGGTACTCGTCGTGGTACGCACCTAAACGACACGGGTTCGAGTTACGTCACGGCTGGCTGGTTTTTGGTTTCGTGGACTCGATTCGAGCGACAGATAGTTGAACAGTTGTTCATCTATTCAATTAACAACGCGGTCGGGCCTTCTTCGTACCGACTGGAATCACAACACCAAATTCGTCCCCCGGCAAACGACGACGGTCGCTCTATTCTCGCGATGAAAACGAAGAAAATCCGCCCGATCCCGCACCGTCTTCTCGCCTATGGGCTCAGACGTTGGCGGTCTCGCGGGAAGAGAACGGCCTCACGAATGTTGTCCAGATCGAGCATGGTCATGACGAGGCGCTCGCCGCCGAGGCCCCACCCGGCGTGCGGGGGCATGCCGTATTTGAACATCTTCGTGTAGTAGTCGAACGCTTCGGGGTCGAGGCCCTGCTGTTCGAACCCTTCGACGAGGCGATCGTAGCGGTGTTCACGCTGCCCGCCCGAAACCAGTTCCATGCGCGGGTGCATCATGTCGAAACCGGTCGAAAGCTCGTCGTCCTCGTCCTGGTCCATGATGTAGAACGGCTTGATCTCGCTGGGCCAGTCGGTGATGAAGTAGTGGCTGCCGACGTCCTCGCCGAGCGCCTTCTCGCCCTCGGTCGGAAGGTCGTCGCCCCAGACGAGCATCTCGTCTAGCGCGCCCGTGGCGTTGATTCGTTCGATGGCCTCCTCGTAGGTGAGTCGCGGGAACTCGCCTTCGGGGACTTCGAACTCGATGTCGAGCGCGTCGAGTTCGTCCCCGCAGTTCTCGGCGACGCCCTCGTAGGCGGCCTTGACGACCGCTTCACAGGCGTCCATCGCCTCGTGGTGGTCGTAGAAGGCGCTCTCGAAGTCGATGCTGGTCGCCTCGTTCAGGTGTCGGGGCGTGTTGTGTTCCTCGGCGCGGAAGATGGGACCGATTTCGAACACGCGCTCCAGTCCGGAACCGACCATGAGCTGTTTGAAAAGCTGGGGCGACTGGTTCATGAACGCCTCCTCGCCGAAGTAGGTGATAGGGAACAGCTCCGTCCCGCCTTCCGTCCCCGTCGCCACTATTTTCGGCGTGTTGATTTCGCTACAACCGAGTTCGCGGAACTTCTCGCGCACGGCACGGAGCACCTCGCCGCGGATCTTGAAGACGGCTTCGACCTCGGGCTTGCGTGCATCGAGCGTCCGGTTGTCGAGGCGAGTCGAGAGGTCGGCGTCGACCTTGCCGCTGGGGTCGAGCGGGAGTTCGGGTTCCGCTTCCGCGATGACTGCCACGTCCGTCGGGACGATTTCGACGTCCGTCGGCGCGCGGGGTTCCTCCTTTACCTCTCCCGTGATCTCGACGACGCTCTCGCGGTTGACGTCGAGACCGGTCTCGACGAGGTCCTCGTCCATGTCCTCTTTCTCGAACTTGACTTGGATCTTCCCCGTCGTGTCGCGGACGATGAGGAACGCGATTCCACCGAGGTCGCGGATTTCGTGAACCCAGCCAGCCACCGTGACGGTGTCGCCGGGTTCGGCATCCGCGGTGTAGGTTCGGTCCTGCATACGCCGCAATTCGCCCGGGACGGGCTTAAACGCGTTCGTTTCCGTTCACCGAAACATCCGATTCGGACGTGTTTGTCCGTCGTGCGCGGCGACCCGGCGGGTACGTCAGTCCGTCGTGCACGTCAACCCGGCGGCGATCGTCTCGATGAGCATGTCGCGCATGGCGGGGTAGTACTGTCCGACCTGCTCGCGGTAGACGGTCAGGTACTTGACCATCCCCATCATGCCACCGATGGCCAACGGGTCACCCTCGCGGACACGCCCCTCCGCCTGCCACGTTTCGATGTACGGAAGCATATGCGCTAACGACGCCGCTTGCAGGGATTCCATCTCCTCTTCCGTAATATCGCCCACCGCCCGCATCACTTTCTCCAACTCCTCGCCCGCGACGAGTTGCATGAACAGCGGGTTTTCCTCCATCTCCTCGGCGAGCAGGGCCATAAACCGTTGAATCGCCAGTTCGGGGTCGTCCTCCACCGCGAACGAGTTGGCGACGATTTCGTCGGCCACGGCGTGACCCTCCCGCTCGGCCACATCGAGATACAGTCGCTCCTTGGAGTCGAAGAACTGGTAGAACGTGCCGTTGGCGATGCCGACCGGGCCGGTGAGGTCCGCGATGGTTGTCTTCTGCAGGCCGTACCGTGCGAACAGTTCGGCTCCCGTCTCCAGCAACTCCTCGCGGATTCGGTCGCGCTCGGCGTCGCTGAACCCTTTCACGCGATGTCCCTCCGCTGGAAGACCGCGCGGCTGACGAGCACCAGTGCGGCGGTGCCGACGAGCAGGATTCCAGCGCCCGCCCAGTCGTAGTTCCCGGAGACCAGAATCGCCGTCGGGTCGTAGTAGTGCATCGGGCTGAGGGCACCGAGCCATCCCATGTCCGCCGACTCGCCCACCGAATTGAGCAGGAACAGGACGAACACGGCACCGAGTCCGCCTCGTTGTGCGATGTCCGCCCGGTCGAACAGCACGGAGAGGAGCAGTCCGATTGCGCCGCACGCGAGCAGGTACGGGATCGAGAGCAGGTGAACCACGGCCAAATCGGTGACCGACACCGACTCGCCGATGGCGACGACGCTCGCGTACACGACCACGCCGACGACGACGTTGAGGACGACGATGACCGGCACGATGGAGAGGAACTTCTCGACCAGCACCTTCGAGCGCGAAATCGGTGTGGCGAGCAGGATGTCCATTCGGTCGCGTTCCACGTCGCCGGCGATGAGGTTCCCGGCGATGTACGCGACGTAGATGCCGAGCAGGAGCAGCCAGAAGAACTGGTACATCTCGATGGCGAGGAATCCCGACATCGTCGTCAACGAGAACCCGCCGCCGCTCGCACCGAACGCCGCTTTCATCGCCGGTGGAAGGTTGTTCCAGTAGGTATCGATGCTCGCGCCGGAGGATTTGATGGACGGGAAGAGGGCGGCGTACAGCACCGCCATCAGGCTCATCAGGACCGCCAGCGCGACCGTTCCCTTGACTCGCCGCGAGGACTCGTAGCGCGTGATTTCAAACATGGCTCTCACCTCCGTCGCTGACGGGAACGTCGTCCGCCACGTCGGTGGTTTCCCCATCTTCGCGCTCGCTTCCAGCGATCTCGTCGCCGTAGAACCGCATGAACACCTCGTCGAGCGGCGCTTCCTCGATATCGACGTCCACGATGTGGTACCGCGAAAGGTGGTCGAGCAGGGTGTCGTACTCGCCGGTGAAGGTGAACTGCACCGCACCGTCGAGGGTGAGGTCGTGAACGCCGTCGATGTCGAAATCCTCGCGGTCGATCGGGTCCGACGTTCGCATCCGCACGCGTTTCCCGCTCCTGTCGAGCAGCGTCTCCACGTCCTCGGTCGTCACGAGTTTCCCGTCGCGGATGATGCCGACGCGGTCACACACTTTTCGAACCTCGCTCAGAACGTGACTGGAGAAGAAGATCGTTACACCTCGTTCCTGTTCGTCGTCGAGGAAGTCGTAAAACCGTTCCTGCATCAGCGGGTCGAGACCCGAGGTCGGTTCGTCCATGATGACCAGGTCGGGGTCGTGCATGAACGCCGAGACGATGGCGAGTTTCTGTTTGTTCCCTCGCGAGAACTCCTCGATCTTCCGCTCGACCGGCGCGTCGAACAGTTCGAGTAACTCCTCCCGTCGGTCGTCGCCCTTCAGCGACGCCTGATAGTCGAGGAATTCGGTTCCGGTCGCGTCCTCGTCGAATCCCGGGTCGCTCGGAAGGTAGCCGAGGTGCCGCTTCGCCTCGATGAGCGCGCGCTCGTCCCGAACGTCGTATCCCAGTACGGTCGCGTCCCCACCGGTCGGGGCGATGAACCCGAGGAGCGTTCGAATCGTCGTCGTCTTCCCGGCCCCGTTCGGACCGAGGTAGCCGAACACTTCGCCCTCGGTCACGGCGAGCGAGAGGTCTTCGATTCCCCGCGTCTCACCGTAGTACTTCGTCAACCCGGTCGTTTCGAGTGCGGTCATAGTCCCGTGCATATTGGGGATATGAATATATGAATATTTGCTTCGTATATTTTTGAACGAAGGATTTTGCTGTCTCAGTTGCTCTCGGAACGAAAAACGGCAACTAAGCGAGCCAATAGCTCACGAGTGATTCGAACCGGTTGGAGGAAAACTGCTGCCGATAGATTCCGGTTTACGCCGATTCCGCGCGCGCCTTTTTGGCGTCCCGTGCGCCCTCGACCGTCTCGCGGACCGCGTCCGCACCCTTGTCGTGAACGAGGTCGCCGACGACGACCGTGTCGGCGTATTGGGCCATCGTGTTCGCCGATTCGTAGTCGTGAATGCCGCCGCCGTAGAACAGCGTCGCCTCGTCCAACGCTTCCTGTGCCATCCTCACGGTCTCCGGGTCGCCGAACATACCGGAACACTCGATGTAGATTATCTCCTGGCCGAGCATTTGTTCGGCGAGTTCGGCGTAGGCCGCCACGTCTTCTGGCGTTTGGTCGCAGTTCGCATCGGTGTACTGGGCAACGCTCGCGTCCGGGTTCAGAATGATGTATCCCTCGGTGTGGGTTTCGGCCCAATCGATCTCCGACATCCGAACCCACTCCTTGTGCAGTCCGGCGATCCACGCGACGTCCCGCGTGTTCAGCACGGTCGGAACGAGGTAGCCGTCCAGCGCGTCGCTGTCCACGACGACGGCGGGGTTGCTCGGTTCCTGATAGAGCGGCACGTCGTACTCGGAACAGGCGTCGATGACCCGTTGCATCTTCTCCGTCGTGATGTCGAGCGTTCCTCCGATTTCGAGCGCGTCGGTGCCGGTCGCGCACACGTCGGCGAACGTATCGCCATCCACGAGGCTCTTGTCGGGGTCGAGCTTGGTTATATGGTTCCAGTCATCCCAAGGCGCAGTCATAGGATTCCTTTCAGAACTCCCGGCTAAAACAGCTTCGGAACGACATTTCGTGTCCGACAAGCTACCTTCGACCGTAATCGAGCATCGAGAGGACGGCGACCCGAGGCTTAAACAGCACCCCGTCCCCACTGACAGAACATGCACACCTGTCGAACCCTGCTGGTGGATGCGTTTACGGACGAACCGCTGTCCGGAAACGCGGCCGGGGTGGTTCCGGCGGCGGACGACTTGTCGGCCGACCAAATGCAAGCCATCGCCCGAGAACTGTCCGTCAGTGAGACGGCGTTTTTCGTCGAAAGTGAGGAGGCGGACCGCCACGTCCGGTACTTCACGCCGACGACGGAAGTCGACCTCTGTGGACACGCGACCATCGCGTCGCACGTCCACCTGTTCGAAGCGGGGGATATCGAACCGGGGACGCACACGCTGGAGACGAACGTCGGCGTGCTGGACATCGACGTAACGGACGATGGCACGGTCTGGATGACCCAAGACGACCCCGAAGTCGAGAGCGTCGACCTGGAGTACGACCGACTGGGTGACGCGCTGGGTATCGACCCGGCGGCGCTCCGCGACGTTGGCGAGGACCTCCCGCTGGCGGTCTCTTCGACCGGTCTTCCGATTCTCATCGTCCCGGTCAACTTCCTCTCGCACGTCGGTAGTGCGGACCCCGACATGGACGCCCTCGTGGAACTCGGCGAGGAAGTCGGGGCCATGGGAATCTACGTCTTCACCTTCGACGCCGTCGAGGCGGAATCGACGCTCCACGGACGGATGTTCGCCCCCGCCGTCGGGATCCCGGAGGACCCCGTCACCGGAACGGCGAGCGGGTCGGTCGGCGCGTATCTGCGGGCGTTCGGTGCGTTCGAGGACGAGGACGAAGACGACAACGAGAACGAAAGCGGGGACGGGAAGGAGAACGGGAACGGGAGCGGGGAATCCGACGGATTCCCCGACGAACTGCGATTGGAACAGGGTCACTTCGTGGACCGGCCGGGCTACGTGCGCGTGCGGGTTGACGACGAAGCGGTGCGGGTTGGCGGGCGGGCGACGACGGCACTGGACGGCGATTTGGTCGTTCCGGACGCCGGGGACGACGATATCATCGAAGCGTAACGACACACTCCGAGAACGTGGCTCCGTCGGACTTCTTTCGATACGGGTGTTTCGGTACTGTTGCCTCGCCGCATGACGGCTGATAACACAGCTATAAGTTATGTATTAGCAGAGAAAACTATTTGTATATTGCAATTATTCATTATACTACGCCTCTCTGGATAGTCTCTCATCTATTGTTCTTGTCCGTGGGCTATCCGAGTGGTTTGGAGAAAACATGACCCAGAAGGAAATGCCAACCGTAGACGAGGATGTCACGCCAGTATCGAGTCCTACCGACCTTTCGAACGCCTTCGACGCCCTGCGTCGTCCGGAGCGGAGGGCCGTCCTACAGTACTTTGGAACACCGAACGTCGACAGGAACGGGGCCGCCGACGTGGACGAACTCGTCGAGTTCGTCTCGGAACGACTCGGAGAACTCGACGAGAGGGCCGTCGAATCCTCGCTGTATCATCACCACCTGCCGAAACTGGCGGATGTCGGGCTTATCGACTACGACAGGACGCGCAGCGTCGTCAGTCGTCCTGAGGATGTCGGTAAATTATGCGAGCTAATTCTGAAATAATGGGTGATCCTGACGCTGTTTTGCCTGGCTTTCGAAATCCATATTCGATTGTGAGTTACTTTCCTTCAGCGCCTCGGTCGGAACATTCTTTATCTATCTGCTTGTTCCCCCCCATACGCAATGGTTGTACTCTGGCTGGATGAAATCAGTGCAAACGACCTCGAACTGGTCGGTGGCAAGGGTGCCTCGCTCGGTGAACTCACGGGCGCGGACCTCCCCGTTCCCCCGGGATTCGTCGTGACCGCCAAGACCTACCGTCGGTTCATCGAGGAAACCGGAATCGACGAGGAGTTGTTCGAGGCCGTCGACGTCGATACCGAGGATTCTTCTGCACTGGCGGCTGCCGAATCGCGGGCGGAGGAACTCATTCTCGGTACCGAGATTCCCGACGATATGCGCGAAGGAATTCTCGCCGCCTACGACGGACTGGACGACGGAAAGGCGTTCGTCGCCGTTCGCTCCTCCGCGACGGCCGAGGACCTCCCGGACGCATCGTTCGCGGGCCAACAGGAGACGTTTCTCAACATCACCCGCGACGACTTGGTCGAACGGGTGAAAGAATGCTGGGCGTCGCTGTTCACCCAGCGCGCCATCTACTACCGACAGGAGAAGGACTTCGACCACCGCAAAGTGGACATCGCCGTCGTCGTCCAGCGCATGGTGGACGCCCAAAAGAGCGGCGTCATGTTCACCAGCCACCCATCGACCGGCGACGCGAAGATCATCATCGAGGCCGCGTGGGGTCTCGGCGAAGCGGTCGTCTCGGGGTCTGTCTCCCCGGACAACTACGTCATCGACCGTGAGACAGGCGCGGCCGAGGACATCACCATCGCCGACAAGAAGGTGATGCACACGAAGGACGCGGACACCGGCGAGACCGTCGAGCGAAGCGTTCCCGACGACAAACGGAACGCCCGCGTCCTCACGGAGGCCGACATCGACCGCCTCATCGAACTCGGCGAGGAAGTCGAGGACCACTACGGCACCCCGCAGGACGTGGAGTGGGCCATCGTCGATGGCGAGGTCTTCATGCTCCAGTCGCGGCCGATAACGACCATCAACGAAGGCGGTTCCATCGAGACCGAAGGGTCCGAAGGCGTCGCCGACGGCAGCGGGGCCGCCCAAGCGACCGAAAGCCACGAAATCCTCGTGGACGGTCTCGGTGCCAGTCCCGGTATCGCCAGCGGCGCGGTGCGAATCGTCTCGAAACTCGACCAACTCGACAAGGTCGGCGACGGCGACATCATCGTCACGGAGATGACGACGCCCGACATGGTGCCCGCGATGAAGCGCGCCGCGGGCATCATCACGGACGAAGGCGGGATGACCAGCCACGCCGCCATCGTCTCGCGTGAACTCGGCGTCCCGGCGGTCGTCGGCTGTTCGAACGCGACCGACTCCCTCGAAGACGGCCAGATGGTCACGCTGGACGGCGACAAGGGGACCGTCCGGGAGGGCGAACCGGAGCGACAACGCGAGCGGGAAGCACAACGCGAACCCATCGAGGACGCCCGACCGAAGACGCCCGTCAAACCGATGACGGCGACGGAAGTCAAGGTGAACGTCTCGATTCCGGAGGCCGCCGAACGCGCCGCCGCGACGGGTGCGGACGGCGTCGGCCTGCTCCGAATGGAGCACATGATCCTCTCGACCAACAAGACGCCCGAGCGCTACATCGAGGACCACGGCGTCGACGCTACGTGGACGAAATCGTGGAGGGAATCCGCGGCGTCGCCGAGGAGTTCTACCCCCGGCCCGTCCGCGTTCGCACGCTCGATGCGCCGACCGACGAATTCAAACAGCTCCAGGGCGGCGAGAGCGAACCCAACGAGCACAACCCGATGCTCGGCTGGCGCGGCATCCGCCGAAGCCTCGACAAGCCCGGCGTCTTCCAGCACGAACTCGACGCCTTCCACGAACTGTATCAGATGGGCTACGACAACGTCCAGATCATGTTCCCGCTCGTCAACGACGCGGAGGACGTGTACCGCGCCCGCAGGTTGATGGCAGACACGGGCATCGACCCCGACAAGCGCGCGTGGGGCGTGATGATAGAGACGCCAGCTAGCGCGCTCCAAATCGAGGAGATGGCGAACGCGGGCATCAAGTTCGCCAGTTTCGGCACGAACGACCTCACGCAGTACACCCTCGCGGTGGACCGGAACAACGAGAACGTCGCCAATCGGTTCGACGAACTCCACCCCGCCGTCCTCCAACTCATCGGCCAGACCATCGATTGCTGTCGTGAACACGACATCAACACGAGCATCTGCGGACAGGCCGGATCGAAACCGGAGATGGTTCGATTCCTCGTCAACCGCGGCGTCTCGTCCATCTCGGCGAACATCGACGCCGTCCGCGACGTGCAACACGAGGTCAAACGCGTCGAGCAGAAACTGATGTTGGACTCGGTTCGATAAGGAAAATTCGTTTTTCGGTCGTCTTCAGCTGTTTTCAGTCTCCATAGCTGTATTTGAACGGTGTGGAGCGAAACGATTATTGTATTCGGTGGGATAATGACGGAACACTAACTCATGCGACGACGATCATTGCTATTCCTCTCTATCGTCTATCTTGGATTCATGATCCTCTGGGGGACGGCATCGGTAGTATACCGACTTCACCTCGTCGAATCTCCGCTACTCGAACATGCGCTGATGGCCGTCACCGGAATTTTCGTCGTTCTCGGTTTGCTACTGTTCCTCTGGCGCGGTATCCACTGGCTCCAGTCCGAATGGTACGCGCGGACGTGATTGACGATCCGATTCGTTTCTAGGAGGGACGAAGAGGACCGCCGGGATTCTTTCTCGCGTTCTGACGGCTACGTAGCGAGGAGATGACCCGCCCTCCCGCCGCAACGCTAAGAAGCACTGACGGCGTATTTCATTGGGGAACACGATGAGGGGGGAACATAGGGGACACGAAGAACGGATCGTCTCGCGCCGCGACGTGCTGAAAGCGGTCGGTGCGGGCGGCGCAACCGCCGCGATTACTGGTGGAACAGCGAGCGCACAGCGTGCGCCGATTTCGGTCCAGTGGGGGGCGGACTCGGATCTGGCGTCGGTCGCCGGACCGCTTCAGGAACTGTTGTGGGAGGTCGGCCTCCCGAGAAACATCAACATCGACGTCATCGCCGGTACCGAGGAGACGGACATCCGCGAGGAGCAGTACACGCGATGGCTGTCGGGGAATCTCGCCAATCCGGATATGCTGCTCACCGACAGCGGGTGGACGCTGAACTTCGTCGTCCGCGACCAACTGCTGAACCTCGATCAGCACCTGCCGAAGTCGCTGGTGAACCGGGTGAAAAACGGCTACTTCGAGGCGAGCGTTTCGACCGCGACGGGACCGAACGGCGACCTGTACGCGATTCCGCTGTATCCGGATTTCGGGGTGATGCTGTATCGGAAGGACTTGGTCGAGAAGGCGGGGTACGAACCGGAGGCGGAGAACTGGGCGGAAAACCCCATCTCGTGGCGGAAGTTCTCGCACGCGACGAAGGACGCGATGGACAAATCGGGAGTGCCGTACGGCTACACGTTCCAAGCCGACCTCTACGAGGGGTTGTCGTGCTGTGATTTCAACGAGTTCATGACCTCGTGGGGCGGCGCGTACTTCGGCGGGCGAAAGGACCTCTTCGGTCCCATCGGCGAGCGCCCGGTGACCATCGACGACCCCGGCGTGATGAACTCGATTCGGATGATTCGAACGTTCATCTGGGGGCAGGGCGACCCCGCCGCGCTCGACGGCTACGCCGGGAAAATCTCGCCGACCGGCGTCCTTCAGTGGATCGAGGATTCCTCGCTCGGTCCGTTTACGGCGGGCGACGCCGTGATGCACCGCAACTGGCCGTACGCCATCGCCAGCGCGGGGGCCGAGGGGGTGCTCGGCGACCGACTCGGCGTGATGCCGATACCGTACGCGGTGAGCGAGAAGGAGTCCGAATACCCCGGTATCGGCGGTTCGACGTCGGCCCTCGGGGGGTGGCACATGGCGGTCAACCCGAACACGGAGAAATTGGATGCGGTGCTCCGGATTCTGGAGGCGATGACCGACAAGCGGATTCAGTTGATGCTGTTCGAGAACATCGGACTCCTCCCGCCGGAGGTCAGCGTGCTTGAGTCGAAGGCGGCCCGGCAGGTTCCCATCGTCGGCGATCACGTCGACACGCTCAGAATCGCCGGAGCCAACGCGATTCCGCGGCCGGTGACGGTCGCGTGGACACAGGAATCGACGAAGATAGCGGAACTCGTCCACGAGGCGTATTCGGGCGGAATGATGCCCGAGGCGGCGATGGGAGAACTCCAGTCGCAGATCGAGGAGATCGAGGGGTACAACCGCGTGGGCGGTGCAGAGCGGAACTGATAACGGAACCGATAAACCCGTCCCGTCGAATTTTTTGATATGCAGGTGGCCGCGAGTCAGTCGTTCCGCCGGGTCCTTTCGTCGATGTGCACCGAACCCCATCCGGCGGCGCGTGACGCCGCCGAACGATTTCTGGCGTCGAACCCGGGCGACCCGACGACGTACCCGACCGTTGCCGCGCTCGAAGACGAAGCCGTCTCGCTGCTCGGCGAAATAACCGGGCTGTCGAACCCGCACGGCTACGTCGCGAGCGGCGGAACCGAAGCCAACATCCAAGCCGTCCGCGCCGCGCGGAACCTCGCCGAAACCGACGACCCGAACGTCGTCGCACCCGAGAGCGCACATTTCAGCTTTCAGAAGGCCGCGGACGTACTGGGCGTCGAACTCAGACTCGGTTCGGTGGACGAGGACCGGTGCGCCGACCCCGATACGATGGCGGAACTGGTGGACGACGATACCGTTCTCGTCGTCGGTATCGCCGGGACGACCGAATACGGGCGCGTCGATCCGATTCCGGCGCTGTCCGAAATCGCACACGACGCCGGAGCGTTGCTCCACGTCGATGCCGCGTGGGGCGGGTTCGTCCTCCCGTTCACGGACCACGAGTGGAACTTCGAACACGCCGAAGTCGATACGCTGGGTATCGACCCGCACAAGATGGGACAGGCGGCGGTTCCGGCGGGCGGGTTCCTGGCCCGCGAATCCCGCGTCCTCGATGCGTTGGCCGTCGAAACGCCGTACCTCGAATCGACTTCGCAAGCCACGCTGACCGGAACGCGGAGCGGTGCAGGGGTTGCCAGCGCGTGGGCCGCGATGGACGAACTGTGGTCCGACGGCTACCGAAAGCAGTACGAACGCTCTCAAGCCAACGCCGAGTGGGTTGCCGACGCCTTCGAGTCGCGGGGCTACGACGTGGTCGACCCAGTGCTCCCGCTGGTCGCCATCGATGTGCCCCGCAACACGGTCGAGGCACTCCAAGGGCGTGGCTGGCGCGTCTCCCCGACCGGGTCGGGCGAACTCCGAATCGTCTGCATGCCCCACGTCACCCGTTCCATGCTGGAGGAGTTCGTCGCCGACTTGGATTCGCTGAACCTATGATTCGGCCGGTTCTTCCGTCTCCTCCATCGGTGCGCCGATGGCGTTCCGCTTGACGCTCTTGATTCCGTTTTTCGCGGCGCGTTTCGACGAATAGCCCTCGCCGCCGTCGGCGATGATGTTGCCGTTTCGGTGGACGAGCCGCCAGCGCCACTCCCCCGCGTGATCCTCGTACACCTGAAACGTCGCCTGCGCCGGCGGGCGCAGCGCTTCCACGACGCTCCCGTCGTCCTGTGTGACCGCGACGGGCCACGAGTCCGGTTCGGGACTTTTCTCGCCTCCACCTCGTTTTCTCTCCGACTCTACTGTCCGTTTGCCCCGGTTCGTAAGTCGCCGGGCCAATCCGACGACCGACGAACCGTACTCCTCGATGAGTTCGGCGTCGAACTGCTTTTCCAGCAATGACTCGCCGTCGCGGGTGATGGCGATCTGCCGCCCACGCAGTTCGATGTCTCCCGCCGATTCCTCCCACTTCCCGTTGCGTCGGTACTCGACCGCCACCGTCACCGCCGAGCGGTCGTCCGTGTACGCTACCCGCGCTTGTAGCGACGGATGAACCGTGACGCGATATTCTCTGTCCGAGTTCATGCGTTTCGGTTCGTCTTCGTCCGCCATGAGTCTGTTTGCCACGACGGCGGTCGGTCCGTCGCCATCCGAGTTTCAAGCTCAAGCTTTACGTCGGTCGGTTGCCGACCTACTGCTGTGCTCGATACCCTCATTCCGCTCTCCCCCAGCCTCACCGACGGCGTCGTGCTCGGGTCGTTCGGCGGGTTGGAAGCCGCCGTGAAAACCGCTACCGGGTGGGTCGGTGTCGTCTTCATCGCCGTCTACTCCTTCCTCATCTCGTTCCTTCTGCCCCTCCCCAGCGAAATCGTCCTCCTTGCACCCCTCGACCTCGGCATCGGGAAAATCGGACGGTACTCGCTCATCATCCTCGTCAGCGGGTTCGGCAAGGCCGCCGGAAGCGTGTTCGCGTTCCACATCGGTCAGGAGGCCAAGGAGTCCGGCCCGGTCATCCGCGCACTCCGCCGTTCGCGGATCGACATCGTGGAATGGTCCGAGCGGAAGACCGTCGGACTCGCCCAACGCTGGGGTTACTTCGGCCTGGCGGGCGCGCTGTGCGTCCCCGGATTCCCCGATACCATCTCCATCTACGCCTTCTCGATCCTGGAGACGGATTACGTGAAGTTCGCCTTGGCGTCCTTTGCGGGCAGCGTCGGACGGCTCGTGTTGGTGTTGCTCATCACCAAAGGCATTCTGTCGGTCTGAACGACGAGAACGGGTGTTGCGAATCGGGTGGCGTTTTGCGGTCGTGAATGGGTCGCTCGGGAGTAAATTCGGGGCTGAAGACGATTTTTCCGTCATGGCGGAAAATCAGCATCCTCTCCCGGCCAAGCGTTTATATACGATAACGAACCTACTGCGTGGTATGCGTTCGACGGCCCACCTCACCCGATTCGCTATGCGCATGCGCCGATAGCGTCGGGTGAATCCTTCTGGGCCGGTCGCGGTCGGTTTTCGGGGGTGAAACCCGTCGATTTCGATTTTCGAGAGCGACCGCTACACGAATATAACGCAGCAGCGACCACATCATCGATGACGAACACGAACACGAACACACGAAATCGGCGGGTTTTACACCCGCAAGGAAGGAGACGATAGTATGAGCCACGACAGTTTTCCCACCGAGGAACCGGCGGTGGTGACGTGTGGACTTCCCTACGCGAACGGGGAACTCCACATCGGACACCTCCGAACCTACGTCGGCGGTGACGTCTACTCGCGCGCCCTCGACACGCTCGGCCAGCGGACGGCCTTCGTTTCGGGGTCCGACATGCACGGTACGCCCGTCGCCGTGAACGCCGAGAAGGAGGGCGTTTCGCCGCGGGAATTCGCGCTTCGCCACCACGAGAAGTACGAAGCGACGTTCCCGAAGTTCAACATCGAGTTCGACAACTACGGCCACACGGACGACGAGACGAACACGGAACTCACCCAGGAAATCGTCCGCAAACTGGACGAGGAAGGGTACATCTACGAGAAAGAGATCAAGGTCGCGTGGGACCCCATCGAGGACGACCCGCTCCCCGACCGCTACGTCGAGGGGACCTGCCCGTATTGTGGTGCCCACGCGCGCGGGGACGAGTGTGACGAGGGCTGCGGACGGCACCTCGAACCCGGCGAAATCGAGGACCCGACGAGCATCCGTACCGGGAACCCGGCGGAGTACCGCGAGCGGACGCACAAGTTCTTCCGCGTCTCGGACCTGCAGGAGTACCTGCAGGGGTTCATCGACCGACTCGAAGGGACGAGCAACGCGAAGAACCAGCCCCGAGAGTGGATCGAGGGCGAACTCCAGGACTGGTGTATCTCCCGCGATATGGACTGGGGAATCGATTACCCTGGTGACGAGGGAGACGAGGTGTCCGAAGACCTCGTGCTCTACGTCTGGGTGGACGCCCCCATCGAGTACATCGCCAGCACGAAGCAGTACACCGAGCGCGTCGGTCCCGACACCTACGACTGGGAGGAGACGTGGAAGGACGCAGGGGAAATCGTCCACATCATCGGACGCGACATCATCCAGCACCACACCGTCTTCTGGCCCGCGATGCTCCACGTCGCGGAGTACAACGAACCCCGCGCCGTCATGGCGAGCGGTTTCGTCAACCTGAACGGCAAGGGCTTCTCGACCAGTCGCAACCGCGCCGTCTGGGCCGACGACTACCTCGACGAGGGCTTCGACCCGGACCTGCTGCGCTACTACCTCGCCACCAACGGCGGGTTCCAGCAGGACGTGGACTTCTCGTGGGACCGGTTCCAGGAGCGCGTCAACGGCGAACTTGTCGGTACCGTCGGCAACTTCGTCTACCGAAGTCTGCTGTTCGCGTCGCGGAACTACGACGGCGCGCCGGACGCCGAGGCGAGCGACGAGGTGACGGAGCGAATCGAGGAAGCCGTGGAGGCGTTCACCGCGGCCGTCAACGACTACTCGCTCAAGGACCTCGGCGACGCCGCGACCGCACTGGCCGGGTTCGGTAACGAGTACATCCAGCGCAACGAACCGTGGAAACTGACCGACGAGGACCCCGAGCGGGCCGAACAGGTCATCTACGACTGCGTACAGGTGTCCAAGGCGCTCGCCGTGCTGTTCGAGCCGATTCTGCCCGGCAAGGCCGAAGCGCTCTGGACGCAACTCGGCGAGGACGGGTCTGTTCACGGAACCGAGGTCGCGGACGCGCTCGAAGCGCCGCGCGGCGACTTCGACAAGCCGACAGAACTGTTCGCCAAGATCGAGGACGAGCGCGTCGAGGAACTGAACGAGACGCTCGATGCGCGTATCGAAGCGGCTACAACCGACGACGAGGAAGACGAAGATGAAACCGTGAGCGACGAAGAACCCATCTCGGACGACAGGATCAGCTTCGACGAATTCCAGGATCTCGACCTCCGCGTCGGCCGCATCGAGTCGGCCGAGGAGATCGAGGGTGCCGACGCACTCCTGCGACTCGAAGTCGATATCGGCAGCGAGACGCGACAGATCGTCGCCGGTCTCAAACAACTCCACGACGTGGACGAGTTGCCGGGAACGAAGATCGTCGTCGTCGCCAACCTCGAAAAGGCCGAACTGTTCGGCGTCGAGAGCAACGGAATGGTTCTCGCGGCGGGCGAGGACGCCGACCTGTTGACGACGCACGCCGACGCCGAACCGGGCACGAAGATCAAGTAACCGAACTCAGAGGTCTTCGACCAAGCCCGCGAAATCTTCCATCGGGAGGATTTCCATCGTCTGCATGTCGAGTCCGTAGCGCTCGATGCACAGCGATGCTCGATACGCCGCATCGCGGTCCTCGGCGTCGATGATGAGCAGGAAGTCGTACTCCCCGAGGATCGCGTAGGTCGATTCGAGGGTCGTCTCGTGCGACTCCAGTTCGTTTCGGATGTCTCCCCAGATCGACGCCAGCTCTTGAACGTTCTGATAGTTCTGCTCGACAGTAACGAGCGACGCGTACTTCGACATATTTTCTCCTTTTGCAGGCGACACAAATATCGATTGTGGCCGGGGTCGCTACGGAATAAACTCGTCTGCGAGTTAACTGTGGGGTTTTTTTGAGTGTCCACACCAATTGCCGTTCATGAGAAATGCGAAAATCGTCTGTACCCTCGGGCCCGCTTCCGATTCTCGGAGCATGGTTCGGGAACTCTCGAACGCGGGAATGACCGTCGCGCGGGTGAACGCGAGCCACGGCTCGCGCGAGGACCGCGCCGAGATCATCGACACGATTCGGAAGGTCGACGAAGCAACCGAGAATCCTCTTTCGGCCATGCTCGACACGCAAGGTCCGGAGATTCGAACGGCGGAAGTGGACGAACCCATCACGCTCGAAACCGGCTCGACGGTTCGGTTCGTGGAGGGTGAGGACGCGACGCCGGAGGAAGTCGGCCTCTCGGTTTCCATCACGAACGCCGAACCGGGGGACACCGTCCTGCTGGACGACGGCCGGATCGAGACGGAAGTCGAGGAGATCGACGGGGACGCCGTCGTCGCACACGTCGTGAGCGGCGGCGACCTCAGCAGCCGAAAGGGCGTCAACGTCCCCGGTGTCGAACTGGGGCTGAGCGTCGTCACCGAGAAGGACAGAAACGACCTGCAACTCGCGGCCGAGAAGGGCGTGGACTTCGTCGCCGCGAGTTTCGTCCGTGACGCGGACGACGTCTACGAGATCAGCAAGGTGCTGGAGGAGTTCGGTGCCGATATCCCCATCATCGCCAAAATCGAGCGGAGCGGCGCGGTCGACAATCTGGAGGAAATCGTCGATGCGGCCTACGGCGTGATGGTCGCGCGCGGCGACCTCGGCGTCGAGTGCCCGATGGAGGACGTGCCGATGATCCAAAAGCGCATCATCCGGACGTGTCAGCAGGCGGGCGTCCCCGTTATCACCGCGACCGAGATGCTGGATTCGATGGTTCACTCCCGTCGTCCAACGCGCGCGGAGGCCTCCGACGTGGCCAACGCCGTCCTCGACGGCACCGACGCCGTGATGCTCTCGGGCGAGACGGCCATCGGCGAGCACCCCGTCCGCGTCGTGGAGACGATGGACAGGATCGTCCGCGAAGCCGAAGGGAGCGACGAGTACGCGGAGACGCTCGAACAGCGCGTCCCCGCCGGTGACGAGACGCGAACCGACGCCATCGCTCGTTCCGCCCGCTATCTCGCCCGCGACATCGGCGCGAGTGCTGTGGTCGCCGCCAGCGAATCCGGGTACACCGCGCTGAAGGTGGCGAAGTTCCGCCCCGGCGTGCCCATCGTGGCGACGACGCCGAACGACCGCGTTCGACGCACGCTCGCCCTGTCGTGGGGCGTCAACGCCCAGTACACCGACCTCGGTCACAGTGTGGAGAACATCGTCGAAGACGGCGTCCAAGCCGCGCTCGATGCCGGGGTCGCCGAAAGCGGCGATACCGTCGTCGTCCTCACGGGAATGATGAGCGAACTCGACGGCTCGGATACGGCGAACATGCTGAAGGTCCACGTCGCCGCCGAAACCATCGCCACCGGACGTAGCGTCGTTCGCGGGCAGGCGGCCGGTCCGGTCGCTCGCTCCTCGACGGCGACCTCCTCGGAGATTACCGACGGCGGGATTCTCGTCCTCGAACCGGACTTCGACGGCGAGTTCACCGGCAATACCGGACGTATCGCTGGTATCGTGGACTCTCGCCCGGGGATGACCGGCTACCCGGCACTGGTCGCGCGCGAACTCGACATCCCGATGATAAGCGGCGCACCGCTCGGCCCGACCGTCGATGACGGCGACGAGGTCACCCTCGACGCCGAACGTGGCGTCGTGTACGAGGGCGACGTCCGCTCCTCCGACCGGTCGTAATTCGGTTTTTTCGTCGTCCGTCTTTTCGTAGCCAACCTTTTGGTTGCCCGTCGCGTATCTTGACGTATGTCCGACTGGAAGTACGACGTGGAGGACGTCGGTGAAGATGCCGACGACACGCCATCCGACATGTTCGCCGAGGAGGAACCCCTCGAACCGGGGTCCCCATCGGCCGAGAACGTGCTGTTCGTTCTCCTCGGTGCTCTTACCGTTCTGTTCGTCTTTCTCCACGCCATCGGGGTCGCGTAACCCACAAACCCTTAATCGTTCGACACCAATCCCCAATCATGGCATCGCCCTTCGATTCGCTCGCGCTCTTGCTCGTCATCGCGGGCGCGGGGCTCACGTTGGCGGAAGCGCTCATTCCCGGCGCACACTTCATCGTCGTCGGCATCGCGCTCCTGCTCGCCGGATTGGTCGCGTTCCTCTTTCCGCCGCTCGCCCAACCGTTCGTGCTCTCGTTCCTCGTCCTCGCGTTCGGCGCGATATCGTTCTACGGCTATCGTCACCTCGACCTCTACGGCGGCAAGGGGTCCGGGAGGACGAAGGACTCGGACTCGTTGAAAGGGACCACCGGCCACGTGACCGAGCGCGTGACGCGTTCGGAAGGACAGGTGAAACTGGACAGCGGCGGTTTCAACCCCTACTACGCCGCCCGAACCATGGACGGCGAGATTCCGGAAGGAACGGAAGTGATGGTCATGGACCCCGGCGGCGGGAACGTCGTCACGGTCGAACCCCTCGATTTCATCGAGGACCCTATCGACCGTGAACTCGCACGCGGGCGGACCGACGCGAACCGAGCGGAGACGGACCGTGCGGAGCGGGAAACCGAGGAGCTGTAATTCTCCCCCCTTTTATTGTCGGATCATATAGGATAAAGTAGCAGAATACTTAACAAGTATGTATCCCAACATCCGAACGTAATGCTGCCCACAATACCCCTGCAGAGCGCCCCATTGACCGGGGGGCTAATGATCGTCGCACTGTTGTTGTTACTGCTCGTTATCGTTACGGTCTGGCAGGCCGTCGAAATCGTGCAGGCGACCGAGAAGCGCGCGCTAACCGTCTTCGGGGAGTACCGAAAACTCCTCGAACCGGGTATCAACTTCGTGCCGCCGTTCGTCAGCAAGACCTACCGCTTCGATATGCGGACACAGACGCTCGACGTGCCGCGACAGGAGGCCATCACGCGCGACAACTCGCCCGTGACCGCCGACGCCGTCGTCTACATCAAGGTGATGGACGCGAAGAAGGCGTTCCTCGAGGTCGAGGACTACAAACGCGCCGTCTCGAACCTCGCCCAGACGACGCTCCGCGCCGTCCTCGGTGACATGGAACTCGACGACACGCTCAACAAGCGACAGGAGATCAACGCGAAGATCCGCCGCGAACTCGACGAACCCACGGACGAGTGGGGGATTCGCGTCGAGAGCGTCGAGGTCCGTGAGGTCAACCCGTCCAAGGACGTCCAGCAGGCGATGGAGCAACAGACCAGCGCCGAACGGAAACGTCGTGCCATGATTCTCGAAGCGCAAGGTGAACGCCGCAGCGCCATCGAGACGGCGGAGGGTGACAAGCAGTCCAACATCATCCGCGCGCAAGGTGAAAAGCAGAGTCAGATCCTCGAAGCACAGGGTGATGCGGTTTCGACCGTGCTTCGCGCGAAGTCCGCCGAGTCGATGGGTGAACGCGCCGTCATCGAGAAGGGAATGGAGACGCTCCAGGCCATCGGCGAGGGCGAGTCCACGACGTTCGTCCTCCCGCAGGAACTCTCCTCGCTGGTCGGCCGCTACGGCAAGCACCTGACCGGCAGCGACGTGAAAGAAGGAGAGTCGCAGTTGGACAGCCTCGACTTCGACGGCGAGACCCGTGAACTGCTCGGTCTCGACGACATCGACGAAATCCTCGGACAGATCGACGAGGAAGCCGAGATGGACGTCGAGGAGATGGAGAAACAGGCACAGGCCATCAAGGAAGGCGAGGACAAGGCCCAAATCAAGAGCGCCGACGAAGTCATCGAGGAGATGGACGCCGAGATGGGCGGCGAGATGGAATCCGACCAAGGCGAGGATTCCGAGTCGAAAGAAGAGACCGAACTCGAAACCGAAGTCGAGTAACCTGCCCTCCCTCCGTTTTTCCGCGTGTCGACTGCGACGCCGTTTTCACACGCCGATACGGCTCACGCCGTGACGGCCGAGTGAACGACGACCGCAGTCCGGATAATGCAATCGTGTCGCGATTTTGATTACTGATGTTTTGATACCTATCGTACTTCTCACCCCGCTCGGAACCACTCGATTGTAATTGTCTCCCAAACGAAGCTGTTTTACGTTCCCCGGTTGTACCGATGTATAGATGGTTAAGCACGGGAACGTCGATGAAAATAAGCGCGCCACCCTCCGCCGCTTTGCGGTTTTGGGGGCTGCCGCGCCGCTCGCAAAGCTCGCCGAGGGGAACCATTCCGGCGGGCAGAGCGAAGCCCGCGACGCGATTGCGGGCTACGTCACGACGACACCGGGCGCACATTTCTCGAAGGTACGCGACGACCTGCAACTCGGCACCGGCGAGACACAACACCACCTCCGGCAACTGGTGGAACTCGGCGTGGTCGAAAGTCACCGGGACGGCGATTACCGGCGTTTCTTCCCGGCCGAGCAGTTCTCCGCGTTCGAACAGGTCGCGTTGGGTTATCTCCGACGGGACACGCCGCGCGGGATGATGATCGAACTGCTCCGCAACCCCGACGCGACCGGCAGTGACCTCGCGGCCGCGCTCGACGTTTCCCGACCGACGGTGAGCAAATACGCCGCCGATTTGGACGAAAAAGGCCTGCTCTCGCGTGAGAACGGCTACGCCGTTCGACACCCGGAGACGCTCATCACGCTGCTGGTCCGCTACGCTGATTCGTTCGATGCGAACGCGGAGCAGTTCGCCGGTGAAGCATCGAATCTGATTTCGTTCGATCCCTGAAAATCGGCCGTTTCTCGATCTCTTACCGTCGTTTCCGTTCCGTTCGGTAGTAACGGCTTTCGGGAAGACGAGTGGATGATGGGCCCGGCCAGTGCCGGGCGGAAAACCGACTGGGACGACGCGTCGCGATTATGCGCTGACTTTCCACGTCGTGGAGGAGGAGTAGCCCCACTTCTCGACTTCCACGTCGAAGTTTCCGTCCGCGATGGCGGTCATGTTCGTGCCGACTTCCTTCGCGGTCAGTCCGAGTTCGTCGCCGATGAGTCGGGACTTGAAGTAGGTTTTTGTCGTGCCGTTTTCACGAAGGTACCGGAGAATTCGCTGTTGTTTGTCAGTAAGCGTCGTCGTACCAGCAGTCGTGGTGCTCATACTACTGTAGAACATGGATACGACCTTAGTGGGTTTGGTACGAGCGGTTAACGCCACGCCCTCTTGTGATTTCTATGAAAATATATGTGAATATAATTCCTCCCACGGGGGTGGTTGGTACGGTTGGTTAACGCCACGTTTCGAGGCGTGTGTCGCTCTGACTCATGACAATCGTGGCCCAGAAGCTACTTACGGTGCGAGGGTGAGACAGTTCCATAATGAGCGGTGGTTCTGTAGAGGTGAGCGTCGTCCTCCCGTCGTACAACGAGGAGACGACCATAGAGAACACCGTCGAGACAACCCTCGACACATTGGAATCGTTTCTCCCTCCAGATAGTTTCGAAGTGATCGTTGCCGAAGATGGCTGTGACGACCGAACGCCGGAAATCGCAGACCGAATGGCGGCCCAGGACGAACGGGTTCGCCACTTCCACAGTGACGAACGGTTGGGACGCGGGGGAGCATTGAATCACGCATTCGAAGAGTCAAACGGAGAGACACTCGTCTACTTCGACACTGACCTCGCGACGGACATGCGACATCTCGAAGAGTTGGTCGAGAGCGTCCGTTCCGGCGAATACGACTTCGCGACGGGGTCGCGGTGGATGCCCGAAAACGTCGCCGACCGCCCGGCGAAACGTGACGTTGCGAGCCGTGGTTTCAACGGGCTGACGCGTCTGTTCCTCCGTTCGGACCTTCGTGACCACCAGTGTGGGTTCAAGGCGTTCGACCGGACCGCCCTGTTCGACGTACTCGCGGACGTCGGGGACAACCACTGGTTCTGGGACACGGAAGTCCTCGTTCGGGCACAGCGCAAGGGCTACAAAATCAAGGAGTTCTCCGTGGACTGGACGCCGAAGGGCGACACGAAAGTGGACCTCGTCCGCGACGTGTTCGGCATGGGGAGTCAGATCGGTCGCTGTTGGTGGGAGTTCACCGTCGCGCCGCGAATCACCCGCGGCGTCTCCATCGCCGTCGGGATCCTGTTGACCATCATCGCCGTCGCGCTGATGGGTCGGTATCTCCCGCTCGGGAAGGTGCTCGACCAGATGGAGCACGCGAACCTCGCACTGGTCGCTCTCGCGGCCGTGGTGTACGTGTTCTCGTGGCCGCTCCGCGGCGTTCGATACAAGAACATCCTCGAAAAACTCGGTTACACCGAAAGCACCGGTTTCCTCACCGGCGCGATATTCATCAGCCAGACCGGGAACCTCGTGTTCCCCGCCCGACTCGGTGACGGTGTCCGTGCCTACGTGATGAAGGCCCGGCGCAACATCCCGTACCCGTCCGGCTTTGCGTCGCTCGCGGTCGAACGGGTGTTCGACCTGCTGACGATAACCGTCCTCGCCGGTGTCGTCCTCATCGGACTGACCGTAACGGGACAGGCGGCCACCATCGTACAGGCCGTCACCGGTGCGAAGCACGCGGAGGCAGCGCGAACGGCGGTGTACGTCGCCGCCGGTGTCGGCGTCCTCGCAATCGCGGCAGTCGCCGTCATCATCGCCAGCGCGCGCTCGGACAGCAACCTCGTCCGTTCGTTCGTCACGCGGGTTAGTTCCGACTCGTACGCGAACCACATCGCGGGCATCGTGGAGCGCTTCACCGGTGACGTGCAGATGGTCGCAAACGACCGGGAAGCCTTCGCGAGCGTCGGTCTGAGCAGTCTCGCGATCTGGTCGCTCGACGTGCTGACGGCCATCCTCGTGCTGACCGCGTTCCGCGACGTGTCGCTGACCCTCGTCACGCTTGTCGCCGTCGGTTTCTTCGCGGTCAGCGTCGGCAACCTCGCCAAGGTCCTTCCGCTGTCACCCGGCGGCGTCGGCCTGTACGAGGCCGCGTTCACGGTCTTCGTCGCGGGTCTGACTCCGATCCCGTGGGAGGTCGCACTCGGCGCGGCTATCGTCGACCACGCGGTGAAGAACGTCGTCACGCTCGTCGGCGGCGTCGGGTCGATGTTCTCGCTCAACGTCTCGCTGACCCAAGCGGTCGAAGAGGGTCGCGACGTGTCGGTCGAGGAACCGGCCTCGCTCGACGATTAATAGAATTCGGTGACGAACGGGGCGAGCGCCCCCGCCACCGCGTGTTCCAACGCTTCTTGTCGGTCGATGATTCCGTCCGTGAGCGCCCCCGCCGCACCCTGCTTTTTCGCCACGTCGTCCTCGCCGAGGGTGTCGTCCATCACCGGTCCGAGTTCCTCGCCGTCCCGTATCCGTTCGGCGACCGATTCCGGAAGCTGTAGTCGCGGTCCGGCACCGTGTCCTATCGTCTCTCCGTTCGTCACGGCGGCCCACATGATGAGATACAATCCGTCCGTTCCCGAAACTTCGGCGACGCCGCCTTCCAAACCGACGCCGAGGTCGTACTCGCCGGAACGGACGACTCGCCGGGCGCGATTCTCCGCTCCCTCGACGGTCTCTCCTTCTCCGAACGGTTGTTCCGCGACCCCCGACTCGACGGGGACGGATTCGACGCTCGCGTCGAATCGCCCGCCGAGGGCGGCTTCCACTGCAGCCACTTTCACTGGGTTTCCACTGCCGACTCCGATTCGCATGGTCGTCGTCTCTCGTCCGCCGACTTGGTGATTGCTACTCAGTCGTTTGACTCGACGGCGTCCGGGTGCAGTATCCGGGTCATCGTCTCGATGCCGTCGAGCAGTCGCGGACTCGGCTGATTCAACAGCGAGTCATCGAGGACGTGGACGGTATTGTTCTCGACCGCCGGAATTCCCCACTCTCGGTCGAGGACGGCCTCGGGGTCGCTCTCGCTCCCCTCGGCCGCAAACGTGGAGGAACACGTGTTCCGGGTTCGCCGCCTCGACATCCGCCGAATCCACTTCGCGGGAGCGCTCCCCCGCTGACAGAAACGGATACTCCCCTCCAGCGGCCCGCACCGCGTCTGGAACCCAGTTTCCGGCGGCGGTCGGTGGCTCTGACCACTCCTCGCAGTAGACGGTCGGTCTCGGCCGCCCGCGTACCAGTCGGCGAACGCGTTCGATACGACTCCGGGCACGCCACGCGAGGTCGTTTCCCGCTTGCGGTTTCCCGAGTGCCCGGCCGACCGTCGCGAACGAGTTCGACGAGCGTCGCGAGCGTTCGCGGGTCGACGTGGACGACGCGGTAGTCACGGTCGCGGAGTTCGTCGCGCACGTCCGCTTGTAACGAGTCCGTCGTCACGACGAGGTCAGGGTCACACGCTCGGATCGCCTCGTAATTCGGGTTCAGCCACCCGCCGACCGCGGGAACGTCGTCCGAATCGACTCGGCAGTGGTGCGTGACGCCGACGAGCAGGTCCGTCGCGTCGAGTTCCCGTACGATTTCGGTGACACTCGGTGCGAGCGACACGACGCGGTTTGACTCCATGGGACTCGATTCGTTCCGGTGTGAGTAAACAGTTCGTTACCGGCCGGTAATCCCTTCTTAAACATTTCGCTCGGTTGACGCCAAACGGCGACTTCACGCCCCGTGTGACTGTTTCACGAACTCACGGGGCGTCAAAAACGAATTCTTTAAGTACCTTTCGTCATAACCACGAGTTAAGACTGCGGTATCCGGGTTTTTCGGGATTAACCTGCCCGGTAGCCGACGCTCCCTCTGAGGAGGTACTGCACATGCAAAACACGAGTATTCGAACGAGAAGCAACGAATCCGAAGTAGAGAAAAGCGGGCAGAAAGGCCAAACCTGCCCCGAATGTAGCGGAAAGCTCATCGCGGACTCCGGCCACGGCGAAACCATCTGTCAGGACTGTGGTCTGGTCGTCGAAGTGGACAACGTCGACCGCGGCCCGGAGTGGCGCGCATTCGACGCCAAGGAGAAAAACGAGAAGTCCCGCGTCGACGCGCGACGACGAACACGATGCACGACAAGGGGCTCTCGACCAACATCGACTGGCGAAACAAGGACGCCTACGGTAACTCGCTCGGTTCCCGCCAGCGCGAGAAGATGCAGCGACTCCGCAAGTGGAACGAGCGCTTCCGCACCCGCGACAGCAAGGAGCGCAACCTGAAACAGGCGCTCGGCGAAATCGACCGCATGGCGAGCGCGCTCGGCCTCCCGGACAACGTCCGCGAGATGGCCAGCGTCATCTACCGCCGCGCGCTGAACGAGGACCTCCTGCCGGGCCGTTCCATTGAGGGCGTTTCGACCTCGTGTGTGTACGCCGCCGCCCGACAGGCCGGTGTGCCGCGCAGTTTGGACGAGATTTCCGAGGTCAGCCGAGTCGAGAAGAGCGAAGTCGCACGAACCTACCGCTACGTCGTGCGCGAACTCAGCCTCGAAGTCAAACCCGCAGACCCCGAGAGCTACGTCCCACGATTCGCGTCCGGACTCGAACTCTCCGACGAGGCGGAACACCGCGCCCGCGAACTCCTCCGCAACGCGAAGGAACAGGGCGTTCACAGCGGGAAATCGCCCGTCGGACTCGCCGCGGCCGCCGTCTACGCCGCCGCGCTGTTGACCAACGAGAAGACCACGCAGGCCGAGGTCAGCGACGTGGCCGACATCAGCGAAGTCACCATCCGAAACCGCTATCACGAATTGCTCGAAGCCGAAGAAGGAACCGTCGCGCTGTAGACGAGTTTGAAAAGAGGTTTTTACGCCCCGCCGATACATTCAGGAAGCTACTGCAATGGAAACCGAGCACGAGATTCACGTCGGTGATGCACGCGACAACTCGCTTCCCGACGATTCGATGGATCTCGTCGTCACGTCGCCCCCTTATCCGATGATCGAGATGTGGGACGACCTGTTCGGCGAGGTGAACTCCGCCATCGAAACCGCGCTGGAGCGAGGCGACGGCGATACCGCATTCGAGTTGATGCACGACGAACTCGACGCCGTCTGGGCCGAAGTCACCCGCGTGTTGAAGCCCGGCGGAATCGCGGTGGTAAACGTCGGCGATGCGACGCGGAAGGTGGACGGAACCTTCCAGTCGTTTCCCAATCACGCCCGAGTGCTCCGCCACCTCCGCGAGCGTGGACTCAAACCCCTCCCCGACATCCTCTGGCGCAAGCCGTCGAACCGCCTGACGAAGTTCATGGGGTCGGGGATGCTCCCGCCGAACGCGTACACCGCGCTCGAACACGAATACCTCCTCGTCTTTCGTAACGGCGACACCCGCGAATTCGAACCCGGTATCGACCACCGCTACGAGTCGGCGTACTTCTGGGAGGAGCGAAACGAGTGGTTTTCCGACCTCTGGACCAACGTCCGCGGCGAGGAGCAGTTGCTGGACCACGGCGACCTCCGCGAGCGCTCGGCGGCGTTCCCGTTCGAACTCCCGTACCGCCTTATCTCCATGTTTTCCGTCTACGGCGACACGGTTTTCGACCCGTTTTGGGGGACCGGAACCACCTCACTCGCCGCGATGGTCGCCGGGCGCAACTCCGTCGGTTACGAACTCGAAGCCGACTTCACGGAACTGTTCGCGGAGCGGGTCGCCGCCGTAGAGGACCTCTCACGCGAGATCGTCAGCGAACGACTCGACGACCACCGCGAGTTCGTTTCCGACCACGACGGAACCCTCAAATACGACGCTCGTAACTACGACTTCCCCGTCAAGACCGCCCAGGAACGGGACATTTTGCTGTACGATGTGAACGACGTGGAACGCGACGGGACGCGATTTTTCGCCACACACGAACCGTACTCCGAGTAGTCTTTTATTCACCGACGCGAATTCGAGGCCATGAACTTCGATTCCTTCTCGCTCGCCGTGAGCACGGCCGACCTCGGCGACGAACCTCCTGCCCGCGACCACGCCGACCTCGTGGAGTTTCGAATGGACCTCGCGGACGACCCGCTCCCGTCGCTGTCCGCCTACGACGGCGACCTTCCCCTCATCGCCACCAACCGCGCCGCGTGGGAGGGCGGCGAAGCAACGGGTGACGAGCGACTGGACGACCTGGCTGAAGCGGTCGAGCATCCGTCGGTCGTCGCGGTGGACGTCGAACTCGAAACCCTGCTCATGGAGCAGGGTAAGGAGGCCGCCGCTCACGCACGCGACAACGACGCGCTCGTCGTCGCTTCGGTCCACGATTTTGAGGCGACGCCCTCGCAGAAACGGATGCGCGAACTGCTCGAAAACTGCACCGACCACGCCGACGTGGGAAAACTCGCCGTCACCGCCCACTCCCGTTCGGACGTGCTCGACGTACTCCGCGTGACGGACCTCCTCACTGAACACGGCCGAACCGTCGCCACCCTCGCCATGGGCGAAGTCGGCCGCCACTCCCGGGCCGTCGTCCCCATCTACGGGTCGAAAATCGGCTACGCACCCCTCTACCTGGCCGACGCGACCGCACCGGGACAGTACGATTTGGCCACCCTGTCGCGGCTCGTGGACGAGTTGGGAGGGAAATAGCTCGGGAGACGCCTCCTCTCTATCCCACGACCGTCGGCGCGACGATTCGATTGTCACAGGTCAGCCGTCGAGGGAAAAAATGATAACGTAATGAACCGTACCCGAACACATGGTCCCTACTCATACCATCGAACGGCGTCGCTCCCACCTGAGCGGAGTCGCCACCCTCGTCGGCGGGTTCGGCGTTTTCCTCGGTGCGGCCGCCGGACTCCACGCATCGAGCGTCGGACTCGTCTCCCTCCTCGCAGCTATCGGCGTCGCGTTCCTCGAAGTTAGCCACACGTCCCACTATCGTGGCGCGATTTCGCTCCCCTTCGCGGCGACCGGTGTGATGGTTCTCTTCTGGACGACCCTCGCCCAACCTTCGGACCCGAGTTATGCGTTCGGTGGCCTCCTTTTCGTGGTCTTCGGACTCGCGAACCTCCTCGGCCTGAGTGCCGTCAGGAGGACGTTCCGCGAGTTCGGCGAGGCCGCCGACGGCACTTTCACTGAACCGACCACCCCTCACTACGTTCGCTGACTTCCGTTTTTCGAGGGAATAACCGGGCAACTCACCACATCGGAAGAGTTTAACACACTCCGTCAGCTATCAACGACTAGTGACACGGAAGAAAAAACGCCCATGGCTCGCCGCCCTCGGTTCCTTCGTCTATCCGGGATTGGGGCATTTCTACCTCCGTCAGTGGCTTCGCGGGTTCCTCTGGTTCGGATTCATGTTGCTCACTGCCTACTTCTTCATCCCTCCAGCGGTGGCTAACGAACTATCCGTCGCGATTCAGAACAACGACATGGCCGCCTACTCACAGGCGACCCAGAATCTTGGCCTCGATGTCTCCCTCCCGCTCCTGTTCGTATCGGTCTGCAACATCGTCGACGCGTACTGGTCCGCAGTTCGGAACAACCGCGTCGTCCAAGAGGCGGCGAACGGGACGGTACGCTGTCCAAACTGCGGCCGAAAAGTGGATCCGGAGTTCGACTTCTGTCAGTGGTGTTCGTCGTCGATAGACGCCGAATCTACTGCTCGATAATACTCTCTTCGACGCTCTCGCCGAAGTGTCGCGCGCCGCCCTCCAAGAAAAGTTTGACCTCGTCGCCGACGTCGAGGTCCGTCACGGCCTTTCTCCCGTCCGGCGTGGCGACTTTGATGGTTTCCGCGTTCTGCAGTAGCGTCTCAACCCGGTCGCCGTCCTTCGTTTCCACCTGCACTCGGAACATGGGCCGCTTCTCGATTTTCACCCGACCGACCACCGCTTCGCGGGTGTTGCCGTCGGTGTCCACCAACTGAACCTCGTCGCCGCTCTGGAGTTCGGCGAGGTACTTCGTCCCGCCGTCGGGGACGCGGACGTAGGCGTGAACCGCGCCCGCGTTCACCCGGAAGGGGCGCGAGGCGACGTAGGGCGATTCGGCCGTTTCCGCGTGGACGAAGAAGAGGCCGCGGGACATCGACCCGACGAGCATCCCTTCGTCGTGTTCCATCAGCGATCCGGTATCCACGCAGACGCGGTCCGCGCTGCCGGTCTGTTCGATGGCGAGGACTTCACCCCACTCCAACTCCAGCGTCTCGCGTTCGGCGGCGTCACGCACCTCCACCGTCGAGCGAATCTCGTCCGGGTTGTCGCTGTCCAACAGCACGGCGTCAGCGCCGAGTTCCAGCGTCTCGAAGGCGGTTCGTGCCTCCTCGGCGTTCGTGACGCCCGCGACGAGTTCCGTCTCCTCGCCGATGCGTGCGATGAGGTTTTCGAGCGGGATGATGGTCCAGTCCTCGCCGACGATGATGGTGTAGTCGGCTTCCTCCGCCGCGGCTTGGGCGAACGATTCGTACTCCTTCCCCAGAATTCGGACGTAGGCACCCTCCGCCTCGTCATCGCGCCTGAGCGTCGAGAGGTCGGCGGAACCGGAGAAATCCGACGGGAGGTCTACCGTCCCGTCCCCTTCGGCGTTCTTTCCGACGATCCGAGCGTCGGCGCGCTCCTGTTCGTCCCCGTCCTCTTCCGCGTCGAAGACGTGGATGTCCCCGTCGTTGTGAAACGCCGCCACGTTCACGTCGCCGAGTTCTCGAACGCGCTCGACATCGTCGTCGTCGACCAAGATCCAGTCCACACCGGCTTCCAAACCGGCCGTGATGCGTTTGCGTCGAGTCTCCCAATCGCCGACGCTGTCGTCGGCTTTCAACCATACGGAGCGTGTCATGCTGAATCGCTCGCAGTCGTATGGCTTGAACGTGGCGGAATCCGCAACTTCTCGCCATCGCTGTCGTCGCAAGTTCGTACTCAGTAGGTTTTTCTTCCGCCTCGAATATCACTACCAAATGACCGATTTCGACGCGATTCTCTTCGATCTCGATTCGACGCTGTGCGTCTCGGACCAGGACGAGGAGGCACTCGTCGCGGAGGCGTTCGACCGCGTTTCCGTCGAACAGTACTGTACGCTCGACGACATCGCCGCCGCAGTGGACGGCATTCCGACCGCCGAAACGCCACACGAGTTCTACGAATTCTGTTTCGACGCCACCGCCCGGAACGCGGGTGTCGAGGACGCCCACGCCTCGGAACTCGCCACCGCGTACGAGGCGTGTCTCGACCATTCCGCGGTTTCGTTCCGTCCCGGCGCGAAAGCGGCGCTGGAAGCCGCCAGCGGGACGAACGTCGGCCTCGTGACGAACGGGGACGAGGCGACCCAGACCGTCAAATTGGAGGCGCTCGGAATCACCGATGTCTTCGACACGCACGTCTTCGTCGACCCTCGTGGTGGGGTTCCGCCGAAACCGGACCCAACGCCGTTCGAGCACGCCCTGAGCGAACTCGACGTGAAAGCGGAGAACACGATCCACGTCGGCGATTCGCTCCGCGCGGACGTGGCCGGAGCGAACGCTTTCGGCATCGACTCCGTGTGGGTGCCCTACGAAGAACGGGTCACGAATCCAACCCCCGAACCGACGTACACGCTCCCGTCGCTCGCGGAATTTCCGACTATCCTGTAGAAATCAGACTTCGACCGACAGCCCCGCTTCGTCCAGCGCGTCCTCGGCGGAGAGGTCATCGTGGACGACGCCCGAGACCGCCCGCGCGATGGCTTCCGGATCGTCGTGCTGGAAGACCGACCGGCCGATGGAGACGCCCGCGCCGCCCGCGTCCATCGCGCCGCGAACCGCTTCGAGGGTCGCCTTGTCGCCCTCGGGCGCACCACCGGCGATGACGACGGGGAGGCGCGTCGATTCCACGACGTGCTCGAAGCTTTCGGGGTCGCCGCTGTAGGCCGTCTTCACCACGTCAGCGCCGAGTTCCTCCGCCAATCGTACCGCGTGGCCGAGGCTTTCGGCGTCGTGTTCGTCGATTCCCGGTCCGCGAGCGTAGGACATGGCGAGGACGGGAATCCCGAACTTGCTCGCCGTATCGCAGACCTCCGCGAGGTCGGTGATCTGTTTGGGTTCGTAGTTGCTGCCGACGTTGAGGTGGAGGGACACGGCGTCGGCCCCGGCCGCGATGGCCTCCTGTACCGTTCCGGTCATTCGTTTGTCGTTCGAGTCCGGGCCGATAACGGTAGAAGCGTTCAGATGGACGATGTACCCCGCGTCGTTCTTGTGGTCGTGGACGCGCGATGCGATTCCCTTCTGGGTGAGGACGGCGTCGGCACCGCCCCGTGTCACCGCGTCGATGGTCGATTCGATGTCTTTCAGTCCCTTTACCGCGCCCAGTGTGATGCCGTGGTCCATCGGGACGATAACGTAGCGCCCGTCGGACCCGATTCGGTCGAGTCGTGCTGTGATTCCTGTGTCCATAGTATGTTAAAGAGTCCCAATCTAGTTTGAAGTTCGTTCCGGTTCCGGTATATCCTGTCTCCCTTCGCGTGCCCCGGATTTGAGTTCAGCGGCTTTGGTTTCGAGGCGTTCCGCGACGTTCTCGCCGGAGGCGACGATGTCGACGAGCGCGCTCCCGACGACGACGCCGTCCGCGCCCGCCGAAATGATCTCTCGGGCGTGTTCGCCCTCGCTCACGCCGAACCCGACCGCCTTCGGTAAGTCGCTTCCGGCCAGTCGTTGGAGGCTCTCGTGCGTATCGCCGCTCACGTCCGCCTGTGCGCCCGTCGTTCCCATCCGGGCCTGCACGTAGACGAACCCGGACGCTTGCGTGGAGATGCGTCGCTTGCGCCTATCGGTCGTCGTCGGCGCGACGATGAACACGAGGTCGAGTCCGTATTCGTCACACGCCAGTCGGAGCGGACCGCTCTCCTCCACGGGGAGGTCCGGAACGATGAGTCCCGCGATACCGGCATCGGCGGCGGCGGAGACGAACGCCTCGACGCCCTCCTCGTCTCGCGGTGTGCCACCGCTCGACCGTTCCGAGGCGCGTTGCGCCTCGCGGCCCCCATACTGGTAGATGAGATTGTAGTAGGTCATGCAGACGATGGGAACGTCCACGTCCAACGCCGAAACGAGGTCGAGATACTTTTGCGGGGTCATCCCGCCGTTCAGCGCGCGCCGGATGGCGTTCTGAATCGTCGGGCCGTCCGCGATGGGTTCCGAGAACGGCAGTCCGAGTTCGACGACGTCCGCGCCGCCGCGGACGAGCGCTCGAACGTACTCCTTCGTCTCCTCGATACCCGGGTCGCCAGCGACGACGTACGGAATCAGGGCCGGTTCGTCCGCGAAGGCCGATTCGAGATCCGATTTCGAGTTACTCATTCGAACTCCGGAACATCCTTCGGACGTTCCGTGCTCCGATTCACGTTCGTTCATCGGAATACCTCCATGCTCGGTGCCGCGTCGATGCCACGTTTCTCGCTCTCCTCGATGACCGTGTCGAGGTCCTTGTCGCCGCGTCCGGAGACGTTGACGACCACGAGGTCGCCCAACTCGTCCAAGTCCGTTACCTCTTCGAGGAAAGCAACCGCGTGACTCGATTCCAGCGCGGGAATGATCCCCTCCAACTTCGAGAGTCGGTGGAACGCTTCGAGCGCCGCGTCGTCGTCGACGTTGACCGGCGTCACGCGGCCGGTTTCGACGAGGTGAGCGAGTTCCGGGCCGACGCCGGAGTAGTCGAGTCCTGCACTCACGCTGTGGGATTCGAGTATCTGTCCGTCCTCGCTCTGGAGCAGTTTCGTTCGTGCCCCGTGGAGGACGCCGTCCTCGCCGGTCCCCAGCGAGGCCGAGTGGGGTGCGACGCCCTCGTCCTCGTCGATAGTCAGGCCCGACCCGCCCGCTTCGACGGCGAACAGGGAAACGTCCTCATCGGGAACGAAGTTGTGGAACGCGCCCATCGTGTTCGATCCGCCGCCAGCGCAGGCGACGACGCTGTCGGGCAGTCGTCCGGCCTGTTCCCGAATCTGTTCGCGGGACTCCTCGCTGATGACCGACTGGAAGTCACGGACCATCTTCGGGAACGGGTGTGGGCCGACGACGCTCCCGATGACGTAGTGGGTGTCCTCGACGTTGGTCGCCCAGTCGCGCATGGTCTCGTTGATGGCCTCCTTCAGCGTCCCCGACCCGACATCGACGGGGATGACATCGGCGTCGTGGGTTCGCATCCGGAAGACGTTCGGGCGCTGGCGGTTGATGTCGGTTCTGCCCATGAACACCTCACAGTCGATATCGAGGTAGGCGGCGGCCATCGCGGTCGCGGTGCCGTGCTGGCCCGCGCCGGTTTCGGCGACGATTCGCTCCTTGCCCATGTACTTCGCCAGCAGGACCTGCCCGAGCGCGTTGTTCAGTTTGTGCGCGCCGCCGTGGACCAGGTCCTCCCGTTTGAGGTAGATTTCCTTCCCGTAGCGCTCGCTCAGCGCGTCCGCACGCTGGAGCGGCGTCGGTCGTCCGCCGAAGTCCCGCATGTGGCGGCGGAACTCGTCTATGAACCCGTCCTCGTTATTGAGGACGTAGCGTTCGTAGGCCGATTGCAACTCTTCGATGGCGGGCATCAGCACTTCCGGAACGTACTGACCGCCGTATTCGCCGAATTTCGTTTCGTTCGCTTCGTTCATCGCGTTCCTCTCGTTCGTTTCGTTCGTCTCACTCATGCGTTGACCAACCTCCGCGTGTTCTCGGCCACGTCGCCGTCCATGATCGCGCTTCCGACAAGCAGACCGTCCGCGCCCGCGTCCCGCATTCGACGGGCGTCCTCCGTCGTCGTGATGCCGCTTTCGGCCACGAGGGTTACGTCGTTCGGCACCGCGGGCGATACCGACTCGAAGGTGTCCAGATCGACTTCCAGTCGTGCGAGGTCACGGTTGTTCACGCCGACGATGTCCGCACCGGCGTCGAGCGCTTCCGCCAACTCCTCCCCGCTGTGAACTTCGACGAGCACCTGAAAGCCGCGCTCTTCGGCGGCCGAAAGCAGACCCGCCAAATCGTCAACGAATCGCACGATGAGGAGGACGAGGTCGGCCTCCACGACGTCCAGTTGCTCCTCCCGAACGATGAAGTCCTTGCGGAGGACGGGAACGTCGACCGCCTCGCGGATTCGCCGGAGGTTTTCCGGATCGCCGCCGAAGTGGTCCGGTTCGGTCAACACCGACAGGGCGGCGGCCCCGTTTTCGACCATCGTTTCGGCCAGTTCGACGGGGTCGTCGCTTCGTTCGCCCTCCGTCGTCGGACTGGTCGGCTTTACCTCCGCGATCAGCGGCACCCGTTCGTCGTCCGCCGCCGCCGCGAGTGCGTCCGGAAACGAACGGGGAGTCACGGACACCCGTTCGGTCTCCTCGTCCGGTACCCGCTCCCGAGCGGTCCGGAGGATGGACTCGACCGCGGGTGCGAGTGCACCATCTACGTTCATTGTAGTACATCAACGGACTAGTTTGTACATAAGACTTGCGTCCGGGGGACGAATCTTGAAGGTCGTGAGGTTCGTTCGCGTCCGTATGGACGAGACTGCCGGAATCTACGCGCAGGAGTCGCCGTACTTGGAGCGATTCGTTCAGGTCGGCGTCGCCAGCGGGCGCGTGTTGCGCGTGACGTTTCCGAACGAGGCGGAGGACGACGCACTTCCCGACCACGCCGTACTCGACCGAATCATGGCGTATCTGGAGGGTGTCGAGGAAGACTTCTCGGACGTACAGGTCGCACTGACCGTTCCGACCGACCAGCGCGGCGTGTTGGAGGCCGTGCGAAACATCCCCTACGGCGACCAGGTGAACGTCGAAACAGTCGCCCGGATGACTTCCGGTATCGATCACACGGAGGAAGCCGATTTAGACCTCGTCAGGACCGCGCTCGACGCGAACCCCGCACCGATTCTGGTGCCCGACCATCGCGTCCGCGACGGTCCGAGCGCCGCACCGCCGGACGTCGAACAGAAACTACGTTCGCTGGAAGGGCTTTGAGGACGTTTCCCGCAGGCGAGACGCGTACAGCAGGGCTCCTGACCCCTCCAGAATTTCGGATACCCCTTCTCCCACCATCGGATGCGAGGCGAGGAGAACGTACCCGTTCAGCAACCCACCGCCGATCAGTAGCGTCACCGTAAGCACCGACCGCGGGGTCCTCCCGTAGTGGCGAAACGCCGCGTAACCGAAGACGATCCAAAGGGTGGAAAACACCAGGTGGCCGATGAACCCGGCCGTTCCGTTGTTCGTCACCATTCCGTACCCTTCGAGAATTAACTGCACCACGAGCAACACCATCAGGAGGGTTATTTCCCACCGTTCTCCGCCCTTCGGCCAATCCATTGAATGGTTGCCGTTTCTCGACGGGTCACTTTAACGTCCCGACCACGGATGACTTTTTGTGACTCCCGAACGTATCTCTCGGCATGTACGTCCGGGATGCCAAAAACCGTGAGGAGGTCTGGTTGCTCGATAATATCGAGGCGATGGGACTCGACGGAACCGCCTTCCGATCCCGGGATTACGTCGTCGTCGTGGACGAAACGTCGGGCGATAAAGCCGGGTTCGGGCGGGTTCGAATTCACAAGCCCGAGGACGCCCCCGAAATCTGTGAGTTGACGAGCATCGGTGTGGTCGAATCGTGGCGGGGACAGGGCGTCGGTGCACACGTCATCGAACGTCTCATCGACAAGGCGAGCGACGACGGCTTCGAACGGGTGTACGCGCTCGTCGGCGTACCCGAGTACCTCGCCCAGTTCGGATTCGAGCACATCGATACCGACGAACTACCGTCGGACCTCCGCCACCGCCTCGACACGAAACGCGAAACCATCGAACCCGACGCGATGCCGATGGTGCTCGACATCGGATCCTTCGAGGTGCCTCCGCACCTGCGCGAACGATTCAAAGAGGCTGGTCCGCACGACGTGGCGGGAGAATCGGACGAGGATGCCGACGAGATGGCCGAGGAGTTCGGCATCGACCCCGACGAAGCGACCTACAAGTACGACACCGGTCGGTAGGCGTCCGATTCGATTCCTCGAAAGTAAAATGACCGTCCGGCAGTCGCCGGGAGTCTACGCTTTCCGCGCGAAGACGAGATAGCCGGTGTGTCCGACGGGACTCGTGGACGGGCGCGTGCCGCGCTCGTCGAAGTCCATCTCGCGTTGGATGGTTTCCATCGTTCGGACGTTCTCCAATCCTACCTCGCGTGCGGCCAGTTCGGTCTCCCGGGCGCTCTCCACGAACGGCGCGTAAACGCCGAGCGAACCGCCGTCCGCGAGCAGGTCGGGCGCGTGTGCGACGACCGCCGCCGCGTCCGGGGTGTCGAGGGTGAGGACGTCGAACTCGCCGAGGTCGTCGAGGTTCTCGGTGATGTCGCCCGTCCGAACGTCAACCGAGTCGGCCACGTCGGCCATCTCGATGTTGTCGCGGGCCACTTCGGCGAAGTCGGCCTTCCGCTCGAAGGTGACGACCTCCGCGCCGATTCGGCCGAGGTAACCGGCGAGAACGCCGGTTCCGGTCCCCGCATCGAGCACTCGGTCGCCCGCGGAGACGCCCGTCTCCCCGACGACGAGGCCGATATCTCGCGGGAGCATCGGCGCGCCGGTTCGGTCGAAGTGGTGGAACAGGTCCGGGCCGCGAAGCCGCCGCACCGTGAACTCCTCGTCCAAGTGGGTGGCGAGGACGTCTCCGGGTTCGACGTCCTCGGGAACGGTGAGGACGCCGAGGTCGGTCTGGAGTTCCTCGCCGGGGTCGCGTAGATACTCGCGGTCGCCGTGAACGAGTAAGACCGTCACTTCAGTCGGCTTACCGCTGCCGCGAGGTCGCCGTTCTCCGCCTCCAGCGCCTCGCGGGCCTCGTCTTCCGTCGCGCCCGACTGCTGGACGACGATTTCCACGTCGGCGTCCGGAATCTCATCGGCACCGCCGGATCCGGATTCGACCGCACCGGCCGATTCGGACGAACCGGACGCTTCGCGCGTCTCGGCGTCGCCGACGATTTGGTACGTGTGCTGTCCGCGAGCGTCCATCCGCGTGACGTCCGGCGCGTCGAAGACGAGTTCTTCGCCGTCCGCCGTGCGGATGATCACTTCTTCGGCATCGATGTCGTCCACATCGATACCCATCTGCTTCATCATCTGTTGCATCTTGCGTGGGTCGAGCCCACCGCCGCCGCCGCCTCCTCCAAACATACTCGAACCGTCGGAACGAAGAGGCAAAAACGTGACGCAAACGGTCCGCTCGCTCGTCTTCGTTCCCGGAACGAGCGATGCGTGAAAATCTACTTTGCGAGTGGCCGTCGGTCGTCGCTTTTCGATTACTCGCCCGCGCCGTCCCGAACCTTCACGGCCATTCCGCTGTCGAAATCGAACATCGCGTCGGCGTCGAGTTCCGCACGGCCGACGGCGAGCAGGTCGCCGTTTTCGTGCGTTACGAGCACTTCGTCACCGGAGCGAACGTCGGAATCGACGTCGGCGACGAACTTGGCGAAGACGTTCTTGCCGTCGCGGACGAACGGTTCGCTCTCGTCTCCGACGATGACGCGACCGGCGGGCGTGTCGAGCGCGTCGGCGATGCGATGTCCCCCCGCGAGACCCAGCGTGAAACGCCCGTCGGTGGCGTAGGTGACGAGTCGGCGTCCGTCGGCGTGAACCTGTTGGGGTCGCCCGGACGACGAGTGGCGAACTTCGAGGTCCTCTTCCGGTGGGAACAACGCGGTACCGGCACCCGCGCCGAACTGATAGTCCGCCGTCGTGCGAAGTGCGGGCAAATCCTCTGTCATTGCGCCGGATTTCGCGCGAGCGGGTGAAAGCCCTTCGACACGCGGCCGCAGGCTTTGTCATGTGGTGACGAATGCCACGCTGGCTATCGGTTTGAGGACGATTTATTAGGAGTCAGTCCCAAAGCGGCAGTATGAACACGAAAGAAATGCTGGGAATCGCACTCTTCCTCATCGGGTGTGTCGTGATCTTCGGCGTCATCTCGATGATCGGCACCTTCGTCGGGAACGCGCTCGCGGCGGTTGCCACGGTCGCGCTCGCTGCCGGTTCGCTGCTGTACGGGACGGGCGAAGAAGGCCGCCCGGTCTAGAGCAGGAACGTCTCGGTTCGTTCGCTCAAGTCGATAAAGCTGTCAGCCGCCTCGATGAGTTCTTCTGCGGACGATTCTTGGAACCCCATTACTTCCACGCGCACCCCCTCGTGGCGGAGGTGTGTGGCGAGCTGTGCGAAGTCGCCGTCGCCGGTACAGAGGACGACGGTATCCACTTTTGGCGCGAGCGTGATCGCATCGAGACAGATCCCGACGTCCCAGTCGGCCTTTTTCGACCCGTCGCCGAACGTCTTTATCGCCTTGATCTTCGCCTCGAACCCGATCTCGGTGAGTGCGTCGAAAAATCGATCCTCGTCCGGGCTATCGGCCTGAATGACGTAGGCGATGGCGCGCGTTAGCTCCCGTTCCTGTGTCGCTTTCGAGAGGAGAGAGGAGTAATCTATATTTCGGCTGTAGACGCTTTGAGCAGTGTGGTAGAGGTTTTGCGCGTCAGCTAATACCGTGACGCGCTGAGAGGGATGAATCTCCGTCATACGTTAGTGTGATAACTACTGGCATAAAGAAGTTGCTTGTCCGATACTGTCACGATGTCGGTGTCTTGTGCCACGTAAGCGTCATCGAATCCGGATCCAACATGTAATACCGCTCCCACGTCGGCGCGACGCTGACCACGCGTGTATCGCCGATCGTCGTCTCGGCGTGTTGGTGGTGGTGTCCGATGAGACAGAGGTCGGGCGACAGCACCTCCAGCAGGTCGTCGATGTGAGAGCACCCGACGTCGTAATCCTCGGCGACCGGCAGACCGTGTGGTGCCTCGTGGGTCATCAGTACGTCCACGGAGCCGAGTTCCATCGCTTGTTCCACGTCCTCGTACGTGAAGTGCCGACGGCGTTCGCCGACGAGGTTCGCACGCGGGCGGTCGTACTGCGTCGGCGCGAAGTTCCCCGACAGTCCGGCGATTCGGAGTCCATCGAGTTCGACGGCGGTGCTGGCGAGGAGATGTGCGTTTCTCACTTGTGAGTTCGAGACCAATCCGTTACGCATTGCTTCGATGACGTCGAAATCCTCGTTGTTGCCGCCGATGAACCACGTCGGTGCGGGCAGATCGTAGAACATCAGATCACCTAACTGCAGAGTCACGTCTGGGTCTGCCTCGCGGTAGGCCGCAAAGAGCGCGCGACGGTGGGCGTGTTCGTCGGCGTGAGCGTCTCCCAAGACGAGCATCTCCGAAAAATATGTACGGAGGTGTGATAAGACCGACGGATTGTGTTCTCACGACGTCGTGGTTCGTGTCACCCGGTTACGACGAGCGTGATGGTCGCAAAGACGACGAGTCCGACGCCGTAGAAGAGGAGTTTGATGTCGTTCGCCAACGGCGTCGGTCGGTCATCTGCAGGGTCTGCGATGGTACTTCGAAGACCTATCGACTGTGCGTTCGTCACCGCCGTTCCCATCCGGATCTTTTTGGAGCCACCGAGTGCGAACACCAAACTGGCGAGTCCGAGTCCGAACAGACCGATGAGAACGACCGGTGACCGCGTGAGGGCGAACACGACTGCGACCGTCAGTCCAGCATAGACGAGCGTGTAGCGCAGGCCACACCGCCGCATGAGCGACCAGTTCATACCTGACCAATGATGTCAGTATATAAAATAATCCGCCCGCGGCGAACTCTCATCCTGCTCTGGTTCGCAGACTCTGCCGTCGGCGCAAGGCATAAGTTCTCACGCCACACCCAATTGGATATGCCACATGCTGGTGCGCTCACTACGTTCGTTTACGAACGGAAGAGCACCGGCGTCGTCGGAAAACGCACAAAACGCGCGGCATGAGGTTCGTGGCGGGCGTGGCACCCCCGTTTCGAGCCATCCTCGTTTTGCACCGCGCGCTAACCGATATTCCGACACACACCGATGACAGACACAGACACACCGTTTCGCGGGGTCTATCCCGCGATGACAACGCCCTTCGCGGGCGAACGCATAGATCACGAACTCCTTTACAGCGACGCCCAGCGCCTCGAACGTGCCGGGGTTGACGGCCTCGTTCCGGTCGGTTCGACCGGCGAGAGCGCGACCCTGAGCCACGACGAACACGTCGAAGTCGTGGAAACCGTCGTGGACGCCGTCGACATCCCCGTCATCGCTGGCGCGGGGAGCAACGCGACGCACGAAGCCCTCGAACTGGCGGGGCGTTCCGCGGACGCCGGGGCGGACGGACTCCTTCTCATCTCACCGTACTACAACAAGCCCGAACCGGCGGGGATGGAAGCCCACTTCAGGACGATCGCGGACGAGGTCGACCTCCCCCAGATCGTCTACAACGTCCCGTCCCGAACCGGACAAAACATCGCCATCGAGACGACCGTTTCGCTGGCCGAACACGAGAACATCGTCGGGTACAAGGCCGCGAGCGGCGACCTCGGCCAGATCGGGGAGATCATCGAACGAACTCAGGACGAGGCGTTCGCGGTCCTCTCCGGCGACGACGCCCTGACGCTCCCGGTACTTTCCATCGGCGGCGCGGGAACCATCAGCGTCGCGGCGAACGTCGAACCCGAACGGACCTGTGAACTGGTCGAATCGGCGCTTTCGGGCGACTACGGTCGGGCACAGGAACTCCAGTACGAACTCGGACCGCTGTTCCGCACCCTGTTCGTCGAGACGAACCCGATTCCGGTGAAGGCCGCGATGGAACACCGCGGCTACGGCCCGGGCGAACTGCGACTCCCGCTGTCCGAGATATCCCCCGACAACCGTGCGGAACTCGCGGCGATACTCGACGAACTGGAGGAAACCGCATGACTCGGGTGCTCGTCTCGGGTGCGACGGGACGAATGGGTCGTTCCGTCATCGCGGAAGCGAGCGCCCGCGACGACGTGCACGTCGTCGCGGGCGTGGGCCGTGAACCGGGCGAAATCGACGGGGTTCCGGTGGAACCGGCCGACGAACTCGGGAGCGTGCTTTCGGAGTACGATCCCGACGCACTGATCGACTTTTCGGTCCCCGACGCGAGCGTGGAGTTCGTGAAGGAATGTGCCGACGCGGGCGTGCCCTGCGTCGTCGGCACGACCGGGTTCACGGAGGACGACGAAGTCGCCCTCCGCGAAGCGAGCGAACACGCGCCCGTCCTCGTGGCGAGCAACTTCTCGCGCGGCGTGCAAGCACTGCTCCGCGCCGTCGAAGGGGCCGTCACCGACTTGCCCGGTTACGACGTGGAACTGACCGAAACCCACCACAACGGCAAGCGGGACGCGCCGAGCGGGACGGCGAAGACCGTCCTCGACCGTATCACCGCCGCTGGCGGTCCCGAGGAGCGGGTTCACGGACGCGAGGGAGACGCCCCGCGTCAGGAGAACGAAATCGGTGTCCACGCCCGACGAGCGGGCGGAATCGCGGGCGAACACGAGGTGCTGCTGGCGAACGACCACGAGGAACTGCGACTCGTCCATCGGGCGGCCGACAGGGCCGTATTCGCCGATGGCGCACTCGATGCAGCGGTATGGCTGGCCGGGCGAACCCCGGGCTGGTACGGATTTGACGAGGTAATTACGGCATGAGTCGAAGCGACTTAGAACACGACGTACGGGAACTGTGGCAACGATACGACTCCGGCGATATCGACGCGGACGGTGTCGGAACGAACGAACTGGAAGTCCTCGAAACCTTCCTCGACACGCTCGAAGCGGGCGAGGTTCGCGCCGCCGAAAAGCGCGACGGGGAGTGGGAAGCGAACGAGTGGGTCAAACACGGCATTTTACTGAACTTCGGCCTGCGAAACATCGAAGGCCGAGAATACGGCGACGTGACGTACCACGACGTGCTTCCGCTCCGCGAGACGGACGACCTCCCCGATACGGGAACCCGAAACACGCCGGACGGAACCGTCCTCCGACGGGGCGCACACGTCGGGTCGAACTGTATCCTGATGAGCCCGAGTTTCGTCAACATCGGCGTCTCCATCGGCGACGGGACGCTCGTGGACTCCTGTGATACGGTCGGTTCCTGTGCACAAATCGGCGAGAACGTCAAGCTCGGCGCGAACGCGCTCATCGGCGGCGTCCTCGAACCCGTCGAGGGAACGCCGGTCATCGTCGAGGACGACGTAACCCTCGGCGCTGGCTGTCGCGTCACGTCCGGGTTCGTCGTCGGTGAGGGGAGTATCGTCGCGGAAAACACGCTCCTCACGCCGCGAATTCCCGTCTACGACCTCGTGGACGAGGAGGTCATCTACGGCCACCTTCCACCGAATCGCCGCGCATTCACCCGATTCGTCGAATCCGGCCTTGGCGACCACGACCTGTTCGACGGCGGGGCGTACAAGCCCGCCGTCGTTGCCCTCGACGTGGAAGACGACACGCTCGCACAGGTCGAGCGTGAGGAGGCCCTCCGATGACTCCCGCAGTCGAGAGCCACAATCCGCCGGTGCGGCGACTCACCGACTGGTCGGACGCCCGACTCGAAGCGCTCGCGGACGAGCACGGAACGCCGCTGTACGTCGTCGATTGTCTGCGTGTCCGCCAGAACTACCGACGGCTCTCCCGCGCGTTCCCGGACGCGGACGTTCACTTCGCCGCGAAGGCAAACACCTCGAAGGCGGTGCTCAAAACGCTCGAAGCCGAAGACGCGAGCATCGAATGCGCGTCAGCGGGCGAGACCGTCCGGGCCTTCGATGCCGGTTTTTCCGGCGAGCGTGTCCACTACACCGCCGTCAATCCGCCCGGGGATGACCTCGACAGGGTCGTCGAATTGGCCGCCGAACAGCCGGATCTGACGATCACGGTCGGAGCCGAGGACACCATCGACCGACTTGCCGAACGCGGCTACGACGGGCGACTCTGTCTCCGCGTCAACCCCGGCATCGGTGCGGGCCACCACGAAAAGGTGCGAACCGGCGCGGACGCGAAGTTCGGCGTCCCGTACGACCGGGCCGCCCCACTCCTTGAATCCGCTGCTGCCGACTTCGACGTGGTCGGCATCCACGCTCACGCCGGAAGCGGCATCTCGGGTGACGACCTCGGCAACCACCGGGAACTCGTCTCGCGGATGGGCGAACTGGCGCGAACCATCGACCTGCCGCTCGAATTCGTGGACGTCGGCGGCGGATTCGGCGTTCCGTACCGTCCCGACGACTCGCCGCTCGACCTCGATTCCGTGGCGGCGGCGACGCGCGACGCACTCGGTGACGTGGACGCCACGCTCGTCGTGGAACCCGGTCGCTACCTCGTCGCCGACGCGGGCGTTCTCCTGACGGAAGTGAACACCGTCAAGGACACGCCGGAAACCACGCTCGTCGGCATCGACGCGGGGATGACGACGCTCGCCCGCCCCGCGCTGTACGATTCGTACCATCACATCCGAACCGTTGGAAAGGATGGTTCCCCCGTCGAATCGACCGTCGCTGGTCCGATCTGTGAGAGTTCGGACACCTTCGGAACCCACGTGCTCGCGGACCCGACGCGCGGCGACGTGCTCGCGATCGGTAACGCCGGAGCGTACGGCTACGAGATGGCGAGCCAGTACAACTCCCGACCACGCCCGGCGGTCGTCGCCGTGGACGGTGACCGGACGGCGGTCGCCCATCGACGCGAAACCATCGCGGACGTTACTGCGACCGAAACGGAGGTGACGTGGGAATGAACCTATCGTTCGAGAAGTACCACGGCACCGGCAACGACTTCGTCATCGTGAACGAGAACGCGTGTGTTCCTCACCGAGCACGCTTCGCCCGTAGCGTCTGTGACCGGGCGGAGGGAATCGGCGCGGACGGCGTCCTCTTTCTGTCGCTCGAACCGAACTTCCGTCCGCCGCGAGTCATCATGACGCTCGTCCAACCCGACGGAAGCACGGCCGAGATGTGTGGTAACGGCGCTCGCTGTGCCGCCGTCTGGGCTGCCAAGCAGGCGAACGCGGACGAAGTGATGATCGACACGCTCGCCGGAACGCGCCACGCGACCATCCACGACGGTGGCGCGACCATCGAGATGGGGGCGCCGAAATTCGACCCGAACGCCGTTCCGCTCGCGGGGGACGAACCACTCATCGAATCGCGCGTCGGCGACTACGACGTAACGACGGTGAACACCGGCGTTCCGCACGCCGTCGCGTTCGTGGACGACGTGAACGACGTCAATCTCGAACGGGATGCGCCGCCGATTCGGCACGCGGACGTGTTCCCACGCGGTGCGAACGTGACCTTCGCGTCACGTTTCGAGGGCGGATTCGACCAGCGGACGTTCGAACGCGGCGTCGAAGGCGAAACCCAATCCTGTGGAACCGGGGCGGTCGCTATCGCGGCCGCTGCCCGCCGTCTCGGACTCGTGGACGGCGAACGAGTATCGGTGTCGCCGCCGGGTGGCGACCTCGAAGTGACGGTCGGCGACCGAACCGCGACGCTCACCGGGCCGGTCGAGCGCGAGTTCGGCGGCGACATGCACGTCTCGAACGCGGGACGGCTCGATTTGGAGGCGTGATTCGATGAGCGCGGACGACTTCGATCCGATTTCGTTCCTCGAATCGGCTGTACGGACGCCGTCGCACGAATCGCCCGACGAGATGCGGACGCTGCTCGTCGAAACCCTCGAAGCGGCGGGCATCGATGTTTCCGTCGACGACGCTGGAAACGTCCTCGCCGAGCGTGTCGGGGAGGAGGACGGCCCACACGTCGTGTTGAACACGCACATCGACACCGTCCCGCCGCACGTTCCGTTCTCGCGCGGCGGTGACGAGAACGGTGATGGCGACCGGATCTTCGGGCGGGGTTCGTGTGACGCGAAGGGGCCGCTCGCGGCGCTTCTCGACGCGTTTCTGACCGTCGAACCGGAGTGCGGTCGGCTAACGCTCGCCGTGACGCCGGACGAGGAAACCGACTCGACGGGTGCGGCCGCACTCGAACTGCTCTCGGACGAACCGACGTCGCCCCCCGACGCTATCATCGTCGGTGAACCGACCGGCCTCGACGTGTGCAACGCCGCACGGGGTCGGTTTCAGGGGACGGTCTCCGTGTACGGGGAGAACGCCCACGCCGCACATCCCGAGGCGGGTGTCAATGCGATTCGCGGGGCGGCCCCGGTCTTGTCGGCGCTCTCCACGTTCGACACGGACGAGGTGCATCCCGACCTCGGTGCGCCGACGCTCACTCCGACGACGATCACCGGCGGAGCGGCGACGAACCAGATCCCGGCCGATTGCTCGTTCGTCATCGACCGACGAAGCGTCCCGCCGGAGGGCGCGGACGAGTTTCGGGAATCGCTCGAAGCCCACCTTCGGACGACGGCACCCGAATCCATCACAGTGGACGTTTCACTGGCGGAACGGGAAACGCCGTTTCTCGAAGCCTTCGAGACCCCCGCCGATTCGACGCTCGTTCGGACCCTTCGGGAGGCGAGCGGCGGCGAGGTACGGCCGTTCGGTGCGGCCACGGAAGCGTCCTATTTCGCGCAAGCCGCGCCGACGGTCGTGTTCGGGCCGGGCGTGTTGTCCGACGACGAGGGTGCGGTAGCGCACGCCCCGGGCGAGTACGTGGATGTCGACGAGGTGACCGCGGCCGCGAGCGCAGTAACCCGGACGCTTCGGACGCTCGTCCAGTAATTTTAGTTTCGGCCACTTGCACGTTGGTCGGAATACCGTTGGCACTCTCGTTCCATCGATTGCGAACAGTCGCTCCGAGTGGTTCGATTCGGGCGGCGGTCGGTCGAAGAAGACCACCGGTCGCCGTGTGACGACCGATTCCCGTGACGTCGTCGATGCTCGACTCGGCGAGTCGCGTCGCTCGTCGATGAAATCGATGGACGAGATGAACGCGACGAGGACGAGTATCGACGCGACGGGTTCGGACGTCACGCCGTGGTTGGTTTCGTGTTCGTATTTGAACCTACGGGCGATCCGCGGACGTTACCAGTCCACTTCCCCCGTTTCCCTTTCGGCCCGAAGGTACGCACCGAGGTAGCCGCCCAGTGCGCTCAGTCCCACGGTGTACAGTAGCGCAATCACGCCGAACAGCACGAGGATCGCGAGGAACCCACCGGGCATGGATCCGAAGACGAGGATACTGACGACGAAGAATCCGAAGATCGCCATCGGAATCGTGGCGATCGCACCCGAGATGGCACCGATTCGGATTCCCTCGTCGGTTGGCACGTCGCTGAGATACGCCGCCACGGCACCGCCGATGATCGGTGAGCACGGGACGAACGAGACGACGATGGTGACGACGGCACCGATGAACGAGTTGACGAACGTGTTGTTGGAGGACATGTGTGTAGTATCTGTTTCGGTGAAAAACGGTGCGTGTACTCTCAACCGAAGAAGACGTCCACCACGTCGCTTCCGCGATTGCGGACGTCTTTGTACAGTTCCGAGTAGCCGCAGTTGTCACACGAGACGACGGTGAACTTCTTCGTCTGGATGTCGAACATCTTGCTCAGCCCGCCGCCGGTGGTCGAGATGGAGTCCGTGGAGGCTTCGGTGTGACCGCACTTCGGGCAGCCGGAGGTACCGTGTGTATCGGGGTCCATACAGCGGGGAGTGTGTAGCGAGTCACTAAATACTTCGTGGTCGATACGTCACTGAAACTTATTACTCCTCGATTCACATCGACTACTATGGGTACTAACCATTCCACGTACGGAAACAAACCGAACACCGCCCCGCTCGGGATCAAGATTCTGTGTTTTCTGAGCGTAATTGTCGGTGTTCTGAGTCTCATTGGCGGGCTCGGGACGCTACTGACGGGTGGCTTTGGATTCATCGTCGGACTCATCATCATCGTCCTCGCCATCGGTCAGATCGTCGTTGCGTGGGGGCTATGGACGCTCCAATCGTGGGCGTGGACGCTCACGATCATCGTGTACGGACTCCGAATCGCGGGCGACCTGATCCAGTTGCTCTTGGGTGACTTTAGCGCCATCATCAGCCTCGTCGTCGGTCTCCTGTTATTGGCGTACATCTACAGCAAGCGCGATTATTACAAGTAACCGAGACGGAACGTCCTCAGTTCCCGCTCCCTTTCGTCTCTCCCGTTCCTTCCGCTCGCTCCTTCACGCCGCAGAGCATCTTTCGCTCCATGACGAAGTGTGCCGGTTCCCAGAACAGGTAGTCGGCGAACTTGCCTCGAACGGTTTCCTTTCCTTGCGTGCGCATCCGAACGATGAATCGCGTCGTTCCGTCGTTCATCGGTCGGAGGACGAACGCCCACGTCCATCGCGGTTCGGGTCCCGGCGGTCGGAGCACCAGTGCCCGCTCGGCGTCTAGAACCGCCACTTCGGGAGCCGATTCGGGGGTTTGTACCGGATACTCCTCGGGTGCGAGTCGAACGGTATCGCCGACGTGGAGGTCCTGTCGTTCGGGGAGAATCCGGTCGGCGTTGTGAATGTCCGCGCCGACGAGGTTTTCGAGCCAATCGTAGCTGTAGAACCCGGCGCGGCCCTGCCCGATTTGGACGAGCCACGGCCAAACGGCCTCGGCCGGAGCGTCGATGGTGATGGCGTGGGTGACCTGCGACTCGGGTGTTCGAAGGATGTCGTCACCGGGAAGGGTCATATCGACCTCCTCGTCGGTTGTGCCCCAGCGAAGGTGCCACGGTCGAACGAAAAACCAGTAGGCAAGCGCCGAGATTGCGATGAACGATGCGACGAGGGAACGTCGTTCGTACTTCGAGGGCATGCAACCGGTAACGACGGACGAAAAGGAAACCGTTCGGGCTGATTCGACGCGTTCAGTCGATGTCGGCGACGAGGTCGTCGGCGATGCCGGTGTATCCTGCAGGCGTCAGGGCGTGCAGTTCCTCGCGCACGCCCTCGTCCACGTCCAACTCGTCGAAGAGGTCGCGGAAGTCGTCGAGGGTGACGCGCTTGCCGCGGGTGAGGGCTTTGACGCGCTCGTAGGCGTCGCCGTGGCCCTCCCGGCGGAGGATGGTCTGGACGGCTTCGCCGATGATTTCTGGCGTGGCTTCGAGTTCCTCGCGCATGACCTCCTCGTTGGGGACGACCTTGCCGAGGCCGTCCTGTGCCTTGGTGTAGCCGAGCAGGCAGTAGGCGAACGCGGCCCCGATGTTGCGCTTGACGGTCGAATCGGAGAGGTCGCGCTGGAGTCGGGAGGTGGTGATGTAGTCGCCGAGGAACGTCAGGTCGGAGTTGGCTTTCGAGAGGTTGCCCTCCGAGTTCTCGAAGTCGATGGGGTTGACCTTGTGCGGCATGGTCGAACTGCCGGTTTCGCTCGCGGTGGACAGTTGACCGAGGTAGCGGTCGCTGACGTAGAGCCAGATGTCGCGGTCCATGTCGAGGAGGATGGTGTTCGCCCGGCGGAGCGCGTCGAACAGCGCCGCGAGGTCGTCGCACGGGTTGACCTGCGTGGCGAGCGCGGTGTGGTCGAGTCCGAGGTTCGTCACGAATGTACGGGAGAAGTTTTGCCAGTCAACGTCGGGATAGGCCGCGACGTGGGCCGCGTAGGTGCCGCTCGCGCCCGCAAGCTTTCCGGAGAGCGATTCGGCCGCACGCTCGACTTCGCCGACGGCTTTTCCGAGTCGAGCGGCGTAGACGGCCATCTCCTTGCCGAACGTCGTCGGCGTCGCGGGTTGGCCGTGGGTCCGCGCGAGCATGGGCACGTCGCGGTACTCGCGGGCCATGTCGGTCAGTTCGTCGCGGACGGCGGCGAGTTCGGGGAGTAGAACCTCCTCGACGGCGGGTTTGGCGAGCAGTCGGTGGGCGAGGTTGTTCACGTCCTCGCTGGTCAGCGCGAAGTGGATCCACGACCCGAGGTCCAATCCATCCGGGAGCGAGCGCCGAACGAAGTACTCGACCGCCTTCACGTCGTGGTTCGTCGCGGGGTAGTCCTCGTAGCCCTCGGTTTCGAGCGCTTTGACGATTTTTGCGTCCTCCTCGTCGAACTCCTCGTAGACGGTGCGGAGTTCCTCGCGGTCGTCCGCCGCGACTTCGAACGGCGTCACGTCGAGGTCGGACAGCGCGATGAGATACTCGATTTCGACTCGCACGCGGGCACGCATGAGCGCGGCCTCGCTCGCGTACTCGCGGAGCGGCGCGGTTCGACCCGCGTAGCGCCCGTCTATCGGTGAGACGGCATAAAGGGAATCCATACCTGTGCCTGCCGTTCGGTTCGGCAAAAGCGTGTCGGTCCGGTGACGCACAAGTATGCATACAAAACGGAAAAATAACGAATGCACTGTGAAATATATACACGAAGTTGTACAGAATTCGTCGCTGGACCGCAACTACTTTGCCTTCGCCGCGCCGTCTTTCCCCCATGACAGGGATTGCGGGTATGGCCGGAAACCGTGGTCGAAACCTCATGCACATCGCGGACCTCGCGCCGGGCGGGGCCGAACTGGCGGTCGTCCTCACGAACAGCGCGGACGCGCCGGTGTTGGACGAGGCCGAAAAGCGCGGAATTCCGACGGAAGTCGTCGAACTGGGCGAGAACGAATCGCGGAAAGAACACGAGAGCCGCGTCCTCGATGCGCTCTCGGCGTACGACTTCGACCTCGTCTGCCTCGACGGCTACATGCGAATTCTGACGGACGAGTTCCTGGACGACGCGCCGACGACGCTGAACGTCCACCCGTCCTTGCTCCCGTCGTTCCCCGGCATGGACGCGTGGGGCGACGCGCTTCGACGCGGGCGTGAGCATGACCGGTTGCACCGTCCACGTCGTCACCGACGCGACGGACGAGTCTGGCGAAGTCGAGGAGTCGAGGGTCGATTCCGGCCCCATCCTCACGCAGGAACCGGTTCGTCTACGAGGGCGATACGACGGACACGCTGAAGGAGCGCGTCCTCTATCAGGGCGAGTTCAAGGCGTACCCGCGTGCAGTCCGCTGGTTCGCGGAGGGCGACGTCGACGTCGATTTCGACGCGAACGAGGTGCACGTCGCCGACGATACGGCCGAGGAACTGCCCGTCCGGAAGGTCGAAACAGCGGACCGCGCCGCGGACCTCCGCTACGGGGAGAACCCGCACCAGGACGCCGCGCTGTACGCCGACGCGACCTGTGAGGAGGCCAGCGTGGTCCACGCGCCCCAGTTGAACGAGGGCGCGAAGGGGATGGGCTACAACAACTACAACGACGCGAACGGCGCGTTGAACCTCGTCAAGGAGTTCGACGAACCCGCCGCCGCGGTCATCAAGCACACGAACCCCGCAGGCTGTGCCGTCGCGGAAGAACTCGCCGAAGCCTACGAGCGCGCGCTCTCCACCGACGCGAAGAGCGCGTTCGGCGGCATCGTCGCCCTCAATCGTGAGTGTGACGAGGCGACCGCGACGCAAATCGTGGACTCGTTCAAGGAAGTCGTCGTCGCACCGGGCTACACCGACGACGCGCTCGAAACGCTTTGCGAGAAGAAGAACCTGCGCGTCCTCGACGTGGGCGAACTCGGCGAGATCACGGAGAGCCACAAGGAAAAGGACCTCGTCGGCGGCCGACTCGTACAGGAGCGCGACCTCCAAGCGCCGACGCCCGACGACCTCGAAATCGTCACCGAACGCGAACCCACGGACGAACAACTCGATTCCCTACTCTTCGCGTGGCAGACCATCAAGCACGTCAAGTCCAACGCCATCCTGTTCGCCAAAGGCACCGAAACCGTCGGTATCGGCGCGGGACAGGTCAGTCGTGTGGACGCCGTTGAAATCGCCACAATGAAAGCCGACCGCGACGCTGACGGCAAGGACGCCGACGGCGCGGTTATGGCCAGCGACGCTTTCTTCCCGTTCCCGGACGGCATCGAGGAGGCCGCCGAGGCGGGCATCGAAGCGGTCATCCAACCGGGCGGATCGGTCAACGACGACGACGTCATCGAGGCCGCGGACGAACACGACATGGCAATGGTGTTCACCGGGAGTCGGTGTTTCCGCCACGATTGAACGAAGTGAAATCGGGGCGGAAATACATCAGAGCTTGCTCTGACGGTACTTCAGACACGATTGAGCGAGGCGATTGAGTGTCTGAAACCAGCGAGACGCAGCGTCCGAAGGACGACCGTCTCGCGCGGTTTTCGCATTCACTCACTCCGTCCGTTCATGGCGAACCGTCCTACTGTTCACTGTTTTCCAGCCACTCCCGAACCTGTCGAGCGACCTCGTCGGGGGCGAGGTCGCTCGTGTTGACGACTTCGATTCCGTGGTCAGTTCCCCCGTCCCGATACCAGCGGTTGACGTCGAGCATGAAGTCGATGTCGTCCTGTGCCATCGACCGTTCGCGCAGTCGTTCTTCGAGGTCGGCATCGTCACAGACGAGCGTGCAGCGTTCGATGCTCGAAAAGTAGCGCGTTTCGGGACTGTCGGCGAGTTGGTGTGGATGGACGCCGCCGACGAAGAGGGCCTGCCGACCGGCGGCGTGAAGCGTCATGCAGACCCGGAAATCGAGGTCGCAGATGGTTCCCCACGAGAGATTTTCGTTCGTCAGGTCGATGTGTAAGTCCCCCTCGTAAACCGTGGGGGAGATTTCACCCTCCAACAACCCGGCGGTCGTGGATTTCCCGACGCCCGGTGCGCCCTCCAACGAGTACAGGGGGAGATAGCGGAACTCGAATCGTTCACTGCACTCGGGACATTCGGCGGTCGCGTGTCCGTCCTCGGAGTCGAGAATCTGTTTTTCGATGTCGGAATTCCGGCATCCGGGACAGAAGTGTAGCATCAATTCGGGAGATGAGTAACCGATACAAAAGCGTAGCGAGACCGTGACATAAACTCACACTGCGAACGTCCAGTGGCGAACTCCCTCCTGCCACGAATAGTTGAACGATTGGTCAATTATTCAACTATCGGTAAATCGTCTCCGACAGCCGCTCTCATCGAGATTCATCGAACGCGAAGCCTCGGCGGCCGAACGCCCGAAGAATGGCTTAATGTGTACTCCGATCAAAGACTGAGTCGATGAACGCGTTCGCCAGCACCAAGGTCAAGCGGCTATTCGCCGCGTTCGTGGTGTCCCTCCTCACCCTCCTTGCAATCGTGGTGTTCGGGGTGTTCGGCACGCTCGCCGCGCTCGGCAGTCCGGCGTACGCGAACGCGCCCTTGATCCCCGCGTTCTTCCGCGCCGCGTTTCCGTACGTCGTCGCGTTCTTCTTCGACGCGGTGGTGGCCTGCGTCTTCTTCGTCTGGATGGTCGTCGCCATCGTGCAGGGGGTATCGGTCCCGCGGAGCGACCGACTCGGACGAATGGCTCGCGTCGCGGAAGCGGTTTCGCCGCGCGCTCGCGAGGTTGGCCTCTCGGAGCACGTCACGCCGACGAAGGAGGACCGGATGGAGGAACTGAAGCGACAGTACGTCGCGGACGAAATCGACGAGTACGAGTTCGAACGGCGGATGATGCGGCTGTTGGACGACGGACGAACGAACGACGGTGCTCACCGCGATACGCGACGGTGGTTCGAGCGGGAGTTCGAACGGGAGTACGAGTGGGAGTTCGAACGGTAGCTTCCGAGCGTCGGACCGGGAACCCTTGGAACTGAAAAGACCCCCTCCCGAGCGGAATCGTAGCCGGTTCCGAATTGCCGGGAATCTCAACTCCGACAATCTAAAGCGCTCGGCTTCTGTCCACACAGCTATGGACTACCACGAGGCCGCGAACTTTCTTTTCGACCTGCGGCGCTTCCGTCCGAAACCGGGGACGGACTCCACCGCAAACCTCCTCTCCCACCTCGGCAATCCACACGACGGCGGACGGTTCGTACAGGTCGCCGGGTCGAACGGAAAGGGCAGTACGGCCCGGATGACCGAGCAGGTCCTCCGCGAAGCGGGACTGTCGGTCGGTCTCTACACTTCCCCACATTTCGACGACGTTCGCGAACGAGTCACGGTCGACGGACGAAAGATCACCGAGACGGCCATCGTCGAGTACGTCGAGTCCGTCTACGACTACGTAACGGAGACGGCGACTCGTGGCGACTCGCCGACCTTCTTCGAGGGAATGACCGCGATGGCGTTGTGGTATTTCGCCCGGGAGGACGTGGACGTGGCCATCCTCGAAGTCGGTATCGGCGGGCGCTACGACGCGACGAGCGTGATCGACCCGGTCGCCGCCGCCGTCACTAGCGTCACGCTCGAACACACGGGCATCCTCGGCGACACCATCGAGGAAATCGCCACCGACAAGGCACACGTGGCACCGGAAACCACACCGCTCGTCACCGGCACGCGAGGTGACGCCCTCGATGCCGTTCGAAAACAGGCGGGCGACGTGATCGTCGTGGGCGACGGGGAGGACGACGACAGCGACGTGCGAGCGACCTACGATGGACGGACGAACCACACCGAGGCCGCGGTTTCCATCTCCGGAGCGGATTGGAGCGTCGGGACAGAGATTCCACTGCTCGGGGAATATCAGGCGCAGAACGCGGGTATCGCCGCGGCGCTCGCCCGCCAAGTCGCGGACGTGACGGAAAACGAGATCGCCCGGGGACTGCGGAAGGGGTTCTGGCCCGGCCGGTTCGAAGTGATGGGGACGGACCGCTCGTCGTGCTTGACGGCGCGCACAACCCGGGTGCGTGTGCGGCCCTCGCCAACACCATCGCGGAGTTCGACTACGACGACCTTCACCTCGTCTTCGGCGCGATGCACGACAAGGACATTCAGGGGATGGCCGACGCGCTTCCGACGCCGGACCACGTCGTCGCTACCCGCGCGAACAACGGCCGGGCGGAGGACGAAGAGGTCGTCGCACGGGTGTTCGAGGAACACGGGGTCGAGCGCGTCGAGCGAATGAGTTCCGTCGAAAGCGCGCTCGATACGGCGCTCGACGCGGCCGAGGGGGGCGATTTCGTCCTCGTCGTGGGGTCGCTGTTCGCCGTGGCGGAGGCACGGACGCGCTGGACGCGCGCGGAGATTCCGAAACGAATCGCCTCGTTGGAGGACGCACAGGAAGCGCTCGAAAGCACGCACGCCACCAGACCTGAACGCCATCTCGCGCGGGGCAAGGCGGTTCACCGAGTCGTGAAGACCCGCGTCCAGACGCGACAGGCCCAGTACATCAAAGCCGAGATGCTCTCGCTCGGCGGCGAGTGTGCACAGTCCGGCCTCCACGAACGGGACGACGAAAACATCGATGTGCTGTTGATGGGAACGCTCGCACAGTACCGGCGACTCGCGGGGCGACTGGACGACTCACCGTACGGCTTGTCCACCTTCGCCGACGACCTCCGGGACACGCTCGGAATTCGGGAAACGGAGGGCGGCCACGGCTACCCGTGGGAGGGCCGAACGGCGGTGATGGGCATCCTCAACGTGACGCCCGACAGTTTCCACGACGGCGGGCAGTACGAGGCACACGAGGACGCCATCGACCAAGCGAAGCGAATGGTCGACGCGGGCGTCGACATCATCGATATCGGCGGTGAGAGCACCCGCCCCGGTGCCGACGAGGTTCCGGACGAGGCGGAAATCGAGCGCATCGTTCCCGTCATCGAGGAAATTCGTGACCTCGACGTCATGCTATCCGTCGATACGCGAAAAGCCGCAGTGGGTCGCGCCGCGCTGGAGGCGGGTGCGGACATCCTGAACGACGTGTCGGGACTCGAAGACCCCGAGATGCGATTCGTCGCCGCGGAATACGACGCACCGCTGGTCGTCATGCACAGCCTCGACGCACCCGTCGTTCCGGAGCACACGGTGGAGTACGACGACGTCGTCGAGGACGTCATCGCGGAACTGGAAGAACGCGTCCTGCTCGCACAGAAGGCGGGTCTCGACCGGAGCAAGATAATCGTGGACCCCGGACTCGGGTTCGGGAAGACCGCCGGGGAGAACTTCGAACTCCTCGGACGGACCGGCGAACTGCACGCGCTCGATTGTCCCGTCCTCATCGGTCACTCGCACAAATCCATGTTCGATTCCGTAACCGACGGGGATAGAACCGCCGCGACGGTCGCCGGGACGACCATCGCCGCGGAACGCGGCGCGGACATCGTTCGAGTCCACGACGTCGAGGAGAACGTCGCCGCCGTTCGCGCCGTCGAGGCGGCGAACGTCCGGGAATCCGGCAACGAGCGGCGATAACCCAAACATATTATCGGCGTGACAGGGTACGTCCCGCATGGACGCTCGCCCTTTTGAACTGAACGATATCTTCGATGTCCGACTCGTTTCTAACTGTTCCCTCTCACCCGACGGAGAGCGTATCGCGTTCGTACTGAGGGAAGCCGACAGGGCGGCCGACGAAAACCATCGGTCGTTGTTCGTCGTTCCGACCGACGGAGCCGACGACCCGCATCGGCTCACTCGTGTTTCCGGCGTTGGGTCGCCGAAGTGGTCGCCGTCCGGGTCGAAACTCGCGTTTCTCGCCGCTCGCGAACGCGACGTCTCGCTGCGCGTCGGTCGGGACGACGACGCAGAAGACGAAGGGGATGCGGACGATTTGGACGATACACCGAACTCCCAAGTCTGGCTGTTCGACCTCGAACGCGGTGGCGACGCTCGTCAAATCACCAACCGGGACGAGGGCGTTCGAGAATTCGACTGGGGACCGGACGGCGAGCGTCTCGTCGTCTCCGTCCGCGACCCGACCGACGAGGAGGCGGAGTATCTGAACGCCCGCCGAAACGAGGACGCACCGGTCGAAACCGAGCGTCTCCAACACAAGTACGACGGAACCGGCTTTCTGGACGAGGTGACGACGTATCTGTTCGTCGTGGACGTTCGGACCCGGGCTATCCGTCGGCTCGACGACGCGTACGGAGGCGGCGCGTACGAGGCCATGACCGGACTGCAACCCGCGTGGGGACCGGACCGAATCGCGTTCATATCGAATCGAACGGACCACCCGGACCGAACCTCGATGATGGACGTGTTCACCATCGACCCGTCCGGGAGCGACCTGCGACGGGTCACAGCCGGGGAACTATCCGCTTCGAAACCGCGTTGGAGCCCGGACGGCGGTCGATTGTCGTTCGTCGGTGGCAACCCGAACAACTGGTGCATCCCGAATCGAGTGTTCGTGGCCGACGGTGGGACGTACCAGTCGGTGTCGACATCCCTCAACCGGTCGGTGTCGCGGATCGGCGCGCCGACGTGGACGGACGACGATACGCTCCTCGCTCCGTTCGGCGACGAAGCGCGGACGCGACTGGTTCGACTCTCCGCGAACCAAGACGACTCGGAACGAGTATTCGACGCGCAGGGCGAGTATCGGACTATCACGTCGTTCGATGCGACGGAATCGACCGTCGCGCTCTGTCTCACCGGACCGAGCGACCCCACCGACGTGTACGCGATGCCGACCGACGCAATCGACGGGGGCGAAGCCCCAACGCGACTCACCGCGATGAACGCCGATCTCGTGGACGAGGTGGCGATGCCGAACTGTCGCCGCGTCACGTTCGAGAACGGCGACGGCGGTACGATCGAAGCCATCGCGTACCTTCCACCGACGTTCGACCCCGACGACCCCGAACCGCGTCCGCTCATCGCCGCCATCCACGGCGGGCCGATGTCGTACGACGCCCCGCAGTTCGGCGTCGACGACTGCTACTGGACCGGGAAGGGCTACGTCGTCCTCCGAGTCAACTACCGCGGAAGCCTCTCGTACGGTCGGGAGTTCACCGAATCCATCCGCGGAGAGTGGGGACCGCGCGAAAGCGACGACATCATCTCGGGTGTCGAGTGGGCGGTTCGACGCGGCTGGGCCGACGAAGACAGGTTGTTCGTCACTGGGTTTTCACAGGGCGGCGTGAACAGCGCTCACATCATCACGCGGACCGACCTGTTCGCCGCGGCCGCGCCCGAACACGGAATCTACGACTTCTACTCCCTGTTCGGAACCGGAGACCACCACCAGTGGTACGTAACCGACCTCGGCCTTCCGTGGGAGGAACCGGACGCCTACCACGCCATGTCGAGCATCACCGAGGTGGGAGGCGTCGAGACGCCCACGCTCGTCACGGCCGGGGAGAACGATTGGCGTTGTCCGCCGTCACAGGCCGAACAGTTGTACGTGAGTTTGAAAAGACAAGGAGTACCGACGAAACTCGTCATCTATCCGAACGAACATCACAATATCGGCGCGCCGAAACGGGCGCGCCATCGGTTGAAAACGCTCACCGAATGGTTCGAACGGCACGATCCGGGTAAAGACGAGTGAGGGACTGACCTCGAAAGCCCTCGCTCGTTCGCAATCGTTGCGCGAGATATTTTGGCCTCTCCCGGTCGCCCCTCGCTTCGCTCGCGGCGATGCCGTCTTCTCGCGGGCAAAGCCCGCTCGAACGGTCCGCGGAACTCCGTTCCGCGCTACTCGCTTGCGAGGTTGCTTCGCAACCTCATAACCGTACTACCACTCCATCACACCCTCGTCGCCGACCCGTCGAATCGCTTCAACTGTTCCGCCTCGGTGAACGCGTACCGACCGACGAGGAGCGTGCTCACCATGCTCGTCAGTCCACCGGCGGCGAACAACATCGCCATGATGACGAATTGGTATTCGGCCGCGTAGATGGGATTCGCCCCGGCGAGGATCATACCCGACATCATTCCGGGGATGTACACCAATCCGAGGCTTTTCAGCGATTCCACCATCGGAATCAGGGACGCCCGCACGCTCGTCGTCACGTACTCCGAGACGACGTTTTCGGGCGCGACGCCCAACGAGAGGACGGCTTCTATCTCCGCCCGGTTCGACTCTACCTCTCCCTTGAATCGGTCGAGCGCGAGGGAATTCGTCTTCATCGCGTTTGCGATGATCATCCCGCCGACGGGGATGAGGTTTCGGACCGATGCCTCGATGGCTCCGGCGGCGACCATCGCCACGATGACCACCCCCGAACCGAACGCGATTCCGACGAGCGACACGCGGAAGACGCCGGGGACGTTCTCGCCCCGGTCCTTGGAAATCCACGCGGCGATGGCCATCATCGCCACGAGCACGAGGCCGCTCCACGCGAGGTTCACCGAGAACAGGATTCCGATGACCGACCCCATCGCCACCACCTGCACGAATCCACGGACGAACGACCGACCGAGTTCGGTTTCGAGGTCGAGGTTGCGAACCGCCGAGACGCCGAGCACGACGAGCGCCAGCACCGACGCAGCGGCGACTTGAGTGAGTCCTCGCAGGACGTCCGGGTTCTGAAACTGACCGAAGAATCCCGCCATCACGCCATCACCTCCGAGACCGCGCCGATGGATTCGAGACGGCCGTCTTCGAGCAGCGCCACGCGGTCGGCCAGCCGTCGCGCCTGCGAATCGTCGTGCGTGACCAGCACCGTCGTGAGGTCGGTCTCGTGAACGAGTCCTTCGAGGAGCGTCTCGACCTGCGCCTCCGACCGCGAGTCCAGACTCGACGTGGGTTCGTCGAGAAGCAGCACCTCGGGTTCCGTGACGAGTGTCCGGGCGATGGAAACGCGCTGTGCCTCGCCGCCCGACAGTTCCGCCACGTCCCGCTCGGCGTAGCCGCCGAGGTCCATCCGCGCCAGCAGGTCCCCGACGGTTTCCTCGGAAACGGACTCGCCGCGGAGTCGCGGGCCGATGGTCACGTTCTCGAAGACCGTCCCGTCGCGGAGGGCGGGCGACTGCGGAACGGTACCGATGCGGTTACGCAGTTCCCGCGGTGGAATCTCCCGGTAGTCCGTCCCGTCGAGCAACACGGTCCCCTCGCTCGGTTCGTCGAGTCGGTTGAGTAGTCGAAGGAGCGACGACTTTCCGGCCCCGGACGGGCCGAGCACCGCGAGCACGTCGCCCTCCGCGACCGCGAACGAGATATCGTCGATGATTCGGTCGTTCCCCAGAACCCGGACGAGGCGTCGAGCTTCGAGCTTCGTGGCCATGGCGTCGGTGGCCCATACGCGCGAGAGGGTGTTGTACTCTCCCCCTATCTATCGTCGCTGTACTTTCCTCCTGGTCACCGTCGTTGTACTCTCCCCCTCGCTATCGTCGGTCGTTCGAAGGGAATTCAGAAAAAGCCGAACGAATCCTGCATGTCCCGGTAACAGTCGAGGTACTGTTCGAGTACGGGGTCGTCGTCGTATCGATCGAACTCCTCGTTTTCGGTCATGTGTGGAAGTTCGGCGGCCGAGCGAAGCGCCTCGGTGAGTTCCTGTTCGCTCGTCGTCCGAAACGTGCGGTCCTCCTGTTCGACCAACTCGTGGGCGCTCGATTCGACGTGGTACTCCACGACGCCCGAACAGCCACACGCGAGCGCTCGGAGGAGGTCGGTGGGAAAGGCCTCCCTGCGCGCCGTCTGGACGTAGACGTGTGCGCCACGAAACACCGGAATCCGCTTCTCGACGGGTTGTGCGCCCGTGAACTCCACGCGGTCGTCGATGCGGAGGTCGGCGGCCTGTCGTTCGTACCCCTCACGTTCGGGACCGTCGCCGATGATGACGGCGTTCCAGCCCATCCCGCGGAGTTCCGCCAGCGCCAGAAAGAGACTCTCGACGTTGGCGTCCTCGTCCAATCGGCGCGAATAGACGATGTCGGCCCCCTCGACGGTCCGGGCCTCTCGAATCGCGTCCGTATCGATGCTGTTGGGAATCACGCGCACGTCCGCCTCGTCCGCGCCGAGTTCCCGAACCCGGGTTTTCACCGTCTCCGACGGCGTGATGACCCCGTCCGGCGAACGCGCGGCCATCCGAAGCGATTTCGAGGCGTTCCCGGCGGTTTCGGGCGGTGACTCGTACCAGTCGACGACGAGCGGTGCGCGCGCGAGTTTGCTCGCTGTCTTCGCCGCGAGGACGTGTTTCGGCACTGCGGTCGCGTGAATCACGTCCGGTTTCACGCGGCGAAGTGCGCCGGGGAGCGAGAGCGCGAACCGGCGCGATGGTGTGTCGCCGGGCGGTTCGGTCGTCACCGCGTGGTACGTCACGTCCGCCTGTTCGAACGTATCGTGGTCGCCGTCCCACCACTGTGCACAGAAGACCGTGGCCTCGTGGCCGCGGTTCGCAAGCAGTTCCGCGATACGTCGGAGTCGGCGAGTCCTCCCCGACTCCTCGTGTTGGGCCGTTACTTCCGCGACGAACGCGACGCGCATACTCGCCGCCACGAAACGAGAAAGTAAAAGTCTTCTTTCATTGGAACCATCGGTTCTCGCCGAACTCCACGGCGAGGTCCGGCGTCGCACCCTGAAACCGTCGTTGCCAACAGTGCCGGTCGTAGAAATGTGCGAAAGCTGTCACCGCGAACACCCCGAGAACGACGACCGCGAGTTGGAACCCCGATGCAGGAACGAGACCGAGCCACCCGAGCGCGATGAGTATCGCGCCGAACGCCGAAAGCCCGACGTACAGTTTGTGCCACGGAATCGTCGTCTGTGCATCCGTCGCCAGATACAGTTCGAAGTCCTCCGCACCGTCGGTAAACGACACGCGTTTCGATTCGCGGTCGTAGCTGACGATTCCGATGTTCTCCAACTTCGGGAGATGAGTCTGGTACAGCGCGCTGTACACTGACTTCCGCTGTTCGGGGGAAACGGCATCCCGAGGGATGTTGTTCTCCCACGCCGCTATCTGTTCGGCGAGTTCCCCCAGTTCGACGGACTCCTGTGCCCGATTGAGCGAATAGAGAACGTACCGTCGTCGCAAATTCTTTACCGCATCGTACACCTCCTGTTCTGAAAACGCACGTGACCGTGTCGGATCACTGCGCTCCCGTGACTGTGTCGTATTCATTCTTCCCACCCTGTCGATGCGTAGACGCCGAGATACCGCATAAATCAGCGACTCCGTTTACCCTGTATCCCCCGATGTCTTGACGACGTGAACAGTTTATCGACTGACAAACGGGTGGGGGAGCGTATCGTCTCGGAGGGAAACGAGTATGACGCATTCTCGGGACTCTCCGCGGTGCAATCGGCTATTACCCGCTCGTTTGAGTCAAAAAAGATCACCATTCTACCGACGGTTCCACGCGACCGAATTCACCTACGATCCGTTACGCTGCTCGCACGGACGGTGCGGCACTCTTTCCGGACGGTCCGACGTGGCAACTGGACGTGTTCGTGGCGTTCGTAGACCCCTTGTTCGGATTCTGTACGGTCAAGATGGGGGTCATGTTCCCGCCGCTGTAGACGGTCACGTAGCTAATCGCCGTTCGGTTCCCTTCCTCGGGCACGTCGAGACGAGTCGTTCCGTTCATCGGACCGTACTCGAAGTACGACGTTGCCGCACCGTCCGTCGCGCTCCACGTCGTCCCGATGCCCACGCGCTCCACGTTCCCGTGAACGATGACCGAGGAGTCGTTAGCGAACTCGACGCGGACCGACTCGTGCGTGGTTATCGTGGGTTTGTCGCGGCTAGACTGGTCGTACTTCGTGGCGGCGACACCACCGCTGCCGAGGATAAGCAGGCAGACGATGGCGAGCGTCAGGATGTGTCGTCTCTCGCGTTGCATGGCAACGGGGCCACTCAGGCAGGGGTTTTTGTTATTCGCCAACTACCGGGTGGAAACGACGAATTTACCCATCGAACGGTCTCGTTACCGTTCCGATTGATCGGTGGTCGGCTTCCGTAGACGCGTGATTTCGACCATCACGTCGGGAACGTCGTCGCCCGGAAGGCGGAACGTCCACGACCTGTCGAAATCGATTCCGTTCACCGCACTTACTTCGAGCAGGTGGCCGAGTTGGTCTTCGAACTCGTCCACCGAGAGGAGTTCAAGGTCGCGGGCCACGATGTTTAGCACCTTGAGCTATCGGCGGCAAAGCCACGATTCTCCTCGTACACTTGGACGGTTCCCGTCGTGTCGATACGAACGGTACAACCGTGAAACGTAAACCCCACCTGGCCGATTCCGGACATCTCTTCGATATTAAAAGATCTAAAAAGCGATTCGAGCGAGTCACAATCGAGCGTCTCCTGCAGCGGTGGCATCTCATCCATCGGCGTTCCAGTCACGTCGGAGACGGCGTTGCTGACCGTGACGACGATACTGTCGGTCTCGTCACCGTCGAACGAGTATTGATGTATCAAATCAGAGTCAGTATGGGTATTTTGAGATGTCGCATCCATAGTATATCACTCAGCGTACTACAAATCAAGGTATCGGTCATACAAAGTCTGTGCCTTTGTATCTCCATTCTTTAAGTATAGTGAAATATCTTCGATCTGACTATTCTAGCGACGATACCGTGTTCCGGACTACCGACTACCAAAGCACTATGATGGACGAATGAAAAGAAACGGGCGATGAGTACCTACGATTTCGAGCGATATTTGAACGTTCGAAGCGCCTACGGCGCGTCGTTCGACTTCGCCGGTGAGCGGCTGTGCTTTCTGTTGAACACGACCGGCGTTCCACAGGCGTGGCAACTGGACGAGCCCCGTTCGTGGCCTCGTCAGTTGACTTTCGACGACGAGCGCGTGACGTTCATCTCCCAATCGCCGGAACGCGACGAATTCGTCTTCGGAATGGACGACGGAGGAAACGAGCGCCAGCAACTCTTCCGGTTGGACGGCGACGGCGAAACCATCACCCCGCTCACCGCGATGCCGGACGCGAAACACCGCTGGGGCGGATGGAACTCCGACGGGTCGCAGTTCGCGTTCACGTCCAACGGCGCGACAATGCCGTCTTCGACGTATACGTGCAGGACCGGGACGGGACGGGCGAGAACGCCGAACTGGTGTACGAGGGTGACGGTTGGCTCTCGCTCGCGGGGTGGAATCCCGACGACGGAAAACTCCTCGTCGTCGAATCCCACTCCTCGTTCGATCAGGACCTCTCCGTCCTCGACATCGAATCCGGCGAACTCGAACACGTCACGCCACACGAGGGCAACGTACGGTTTCAGGGGGTCAACTGGGGGCCGAATGGGGAGGCGCTCTATCTCGTCACTGACGACGGCGCGGACACGATGTACCTCGCCCGTCTGGACCTCGATTCGCTCGACGTCGAACTCGTGGAGGAGGGGGGAGAGTGGAACGTGGACGGTCTCTCCCTCCACGAGGACACGGGCCGTCTCGTCTACTCGCGCAACGTGGACGGGTACACGGAACTCACCGTCGGGGAGTTGACCGACGACACGACCATCCGCGAGTTCCCGACGCCCAACCTCCCGCGCGGCATCGCGGGCGGGGTCAGTTTCGACCCCGACGCGGAGCGGTTCGCCATCGGGGCCACCGGCAGCACGGACAACACCAACGTCTACGTGGTGGACGTCGAAACCGGCGAAGCCGAACGCTGGACCGAGGCATCGACCGCTGGTCTCCCGACCGAATCGTTCGCCCGCCCGAAACTCGTCCACTTCGAGAGTTTCGACGGGCGGAAAATCCCCGCGTTCTTCTCCGTCCCCGACGGTGCGAAGGCGGGTGAAACCCCCGTCATCGTGGACATCCACGGCGGACCGGAGGGCCAGCGCCGACCGTCGTTTCATCCGGTCAAGCAGTACTTCCTGAACCGCGGTTACGCCTACTTCGAACCCAACGTCCGCGGTTCGTCGGGCTACGGCAAGGAGTACACCCATCTGGACGACGTGGAAAAGCGGATGGATTCGGTCGCGGACATCGAGGCCGGTATCGAATGGCTCCACGACCAGCGCGCCGTGGACCCCGACCGAATCGTCGCCATGGGCGGTTCGTACGGCGGGTTCATGGTCCTCGCGGCGATCACCGAGTACCCCGAGTTGTGGGCCGCCGGAATCGACATCGTCGGCATCGCCAACTTCGTCACGTTCCTCGAAAACACGGGTGACTGGCGGCGCGAGTTGCGGGAGGCCGAGTACGGGTCGCTCGAAGACGACCGCGACTTTTTGGAGTCGGTCAGTCCCATCAACAACATCCAAAACATCGAGGCCCCGCTGCTCGTCCTCCACGGGGAGAACGACCCGCGCGTGCCCGTCGGCGAGGCCGAGCAAATCGCCGAGGAAGCCGCCGAACAGGGCGTTCCGGTGGAAAAACTCGTCTTCCCGGACGAGGGCCACGGCTTCACGAAACTGGAGAACCGCATCGAGGCGTACACGACGATTGCGGAGTTCCTAGAGGAGTACGTCTAACTGCGTTCGAGAATCTCTTCAGGTGCTACCGCACCTGCTTCGAGGAGTTCGGAATCAAAAGTGACGAGCGTTGCATCCTGACCGGTGGCACATGCGAGAATAATACAATCCATCGGATACAGTAGCGTTTCTTCTTGAAGTGAATCTGCGGCGACCATATCGGATGTTTCAGGAAACGTCAGCTCGACATGGCTAATGATCTCTTTCTCTATCTCTGCCACTTTCTCCTGTCTCTTTTACTTTTTCTTGCAGAGTACGGTTCGGAGTTCCATGATATTCAGCAAGCAAGTCAGAAATTCGTGGTCCTCGTTGAGAAGTTTCGTCGCAGCGTGTCCTCGCCCGGGTTCCGAAACGATAGCAGAAATCAGAATATTGGTGTCAAGAAATAGCCTCATTCGTCACGCCGGATCTTTCGAATGGTCTCAACTGAGTCCAGTTCGATATCGGAAAACGTTCCCGAAATCGCATCACCGAGGTTTGTTTCTGCTGATTCCTCGGACGGGATATATTTGCTGAAATCGCTGATGCTACTACCCATATATGCAGTTCGTACCACATATGGTATAATCTTTCGCCCCGCAATCGGTCCGATACAACGATGAAATAACTACGCGAATGTTGAACTTGCTCGAAGCTACGTCTCTCACCGAATCCTTGCAGTAGTGAGATTCGATCATCATCTCTGAGACGTCGACCCTGAACACCTTTGATCACTCAGTATGGATGAATTTGGCCGAGATAAGAGAGCAACAACTGCGATGAAGACCCGGAACCACCACCCGTTCGCGGCAACGCCACGAGCAAGTAGCGGTGTTCATGCGACTCGGTTCTTGCAATCACAACAAAACTAACCAGTTCACGACGAGCGGGAGAGGTTTCGAGAGCTGCTTCTTCGCAACTGCAATCATCTATCAACCAATAGACCGACGATATATGTTGGATTTATTTGATAAAACATCGACGCGGGCTTTAGCTACAAATTCTGCTCACATTTCGAACCCCCCAGTGGCTGAACGCCCGATTTTCACAGTTCCTTCTCGTACACGTACTCTTGCACTCCCAGAGCAGCGTCTTCCCGTTCTCCGATCCGCTCGAAGCCGCGGGATTCGTAAAATCCCACTCCTCTGTCGTTGTCGGCCACGACCGTCAACCGCAGTCGTTCGGCTCCCCGTTCACGAATCCGCGCTTCGGCGTGGTCGAGCAGACGGGTCCCCACCCCCGCTCCCCACTCCTCCGGAACGAGATAGATTCGAACGAGGTCGAACGCGTCGTCCTCGCCCGTAATCGGCGCGACGTGGACGAATCCGACGATACTGCCGCCCCCCTCCCGGTCGCGACGAGGAACTCGTCGCCGTCCCGCGTCGTGCTCTCGCGGAGTCCCTCGGTGTCGTACCACCGGTCCACGACCTCGTCCACCGCCGCTTCCCCCACGACCCCGTCGTAGGCCGCGTGCCACGACTCCCCGGGCGACGCGCCGGATGGCGGTCGCGTCGTCCGGTTTTGCGGCGCGGATGGTGACGTCGTTCATCTCGCTACGAGCGACTCTCGATTCGAGCGTCTTGGCTCTGTTTGTGAATGGTTATCATCGGACTCGGGAGTAGTTGTCAATCAACGGAAAGCATTTGTAGATGGCATTAAAATTATCGGCCATGCCCGCCATCGAAACTAAGTCCCTCACGAAGCGGTTCGGCGACGTCGTCGCGGTTGACGGTCTCGATTTGACCGTGGCGGAGGGCGAAATCTACGGCTTTCTTGGTCCCAACGGTGCAGGAAAATCCACCACCATCAACATGCTGTTGGACTTCATGCGCCCCACCGACGGCACGGCGACGGTCCTCGGCTACGACGCACAGACGGATTCCCGCGCCATCCGCGACTCCATCGGAATCCTCCCCGACGGCTACCACCTGTACGACCGACTGACCGCACGCGAACACCTCTCGTTCGCCATCGACGCGAAGGACGCGAGCAACGACCCGGCGGAACTCATCGACCGCGTCGGGTTGTCACAGGAGGACGCCGACCGAAAGGTCGGTGGCTACTCGAAAGGGATGACACAGCGACTCGCGCTGGCCGCCGCGCTCGTCGGCGACCCCGACCTCCTGATCCTCGACGAACCGTCCTCCGGCCTCGACCCGCACGGCATCGTCGAGATGCGTGAACTCATCCAAGCGGAGGCGGACACCGGAACGGCCGTGTTCTTCTCCAGCCACATCCTCTCCGAGGTGGACGCCGTCTGTGACCGCGTCGGCATCATGAATAGCGGGAAGCTCGTCGCACAGAACACCGTCGACCAGCTTCGGGAGCGCACCGGTTCCAAGTCGCAACTTCTCCTGTCCGTCGAGGAGACGCCGACTGCCCTCGACCTGACCGGCATCGAGGGTGTCGGCGACAGTTCCTTCGAAGGGTCGACGCTCCGCGTGTCGTTCACCGACGCCGCGGCGAAACCGGCCGTCGTCAAACGCGTCGACGCCGTGGCCACCATCACGGACATCAAGTCCGAGGAGGCGTCGCTCGAAGAACTGTTCACCACGTACACGACGGGTGACGAACCGGAAGAACCCGAAGAATCGCGCATGGAGATTCCCGCATGACCTGGCTGTCCGTCGCACGGAAGGATTTCATCGACGCCAGACGCTCGAAGGGGCTGTGGGCGCTCATCGCCGTCTACGTCGGCTTGCTCGCGCTGTTGGTGTACGCGGCGTCGTCGAACCCCCGCTCCACGATGACGAACATCCTCCAAGTGCTCACCCTCATCGGAATCTTCATCATCCCCATCAGCGCGCTCGTCGTCGCCTATCTCGCCATCGCGGGTGAACGCGAATCGGGCAGCATCAAATTCCTCCTCGGGTTGCCGAACACGCGCCTCGACCTCGTCGTCGGGAAGTTCGTCGGCCGATCAGCGGTCATCATCCTCGGTCTCCTGTTGGCCTTCGGTATCGCGGCGTTCGAGGGCCTCTTCATGCTCGATTCCATCGACTTCACCGTCTTCGCCGAGTTCTTCCTGCTGTTCCTCTACTTCGGCGTGACATACGTCGCCATCGCGGTCGGTCTCTCCTCGGCCTGCGCGTCGCGGTCGCGTGCGATGGTGAGTTCCGTCGGGGTTTTCTTCATCTTCAACGTGCTCTGGACGATTCCGCCCATCTCGCCGTCCTCGGCGCTCCGCTTCGTCGCACACGATCAACTCGGGATACAGCTCTCGCCGCGGATATACGAGTTCGTCTATCTCATCAGCCCGTCGTACGCCTTCCAGCGCGCTTCCGGGTTGGTGTTTTCGGGCGGAGGGGTGTACCACTTCCGCGTCCTCGAACACGGCGCGGCGATTCCGTTCTACCTGAAAAAGTGGTTCATGCTCGTCATCCTCGGCGCGTGGCTCGTCGTCCCGCTCGTTCTCGGCTATCTATCGTTCGAACGCGCCGACCTCGGCTGAGAAATCGTGGGGTGACTTATCATAGCAACATAGTTTTAACTACCCTAGGAATTATATGGCCGTTATGGCCGCTATACAAACAACTGGCCTCACCAAGCGGTTCGGTGAGGTGGTCGCAGTCCGTGACCTGAACCTCCAAGTCAAGGAAGGCGAAGTGTTCGGCTTCCTCGGTCCGAACGGGTCCGGAAAATCGACGACCATCAACATGCTCATGGATTACATCCGCCCGACCGACGGGACTGCAACAGTGCTCGGCTACGACGCACAGGAGGAAACGCAACCGATTCACGAACGGATCGGTATCCTCCCCGACGCGACCGACCTGTACGGACGGCTCTCCGGCCGGAAACACATCCAGTTCGCCATCGACTCCAAGGAGACCGGCGAGGACGCGGACGAAATCCTCGACCGCGTCGGCCTCTCCGAGGACGACGCCGCGCGTGCGGCAGGTGGCTACTCGAAAGGGATGCGCCAGCGGGTGACGCTCGGAATGGCGCTGGTCGGCGACCCCGACCTCTTGATCCTCGACGAACCGTCCTCCGGCCTCGACCCGCACGGGGTCAAGGAGATGCGAGAGATCATCCAGGCCGAGGCGGACCGTGGAACGGCCGTGTTCTTCTCCAGCCACATCTTGAGTCAGGTCGAAGCGGTCTGTGACCGCGTCGCCATCATGAACAAGGGCGAACTCATCACGGTCGACACTATCGACGGGCTTCGGAACGCGACCGGAACCGGGGCGACGATGATACTGACGGTCGATACCGTCCCGAGCGTCGATCTGGGACGAATCGACGGCGTCACGAACTCGACGGTGGAGGGCGACGAACTGCACGTCACGTACACGGAGGCGAGCGCGAAGGCGAAGGTCATCAACGCCGTCGAAGAGGCGGGCGCGACCGTCGCCGACATCCGGACGAAGGAGTCGTCGCTCGAAGACCTCTTCGAGGCGTACACGACCGGTTCTGAAAGCCAGCGGATGGAATCGGAGGCCCGGCCATGAGCTGGGCCGTCGTCGCGCGCAAGGACTTCGAGGACGCCGCGCGGTCCAAGACGCTGTGGGTCATTACCGCCCTGTTCGTGCTGGCGACTGCCGGAGGTATGTACGCGTTGAGCACGGCGTTCAGTAACTATACCGCCGCAGACACCATCAGGTTCCTCAACAGGCCTGCGACGCTTCTCGTCCCGCTCGCGGCGCTCGTCGTCGCGTATCTCTCGATCGCAGGTGAGCGCGAATCGGGAAGCATCAAACTGCTGCTCGGATTGCCACACTCCCGCCGTGACGTGCTGTTTGGCAAACTCATCGGGCGCTCCTGCGTCGTCGCAGTCGCAACCGTCATCGCGTTCATCGCCGGTGCAATCGTTCTCCTCGTTCAATACGGTTCGTTCTCGATAACGAACTTCCTCGTTCAAGGCGTTGCGACGTTCATCTTCGGTCTCGTGTTTGTCGGTATCGGCGTCGGGTTCTCGGCAATGACGGCAACCCGTTCACGGGCGATGGCGGGAGCAATCGGTCTGTTCGCCGTCTTCGAACTCCTCTGGAGCATCGTTCCGCTGGGGATTTACTATCTCGTCAAGGGCGGACTCCCGACGGATAACCTCCCGGCGTGGTACTTCCTCATCCAAATCCTCAATCCGACGAGGGCATACAACATTGCGACGCAGTATCTTTCCGATCCGAACGCTGTGAACCAATTTGCACCCGCTCTCGGTGGAAGTGTTCCGTTCTACCTCACTGGCTGGTTCGCAATCGTCATCCTCGCGCTCTGGTTGGTCGTCCCGCTCGGCCTCGGCTACTGGCGGTTCAAAGGCGCGGACATCAGCTGATCGAACGGCAAAAAATCATCGCCCTTGGGCGACGGTACTACTCGCCATCTCTTTTCCCAACTCGGCGTCGTCCATCTCGTCGAGCGTCGTCGAAAGCGACCCCTTCAGCGTCCGAATCTCGGCGATGAGCTCCTGATACTCCTCGTTGCGGTCCAGTTCCGACTGGTCGATGCGTGCTTCCAGAGTCGCCTGCTTCGACGACAAGGTGAGCAACTGCTGAACGTCGGTGGAGTACGTGGACCGGCGAAGCAAACTCTCCACGATGGCGTGTAGTTCGCTCGGTTCGGTTATCGGTTTGACGATGTAGGCGTCGTACCCCATCTCGATAACGTCGAAGTCCGGTTCGACGGCCGTCACCATTCCGACGCGGCAGTCGAACCCTTCCGCTCGAATCGTTTCGAGAACCGTGTCGCCGCTCACGTCGGGCATGTCCCTGTCGAGGAGCACGACGTCGTACGAGTCGTCGAGCATAGCTACGGCTTCGGCACCGTCGTACGCGATACGGACCTCGTATCGGTCTTCGAGCCAGCGGGCGAACAAATCGGCAATCGGCTGTTCGTCATCGACGACCAGTATTCGGTGGTTACTCATTCGTCATCTCCGGGTCGATGGACACACGGGCTTCGAATTGGCGAGTGACGGTACACGCCTTCTACCTCGCGGAAATCGGCAGTCCACGGTCAATATGTGTTTTGAGGCGTGAGAGTATCGTTCGCGTTTCGATCGGGTCAAAATTCCCGACCACTGCCAACGGATTTTCCGTGCGCCCGATCACATAGAAAAGATGTGGCCGGAGATAGTTCAGACCACATGTTTCCCACGAAACACACTTAAGTGCGTTCCCAATTCAACGAGCTATACATTCATCGGACGTAGTAACCCGGCGATGAGATTCGCATATCCGCGCCGAAGGCGGCCACCGACGGCCTGTGGAGAGATTCCCAGTTCGTCGGCTAACTCTTCGCGTGTGATTCCGCGCGGCCGTTCGAAGTATCCTTCCTCGTAGGCAGTGACGAGCGTCTCGCGCTGTGCAGGCGTGACGCCCGCAGAGTTGTGGACTGCTCGCTCCTGCATCGAATACACTCGTTCGACCTGCATCGGAATTTCCTCGTGTTGACAGAACGATTGGAACGCCGACATCTCCTCTTGCGCCGGGAACCGGAGATGAAACGTCCAGTCGTCGGCCGTCCCGTGTGCTTCCACGATAGTCGCGTTGGCTTCCTCGACTCCGTGGACGAAGTTCGTTATCTCGTCGTTCCACCTGATGTGGAACAACGTTTCATCAGTCAGGGTGTTTATTCTCGTGAGCTCGTCAACCGCTGGTTCGTCTCGTACTGCGGTTTCGAACCGTTGGACGTCCGTGCCGCGAGCCCAGAAGAACGGGAACAGCGACGTTCCCATCGGGACGACTCGTTCGAGTTCTATCTGCACCTGAGAGTCCGCTTGTAACGCACGGCCAAGTGCAAACTCATCGGCGGATATCGAAATCTCCACGATGGAACTCATTTGTTTTCGATACCACCACGCGAAAATCTGTTACGCGAAGGTATTCAATGTTGTTGCCAACTTCAGCTACAATCGTCCGAAAATAATCGTCGTATCCGACACGAGAGTGGCGTGTTCCATCCCCGAACGAAACCCCGATTGCGTCCGAATCGACGGCCAATTACGTCTCTTTCCCCTCCGAATCAATTCGATGGGCGTTCCGGATTCGATCGGTATCGACGTCGTCTCTGTTTCGTACGCTCCCTAAATTATTCAGATAACTTTCGTCGTCTCCGCCGCTTCGAACGCCGCCGCTCTGTTCATCCCGTTGCCGAGGATGGTGTACCGATCGCGGATCTCGTGGGCCGTCGTGAGCGCCTCGACCACCGTGTCGGCGTCGATACCCAACTCGTCGGCCGTCGTCGGCGCACCGATGGTCGAGAGCGCGTTGCGGATTCCTCGCCAATCGCCGCCGTGGAGATACTCCGTGATGATGGAACCGACGCCGACCTGATGGCCGTGCAGCGCCGCGCCCGGTGCGATCCGGTCGAGTTGGTGGGAGAACAGGTGTTCCGCCCCGCTCGCCGGACGTGAGGAGTCGGCGATGCTCATGGCGACTCCCGAGGAGACGAGCGCCTTGACGACGACCCACGCCGACTCCTCCAGTCCGGGTTTGATGCTCCCCGCGTTGTCCACCAGCATCTCCGCCGTCATCTCCGCGAGCGTCGCCGAGTACTCGTGGAACTCCACGTTCTGGAGTCGCTGTGCGAGCCGCCAGTCCTCGACGGCCGTGTAGTTGCTGATGATGTCGGCACACCCCGCCGTCGTCAGCTTCCACGGCGCGTCGGCGATGATTTCGGTGTCCGCGACGACCGCCAGCGGCGGTTCCGCCGCGACGCTGTGACGCGTGTCCTTCTCCGGTACCGAACCGCGACCGCTCACGATGCCGTCGTGGCTCGCCGCCGTCGGAATCGAGACGAACCCGCGTCCGACCTCGTCGCTCGCCATTTTGGCGATGTCGATGGCCTTCCCGCCGCCCACGCCGACGAGATAGCCCGGCTTTACCTCGTTCGCGATGTCGATGACGCGCTGTATCGCGGCGAAACTGGCTTCCTCGATGACGACCGTTTCGACGTCCAAGCCCGCTTCCTCGAACTGCGCCACGACCCGTTTTCCCGCCACCTCGTTCGGCGTCGGACTCGTCACCAACAGCGGCGTCCCCTGCAGATGTAACTCGTCAATCGCGGCGACCGTCTCCGAGAGCACGCCATGACCTACCAGGACGTTCCTCGGTAGCCGAATCCACGACGATTTTTCGAACATATCAGTGGGTCTTTTCTGCGCAGTCAAACACTTTCCCCTCCGGAGACGTGGGCAGTCGTGATGGGACCACGACCCCTCCGACTCGCGCCATCCAGATGACAACATCCTTACCGTGATTCGTCGATAGGGATGACAGGATGGATTCGGAGCCGTCGGACGACTTACCGGACGAGTTGGACGTGGACGAACGAGAGATGGAACGACGGAAACAGATTCGGGAGTTCCTCGACCGGTCACGGAGCGGCGCGCCCGCGGCGGGCGAAGCGATCCGTGACCGGTTCTCCGGCGACGAGGTGTTCGAACGCATCGTCGCGACGGCATCGTACGAGTTCAGCTGTTCCGACCGACAGTTGTTCCTCAGCGGTCTCGCCGCCGGGCTCTCGATAATGCTGTCGTTTCTCACCCGCGCGACGGTCGAGGCGACGGTTCCCGGCACCGCCGGTGAAATCCTCGGCTACCTCCTCTACCCAATCGGGTTCGTCTTCATCGTCATCGGCGGCTACCAGTTGTACACCGAGAACACGCTCACGCCGGTCACGCTCGTCCTGACCCGCATCGCGAGCGTTCCCCTCCTGCTTCGCGTCTGGGGCATCGTCTTCGTCGCAAACATCCTCGGCGCGATACTCGGTGCCGTGTTGCTCGCCGAAACGGGCATCTTCAGCCCGGACGTCGCGCGCGTCGCGACCGAGATGGGAACGCACGCGTTGCACACGCCGTGGTTGGACCTGTTCTTCAAGGGCATCGTCGCCGGATGGCTCGTCGCGGGGATGGTGTGGATGACCCACGCGGTCCGGGAATCGACCGCCCGCGTCCTGCTCGTGATCTTCATCATGGCACTCATCCCGGCGAACGGGCTATTCCACTGCATCATCGCCACCTGCGAGGTGTTCTACCTGGTCTTCAGCGGGAGCGCCGGTGTCGTCGCCGCCCTGTCCGGCGTGACGCTCCCGATCACGCTCGGCAACACCGTCGGCGGCGTGTTGCTCGTCGCGATATTGAACTACAGCCACACGCAGGAGAGTTCGCTGGACGAGAGCGAACAGCGAGACTTCAAACTCCAGTGGTACGAGTGGCTGTTCGAACAATCGCCGAGGGAGTAGTCGGTCGGGTAGTGGTGTGGATTCGGTTTTCGTGTGATTACTGGGGAAGCGATTTTGGACGTTCCCGGTCGCTGTGACGGGATTACTTTTTCTTCGATTTCAGTGGCCGAGCCGCTACGAGGGACTTCTGTTTTCTTTTAGACTACAAATACCGAGCCGCATGAATACCGCAACCGCACCACATCCTCCCCAGCCGATTCCTTCACTCCGGAAGAACTCCATTCTTCCGTGCTCCCGCTCACTGCGTTCGCGGGAACTCCGTTCACTCGTCCACCGTCAGAGCAACGCTCTGACGAGCCGTTCGCTCGCTCCTGTGTCACTCACGAAGACCTCGCGCGGGCGCAATAGCGTGCGCCTTCGCGCGCCGTGTGGCTGGTCAGTATCACTCAGCCCGTCCAGCTGGGTGGCGCGCGGGCTAGCAGGACCGAGGACAGTTCGTCCGAGGGCCTGCTAGTTATCGTGCGAGGGATGAGCGGAACGACCGTAGGGAGTCATTCGAAAATCGAAGATTTTCGTGATGCCAAAAATCTCCGATTTTTGAGCATGAAGCGAATCGGCTGGGGAGGGTGTGGCTTGCGGTTGCGGTCGCGGTGTCTGGGTGGACTTCTGAAAGACTTCGTCTTTCAACTCCCCGCTCGTTCCTCGCGGGGGCTTTCGAGGTCCGCTTCTCAGTAGCTGAAATCACAGGAAAACGACTCTGGTGAAATGGTCAGATAGTTACAAATTAATGAGTCGTGCTGAATATGGAGCGTGTATCTCTCGGTTTGGCTCAATCAGTGGTAAACAAACGGAAAATTCTTAAAATGGTTCTTCCTCGAAACAAACATGAATTCTGACTACTTTGAATTCACAAATTCACCTGACCAAACAGGCGTTGCTATCGGTGTTCTCCTCGGTATTTTTCAGAGATTCATTTACCCGGTCGGATTCCCAACAGCTACGTTCCTCATAGTCGGAATAGTCCTTGTTCAGTTCGGAGAGCGGTCTTGGCCCGAAATCGGTCGCGCGTTTGTTTTTCTCAGTATCTCAACTGCTATCGTTTCACTGATACTCAGACTCATCTTCGGAGGGCCGTGGTTCTAAAAGGAAATTAGCGACTGTTGTGATAGCCATACTTTGTATTCAAAAATTCGCTATCCAACACGCCATCTCTGTCACGCTCTGAGGGGTTCGACAGGGCCAGAGAAACCAAGATCAAACCCAACTTATCCCCATCGTCTGTTCAAATCGTATCCAGCACGCCCAGAATCCGCTCCTCGTTCTCGCGGCCGGGGTCGTACTCTTCTCCATCACGCTCGCTTTCCAAGTGCTCCTCGACGGTGCGCTCCATGGCCACGTCGAGCGGCGTGGATTCCCATCCGAGCGCTTCCAGTTTGTTCGTGTCGAGGACGTGCGGGTAGTCGCGGTAGAGGATGTAGTCGTCGGTGGAGAGGTCCGCCGTCGAGAGTTCGCGGTCGCTGGCGTGGACGAGTTCCACCTCGGTATCGAGCGCGTCGGCGATGAGCGAGAGCATCTCGTCCATGGTAACCAGTCGGTGGTCGCCGACGTTGTAGGCCTCGCCGGGTTCGCCCTCTTCGGCGACGATGCGGAGCGCGCTGGCCACGTCCTCCGCGTAGGCGCGGTGCCAGAGGTTCCCGCCGTCGCCGGGAACGACGAGGCGGTCGTGCTCGTTCACGCGGTCGATCCAGAAATCCAGGCGCTCGGTGTAGTCGTCGGGGCCGTAGACGATGCACGGTCGGACGCTCATCGCGTTGACGCCGCGCTCTGCGGCCTCGAAGATGGCTCGGTCGCCCTCGGCCTTCCGCGGCCCGTAGGTCTCCCCGGAGTCGTCGGTGGCCTGTTCGGCCGTGCAGTCACACAGTTCGGTGTCGTTCTCGCGCTTCGGAATCACTTCTTTGCCGTAGGCGCTCCCGCTGGAGATGTAGACGTACCC